>DASUVS010000399.1:0-3614 GCA_036378835.1 Binatia bacterium | reverse complement strand
ACTCAAAGACTAGGTTTTTGCCCTCAACATAGCCGAGTTCAGTGAGAGCGCGCCGGAACAACTCACGGCCGGAGCCTGGACTCTCGGCTGAACGCGAGCCGAGCCAGCCGACCTTCGATAGTTTTGGCTGCTGCGCGCTTACTGGGAAGCAAAACGCAAAGAGTAAAAGTAAAAGCGTCAGACAAAGTCCTGTTTGTCTTTTGATTCTTCCAATCCAAAATCTAAAATCCAAAGTCCGCAATGGGATCACTTGATCACCTTGTCCGCTCTCGCCAGCACGTTGGGTGGGATTATAAGGCCGATCTGCTTGGCAGTTTTTAGATTGATCACCAGCTCGAACTTCGTTGGCTGTTCTATTGGAAGATCAGCCGGCTTAGCGCCTTTCAAGATCTTATCGACGTAAATCGCGGCGCGCCGGTAAATCTCGTCTCGATGAGCATCATAGGACGCGAGACCGCCATCTTCGACAACTGTCACGCTTTCCGACATCAACGGCAGTCGATTCTGTAGCGCTAGATCGGCGATTTGCTTTCGGTGAACAGAGAGCGATGGAACACTGGTTGTAATAATTGCGCTGAGGCGCTCTTTTGCCGCAACTTGGAAAAGCTTAGGCAACTCGGAAGTTGGCGCTCGCACTTCGAGGATTTTAAGCGGCACGTTTAAACTACGTGCGGCATCCTCATAATCTCTAAATGCGCCGAATCCCGAAAGAATTCCGACCCGCGAGAGCCCCGGAATCATCGCGGTCAGCAGCTCTAGCCGTTTGCCACTTAATTCTCGGGTCGCGGAGGTGAATCCGGTAATATTTCCTCCCGGACGCGCCAGACTATCGACCAGACCAGATTTTACCGGATCCGGCGTAATTGCCATGACAATGGGAATGGTTTTCGTCACTCGTTTGGCTTCGCGAATCACGATCGCCTGTGTAGAGAAAATGATATCGACCTTGAGGCGGACGAGTTCGGCAACAATTCCCGGGACGCGAGACCTATCTCCCTCGTTGTTGCGATATTCAAACAAAATATTCTTGCCCTCAAAGTAGCCGAGCTCTTGCAGCGCTTCCCGGAATGTCTTTATTCTAGAACTAGGATCGTTGGAAATGCCTGTGACGATTCCTATGCGCGGAATTTTCGAAACCTGCTGCGCTTGGACTGTGGAGTAGGTCGCAAGGAGCAAGGAGCATAGAGTAGGGAGGACGAGTTCTTTTGTCATCACTCGGCTTCCGTTTTTTGATCTCCCGACGGCTGACACCTGATCGCTATCACTTGATCACTCTGTCCGCCCGCGCCAGCAGGGTCGGAGGGATGGTGACGCCGATCTGTTTTGCCGTCTTTAAATTGATCACCATTTCAAATTTGGTCGGCTGCTCGACCGGAATATCGGCGGGCTTGGCGCCTTTTAAGATCCTCGCCAGATAGCGAGCGCCATCGAAGCCTTCATTGCTGTAGCCTGGTCCGTAAGCCATGAGATTGCCGTTGTCCGCATAGTCCGCTCGCGCGCATATCGATACCCAGCGATAATGCATCGCCAAATCGGCGATCCTCTTTGAATTCGAATTGGCTAAAGGGTTTAACGTCACGGCAAGAGCGCCGCTCTGCGCCTTGGCTGCCTCCTTGAACGCCGCCTCATATTTATCTGCACTGCTTACCTGCATGGAATGAAGTTGGAGATTGAGTTCCCGCGCCGGGACTTGGCTGTCTTCCCACTGCGGCGCAGAGCCGGGCGCCTGCGGATCCCACAGCACGGCAACACGCGAGAGTCTGGGCACGATCTCTTTCAGAAGCTCGAGTCGTTTGCCCGACAAAATCGCCGCCATGTTGGTGACCCCGGTGCTGTTGCCGCCGGGGTGCGCCAAACTATCCACGAGTCCGGCGGTAACCGGATCCGTCACTCCCATGAAAACATGCGGAATGCTCCTATTAGCATTGCGGACCGCCAGAGCGGCATTGGTAGTGACCGTAACGAACACGTCGCTCTTTAGCTCGACAAGCTCGGCAGCAAGCTTCGGAAGGCGCTCAAAATTCCGCTCCTCGTGGCGGTACTCGATGACAATGTTCTGCCCCTCAACATACCCGAAATCCTTCAATGCTTGACGGAATGCCTCTTTTCGCGGCGCATCGGCGGCCGGCGATACCGCCGCCAAATAGCCGATGCGCGGAACCTTTTTCGCCTGCTGCGCGTCAGCGATCCTCACAACTCCCGCTATCATGAGTACGAAGGCGAGAGTGCTGAGCCATGGCAATTTTAGATTGTCGTTTTTGGGTTTTGGATTATCGAATCGAAAACTCGGACACAGTATCGGAAATCTGCCGCGCATTTATTTTTCCTAATTTCGAAAATACGATTTAAATTCAATAATCGCTTGATGATTTATCGGCTCTCACAAGAGCGCGGTGAATGTCACAAGGAACGATCCGCGATCGCACCATCATTTGAACGCGTTATTGAGCAACCACGCCAGCCTGACTCCCGCTTGAGCCAGCCCTCGTCTCACTATTCTCCGAGCGGTTGCGACGTATTCGTCTGACAACTCCATGGATTCTCCAAAGTTATAGGCGTTGGATCGTGAAAGACGAAACGACTCATCGGTCCATTTTTTCGGGTCTCCCGACTGCCATTTAGTGCGTTCTTTCTCGGTGATGCTCTCGTCCAATTTTTTGGCTAGTTTCCCGGCATCGCCCTCTTCCATTTCGACAAGGTTGATATCCCAGAACAGATGGAGGTTAGTGATCTGTGCTCGATAACTCACGGTGATGTCGATTCCACCTCTATCTTCTCGCCTGCCGGCGTGTAGAGGCTGATGCATGTCAGCCACAAGATGGGCGACATACCGTAGAGCGATTAGCCGCACGTCGATCGGCGCCTCAGCGTCGGCGATGACCCGAGTAAACCATTTCAATGCTTCAACCATGCAATTTCTTGCTTCGCAGTCCCGCTCTTGGTTGTAACCAGCGGCGTTATCGGGAATGTTGACGTAATGCAGGCGGTCTAGTTCGGTCATTCGCCGTCCTTCTGCGTCGGGCCACACAGCTGCATCCGCCAGCGTCGTACCAGTAGGAAGAAGCTTCTTCACCTCTTCACGTGAGTGCTCGGTGAGGCGCGTGTCAGCTAGAATAGCTACAGTTCGATGGCCTTTGTCGGCCCAGCCATAGGCGACGGCCTCGTAATGAGACATGAACACGAATGCAGCAATACCGGTAAGGAAGATTTTTCGGATCAAGTCAGAAAGCTTAAACATGACATGCACTTCAAGTGAGTTCCGCCGAACAAGCTCGGCGCATAACAAAGTATCCCGGGTAACGCCCTAAAACCTTCCAGCATAGGCGGCCGCGGCGAGCTTAAATCTAGCAGGTGCGCTAGGATAACTTTGTCTTTACCCGATCACCTTATGCGCGCGCCAGCACATTCGTCGGAATCATTCGATTTTGGATTTGCGATTTTTGGATTTTGGATTAATGATCATCGGATTACTTTGTCAGCTCTAGCCAAAACATTGGCTGGAATGGTTAAGCCGTTCTGACTGGCAGCTTTCAGATTGATCAGCAATTCGAATCTCATGGGAAGTTCCACGGGTAGGTCTGCAGGCTTGGCTCCTTTGCTGATCTTGTCGACAT
>DASUVS010000398.1:0-16750 GCA_036378835.1 Binatia bacterium | reverse complement strand
CACCGAGTTTATCCCGAGTCTCTTCGAAGGACGGGGAATTTTCTGACGTGAGAATCCGTGACGAATCCAATGAAGAAGCAGGCGATCCCAGGATAGGTGTCCGTCTTGAAACAGGTTGCACGTTTGGAAGGCTTTCACGGTTTGAACTAATCTATTGCTGAGTCGCGACTTAGTTTCCCAACACTTTTTTCAATCGTTCGATGACCTCCGGCCGCTGGGACATCATCTCCTTGGCCAAGGTTTCCATCTCTTCGCCCGAAGTGTACTCGGTATCGAGCTTCTTGCTTTTCACTTCTTCCATGAATGCACTGTCTTTCAACGTCTTGTGGAAAGCCTCGCGGAGGATCCTGACATGTTCGGGACGCATGCCGGGCGGACCCATGTAGGGACGTTGAAAGATTTCCGAGGCGGTTACGATTAGGGCTAATCGTCGGCCGATGTCGGGTGTCTTATACTTGTCCATTAACTCATTGAGGGTCGGTACATCCAGCAACCGGTTATCTCTCTTTTGGCCCAATTGGATGATGGCCCGCACAAAGTTTGTTTTTCTCCAGGTATGAAACGGTTCGCGGCCGAAGAATGCCGTGACGCTGAACGCGCGGCACTGTAGCTCGCCGCGCTCGACCGCCAAGTCGATCTCGTTGCCGCCTTTGTATCCCGTGACGATGTTAAACTTGGCGCTGATGGTTTCGTCCAACAGTCTCGGCACCAGATACCCGGTCGTCCCGGTACCCGTTGCGCCGCACTTGGGCGGTTCTTTGGCACTGCGCACTTCTTCCATAGTTTTGAACGGCGCATCGGTGCGCATATAAAGCACGTCGGTCGTGCGCGAGGCATTACCGATCCAAGCAAATTTGGCCCAATCGAATTTGATTTCCGTTCTGCCAATGAGCTGGTCAACATAGAGATTGGGGTTGGGCGCGAGCAACGTTAAACCGTCGGGTTTGGCGACGCCGTAAACGAAATTCGCCGCGACAATATGTCCCGCACCCGGCATGTTCTGCACCAAAATACTCGGATTACCGGGAATGTTTTTTCCCATATGCGTTGCGATCATGCGTGCGTAAATGTCGAACAGGTCGCCGGCCTGGCTACCGGTGATTATCGTGATCGTCTTGCCCTGATAATAGGGCGTCTGCGCGGCAGCACGGCTGCTCGTCGCGACGACAATTACAAACAAGAAAAGAATTGCTCTTCGCATTTTGACCCTTCAATCCGATGTGCTGTGCCGAACTCTTCTCAATGAACCGCATGGATAACTATATAGAAACTTTCTATCTTCGCGCCTGAAACAACTCCCCGGCACGCACCGTCCACCTCGCCGCGATACGCCGCCTGTGCAGTTTCTCGACGCCCACGGAATCTCTCAACATGACGGGATCGTCGAGAATCTCCAGCGCGGCGATGTCCGCTTCCCGGCCGACTTCGAGACTGCCAATACGGTCTTGCCAACCGACGGCTCGGGCTGGGTTGTTCGTGCAAGCGGCGATGATCCTTTCCAGACTCAATCCCAATGCCAAAAACTTGGTCATTACCGTAGGCAAATCGCCGACAACTCCAAACCCCGGTTGTTTCAACCGGCCATGCAAGTCGGAGCTGATGATGTCGGGCAGCAGACCGCCGCCCATAGCGCGGCGCACGAGATCAAAGTCGAAATGCCCGCCGGCATGACCGACATCGAAGATCACGCCTCTTTCCTGGGCTTTCCGAACCGCATCGAGAAGCCGGCCGTTTTTATCGATGATAGAAGGCTGCTGCGGCGTGTAACAATGCGTGACCACATCCCCGGCGCGCAGCGAATCGACAATCTCGTCCATGGAAATAACTGTGTCGCCGACGTGGACCATGACCGGCGCGCGGCAGGCTTCACCGGTCTTGACTGCCAACCGTAAAGCCTCGCGACTGTTTTCCCCGACGGATTTCCTGTGCATGCGCAACTTGATGCCGATGGCGACATCGCGATTTTCAGCGACTGCCTGTGCCGCTCCTTCCGGATCGGCGAAACGTAAGTTCTCTAACTCCCCCGGATCGTTCAGCACGCCATGCTGCGCCATTGCGACAAAGGCGAGCATGCGAGTATGGGATTGCTCATAGACCAGTTTGCGAAACCCCAGGAAATTAGTCGGTCCCGAAGAACCGGCATCCATAGTAGTTGTTACGCCGCTGGCCTGGCAAATCGGGTCGGCATTAAAGCCATAAGGATTTACTCCCCAATAACTGTGCACGTGAAAATCGATCAGGCCCGGCGTGATGATGCACCCCTCGACGTTCAGCGATTTCCTGGCGTTCACAGGAGGGATGTTGGACCGGATGGCGGCAATCCGATCAGCGATGATACCGATGTCCAACTTCTGATTGGTGCCGGACCTAGGATCTATAACGGTGCCGCCGGTGAGCAGGAGATCGAAGATATCACTCATGAGAAGTCCTGGGATTCGAAGCGCGAGGCTATATCACTGGATCGTGCTTCGGCTCGTTATACGCGACGCCAACAGAGCCACGATTCCCCCTCGCGGGCATGGCGCTAACGTCGACACCGCCGACTTTGAGTGCGACGGCTCCGGCATTAGAGCGAGTAAAGCGCGCATGGGTTGTCGCCGAGTATCTTGTCGATCACCCGCGCGCTGAGCTTTCCCTCGGTTCGCAACTTGCGCAGTGCTTCGATCTCGCTGGCGTTGTCTGCATGGCCATAATCGGTGCCGATGACGAGATTATTCTCGCCGGCATAACCGAGGATGTAGTCGAGGTCATCGTCGGTTTGGCAGGTGACATAAACCCGGTGATCCTCCAACACCCGAGAGCCAAGCTGTTTGCCGCGGCGTTGGTACCTTCGCGCCAAATCATGGATCGCATAAGGAATCCATTGCGCGCTGACTTCGACGATGGCAATCCGCAATTTCGGAAACTTCTCCGGGATGCCATCGACCAGAAGCGAATGAAATGCGCCGACCACCGCCAGCTTGAATTTGCAGAAGCCAGGTTCATCGAGGAAAAAGTCGTACGCCTCGATACTGCCGTTGGCCGAATGAACGCAAATCGGCAGATCGAGTTTGCTGGCCACGTCATACAGCGGAAAAAAATAAGAATCACTCAAACGCCGGTCGGCTTCCAAGCCTCTTAGATAAACTCCGCACGCGCCACGCTCCTTAGCGAATTTCAATTCCTCAGCGACAGAATCCATATTGAGCAGAGGCGGGACCACGACCCAGCGAAATCGCTCGGGCTCTTTACTAACGATATCAGCCATCCAGCGGTTATAGCTGCGGCAAAGGGCGAGATCGACTTCGGGCCGCCGAGCGGTTGGGAAAATAAAAATCGTTGGATAGATTACCTGGAGGTCGATATTCAATTCGTTCATGTGAGCGATTCGAATGCTCAGATCGCTCATGTCGCGGGCGGCTTCGGGCAAACTCTTTTCGACGTTGCTGCGCGGCATGAGGCGCCCGTCGATTAACCAATAATCGGCGGATGCGTCCCCGTCACTCGCACCGACGATGCGCGGTTTAAAGCCGCGCTCGGACTCGAGCATATGATCCCAGGTGGACTCATTCTCGATGACGTGAGCATCCGCATCAATCACCCGCATTCTCTACTCCTTGCATAGGCATCAGCTGTACCCGCGATTTAGCAGGCATATTCTCGAAATAGTTAGCTGTTAGACGATGACCTTTTATCACACTGCCGTGATCAGCCCTCTCTAGTAGTTTCTCTCACCAGCTTGCCATTGTCGTATGCAAAGCAACCACCGCTTTGTTCCATCGGGAGCTGCGCGGCGAGAACAAATCCCTGCCCGAGAATTTCGGGGCCGGGCAAGCGCTTGAATGCTTCTTCCGGCGCATCTTCGGTCACAATCGGCACCCGCGGCGAAAAGGTCACGATGCAGATATTGGAACTTCTGACCTCTTCGGCAACATAGCGCGTAAAGGTTCGAATCCCGTCTTTGCTCACCATGTAGGCGCAGGCTCCCGCCGGAGTGATTCCACCGCCGCCGTAAAGATTGATGATGTGACCGGTTTGTCTTTTCTCCATGTGGGGGATGACATGTTTGGTGCCGTTAAATGTGCCGTTCAGGTTGGTTTGAATAACCCGATCCCAAAAATCCTTGGGCATCTCGCCGATGCGGGGCCAGCGCGGAATACCCCAAGCAAAATGGGGTACGATGGCGGCGTTGTTGACGTGCACGTCGATCTGACCAAAACGATCCACCACCTGATCGATCATACGTTTAACGCTTTCTTCGTCGCGCACGTCCACGGATAGCGCAATCGCTTCAGTGAGCCGAGCAAGTTCGGTCGCGGTCTTTCGGGCCTTTTCTTCGTTCACGTCAGCGATCACGACCTTTGCATTCTGCTGCGCAAAAGTTGTCGCTGCATGCCGGCCTATCCCCTGGCCGGCGCCGGTGACGATAACTACTTTTCCATCGAGCATGGTGAACCTCCTAAAGCTGTGTCTAACGCGGGAACCGCGGGTTTGCGAGATCGGTCGCCAATATTTCGCTTCTATTCGCCGGGAATCACTCGAGGAGCACATCGATTTGTTCGTTAAAGTATTTGATTGGTGAGTTTATTGTCAATCATCATGCGATCGGTTTGCTGTTGGCGACGACAAGGAGGGTCGCTAACACTTTCGCCGTGAGCTTCCGCGCGGCTTCTGTAAGGCAGACCCCGAAGAGAATTATAGTGTTTCGCTGGAGAAATCTGTGGTAGGGACTGTGATCGTAATTTCGAGGAAGAGAAATCACAGCTTCGGGAAGAGGACTTCTAACATGAGCTACCTGCTATTTGTATTGGCAAGTTTGCTGGTGTTGATTACTGCTTGCAGTGGATCGGGCGGCCGGTCTCGCCTTGATAATAAAACTATTTCACCCGCCCAAGCGAGCGAAGAGCGCGCACAGATCATCGAACGGCTGGTGCCGGAGACACACCTATCTCGCGGGCCCGACTCGGTGCTGTGGCTGACGCAACGGCCATGGTAATCAAGGACATTGACAGAGATCGTTTTCCCCGAGTAGCCAGTGGCGTGAGAAACGTGCTGCGTGATGCGAGCTTGCAGGACCTGAGACGAATCGAATCGATCCTGCCGGAGATCGAAAGAAAGAGAAAGCTAGAGGGCGTCGATTAGGCTGATAGCCTTACATTGGACAGGTAGAACCGCCCAATTGGCTTGCAGCAACAGGCAGCTACGGGATTTCTCTAGCAATTTTCCGCTGTGATCCTTTCGACAAGGAATAAATCTTTTCCGCGGTAAGCGGCAACTCGAAGAGGCGAACACCCACTGCATCCGCAATCGCATTGGCGATTGCGGCGGGCGGGCCGTTGTTAGCAAATTCGCCGATTGGCTTGGCATTCATCGGGCCGACACCGCCGTCGGAGTGCACCAGGACGGTTTTGAGCATTGGAATGTCGGCAATGGTGGGAAGCTTGTAGTCGCCGAGATTGTTGTTCACGATCCTGCCATCGATCATGATCAACTCTTCCATGATGCCCTGTCCAACACCCATAATCGTTGCGCCATCGATTTGGCCCTGGTGGGTCAGCGGGTTAATGACCGTGCCGACATCGTGGGCGGTTATCATCCGATGGACGCGCACCGCGCCGGTTGCGGGTTCGACTTCAACCTCGGCGATCTGTGCGCAGATGTAACTCACTTCGTCGGGATACGGGTAGTCTTCATAGACCGAAACCTGCAGAGGATCCTTGGCTTGGGAAACGAGCCGTCGCAGGGTCAGCTGCTGGCTTGGATCTTGACGCAAGCAAAAGCTGCCGTCGCTGAATTCAATCTCATCCGGCCGGCACTCCAAGAAACCCGCGGCGCGCTCTAGGAGCCGCTCGCGTAGTTCGCCACAGGCCTTCATCATCGCGTTACCGGCCACATAGGTAACTCGACTGGCTCTGACGCCACTGTCACGCGGCGCCGTGTCGGTATTGCCTATCACCACTCGCACTTTTTCAACCGGGACATTCATCTGCTGGGCTACGAGTTGCCGCAATATGGTATGAGTGCCTGAGCCTTGATCGATGGTCGGGCTTAGCACCATAAAGCTTCCGTCGGCCTGCGCGCTTAGAACAAGACCTGTGTCCCCGCCGCTGATATGCCGTGCGGAGAGCGAGATGCCGCGGCCGACGTTAGCGCGAAGTTTTGAATCTCGCCATTTGGCCGCTTCCAACGCTGCCTCCAGCACCGCACGAAAGCGAACGTCGCGTAATCGATGACCGACGGCGTCTTCTTCGCCTTCGCTCAGGAGAGTTTTCAGGCGAAACTCGGCCGGATCGATGCCAAGCTCTGAGGCGATCAGATCGGTATGCGACTCCAGAGCAAATGCCATCGCCACTGCGCCGGGACTGCGATAGTACCCGCCAGGCACAGTGTTGGTGTAAATCTGCAAAAATTCGAAATGGGAGTTTTCAACCCGGTAGGGGACACCGACATAGTGCCAGGTGGCCAACGATGAGTTGGCTTTAAGCCCGCCGTAAGCGCCTCCGGTATGGATCGCCCTCAAGGAACGTCCAACGATGCGGCCGTCACGGTTCACGCCGCTTCGTATGGTTATTATGGTAGGATGCGCTGGATTGCCGGCCGACAATTCCTCGGCGTAATTCATCACGAGCTTTACCGGACGGGAGGACCTTTGAGCTAGAAAGTAGGCAACCGGCAGATCGGTTGCATCTCCTTTGCCGCCGAATTCGCCACCGACGTTGACCACGTTGACGCAAATGCGCTCTTCCGAAATATCCAAGGCTTTGGCCATTTGACTGCGAATCCCGAACGGGTTTTTCGCTGAAACCCATACTTGAATACGATCATTTTTATCAATGCTGACGATCGCCGCGTGAGGCTCGAGATAGCCTTGATGCCGCGCGGGGATCCTAAAGGTATGCTCGAGAACTACGTCTGCTTGATTGATCGCCTGCTCGACGTCCCCCTTGCGCCACGCCAGCCGGGTTAAGCCATTGGGTAGATCCAGAGCCAGCAGGTCTTTGGGCGCGCCGCCGTAGGCGGCGATATCATCATGCAGGCGCGGCGCATCCGGCTGCATCGCCTCCAAGGGATCGAATACCGCGGGCAGTTCCTGGTAGTCTACCTCGATAAGAGTTAGAGCTTCCTCGGCCGCGTCGATGCTTTCGGCGGCAACGGCGGCTACTCGGTCGCCGATGAAACGGACTTTATCCCAACAAAGCGCGGGCATATCACGGATCTGTTTACCGATTAGGCAACCTTTGACGTCGGCCCCGGTGATGACTGCCTTTACTCCCGGAACCCGCTGAGCTTTATATGTATCGATACGTTCTATGCGCGCGTGGGGATAAGGGCTGCGCAAAATTTTTCCCCAGAGCAGCCCCGCTAGATGCACGTCCGCTGTATAGATTGTCCGGCCGCTTACCTTATCGTAACCGTCTTCCCGAGTGATGGCTTTGCCGATTACTTTCAAGTCGGCCATGTGAAATCTCGCAATAATATGATGGCATCTATTCTGATGCGGTATAGTTTTACGAAGGTCCTCGCGAGGTTAGGGAGCGCCGGTAAGCTGAATGTGAGACCCGCCGATTGACAGCGCAGTTTATAGCTGTTCATTGGCCCGGATGGAACCTCGTCGCTTGTCAAGACGGCAATTGCTATACTGCCGGCATGGAGTGGAAAGACAATCTCATCGAAACCCGGGCGCAGATTCGACAATTGATTATGAAAACCCACCGAATCGCCGTTCTCGGTATTAAGACAGAAGCGCAGGCGGGTCAACCGTCCGTGTACGTGCCCCAATATCTGCTTGGAGCCGGCTTCGAGATTGTTCCGGTTCCGGTCTACTACCCCGAGGTCACAGAGATCTTTGGCGCCAGAGTCTATCGCCGTCTGGTCGACGTTCCCGGAGAAATCGATCTCGTCGATGTCTTTCGCCGGCCGCAGGATATCAACGGCCATATAGACGATATTCTGTCGAAGAAGCCGAAAGCTGTGTGGTTTCAATCCGGCATACGCAACGACCCAGCCGCCGAGACGTTGGCTCGCGCCGGCATTCAGGTCGTGCAGGACCGCTGCTTGATGGTCGAACATCGCTCGGTGGCCGCTAGGTGAGCTGCCGGTCGCGTATTATTGTCCGGCTTTGAGCTGCTTCATAAACCAATCGGCAATGTAGGTGCGGCGGTCGAAACGCTTGGTGCCGTGCCCGACTCCATCTAGCATCGAGCGACTTGGCGAATTGACCGCGCTTTCGTAAAGTTTGAGCGCGCCGCGCGGATCCATCACACGATCATCATGGCTGTAGCCAACCAGCAGCGGGCATTCGATCCGGTTTGCGCGACCCTCAAGATTAAATTCTTTTATCTTCTCCCTTGCCTCGTCCAAATTCTTGGCGCCGATCAGCCATCGCAAACGATCTCGAATCGGCGGGTAATAATCGAAAATATCATCGACTAAACTGTACGCGCCGCTCCAAACAGCGACCGCTTTGATGCGCTTTTCCGCAGTGGCGCAGCGCGGTGCGGAATAGCCTCCCATGCTCGAGCCGTGCAGGCCGATGCGCTCGGCATCAACATCAGGGCGAGAGACAAGGTAATCAATCACCGCCTTCGCCACTCGTTCGGAATCCGCCGTGGCGTAAAGTTTTTTCTCGCGGAGCGCGCCGCCGTGGCCCGGTCCATCGACATCGATGAAATGCATGCCGCGGCGGACGTACTGACCGGCGCCGCCGTCTTCGCCCCTCAAGAGAATGCCGTCCGCGCCGCCATAGTTGTAAACCACCGGCAAAGGAGCTCCCGCTCCGCCGCGGCCCGGGAAAAAGAGCGCCTCAAGCAGGTGACCTTCGTACGGGATTTGCGCGCGTTCAAAGGGTGGTGGGACAAGGCTCCATGCTTTTTGGAAAGTCTCCCTAAGCTTGACGTAAGTCGGGAGCATCCGAGAATCGCTCTCAGGCAGATATACCAGCGCCCGACGGTAGAAATCTGCCGCGCGCAAATAAAACTCGTGCGCGGTAACGTTGCGCTCTTCAGCAACGAATCCTGCCGCAAGCTCTTCGTTCTTGTCCGCCGCCGCGCTCCACTCTGAATGCCAGCTTTGCAGATTGTATGGCTTGACGTTCCGAGCGACTTGGCGAATGTCCGGGTCCGGGTGATCGGCTGAAAGCTCCATGCGCACTTCCAGCTGTCCACCGCCAGGCAGCCCGCCAGCCGGGAATAACGCACGTTCGGCAGCGCCTTTATCTAGAACATCTCCGACCTGATTCGCCATGAAATACCTCCCGGGTTTAAACCTGAACGGCTCGCCTTGTCTTGCCCTAGACCGGCTAAAATTTCAACGGGAGAGTTGGCGCAGGGACGACTTCTTGCGGCGCGCAGAAGCTAAAGCTGTCGACAAGATCGACAACTCCGCTGGGAGGCGCCCCTAAATGCCGCGGTGCAGCCGTCTGCAGGCTGAAACGAAGGAGGAAAAGATCTTTCGCTGGATAACCTCTCTCGGAGCCAGAACTTCGGGGTGCCATTGCAGGCCCAGAACAAACGAGTGATCTTTGCTTTCGATCCCCTCGATCACTCCGTCAGGCGCGATTGCGTTGACCGTGAGACCTGCTCCGATGTTACGAATCGCCTGATGGTGGGTCGTGTTGACTTTTAGTCTCGGGCGCCCGCAAATTTTGTACAATAGAGTGCCGCGTGACACTTCGACTACGTGGCCATGGCTATCGCTGCGCTCCTCTTGCTGATGCCTTTGCGCGGCGGGAAGCTGTGTTGCGATATCTTGGTAAAGGGACCCGCCAAGGGCGACGTTGATCGCTTGTGCGCCGCCGCAGATCCCCAACATCGGCAAATCTCGGTCAAGCCCAAAGGCAATAGATTCCAATTCAGTAAACGTTCTTTGCGGGTTAATCTTGCCGAGCTTGGCCATCCGCTGCTCGCTATAATAGGCCGGATCGATATCAAAACCTCCGCCGCTAATCAGCAGCCCGTCGATTCGCCCCAACAGCCGGCCAATCTGAATTCGCGATCGCAAATGCGGAATAATGATCGGCAAACCGCCGGCGTTTTCGATGGCATCGCAGTAGCGGCTAGCTAGAGAATACAATCCTTCTCGGTTGGTCTTAAAGCCGGTTTGTTCGCACGCCGAGGAATCGGCGGTGATGCCGATCACAGCAAGGCGGCTGAGTGGCGCCTGGCTCATTGATCCTGGTTGTATAAAGTTTTGTAGATACGATGATTGCGAAGCACGAGTTTAACATACTGGCGTGTTTCGAGGTACGGAATGCGCTCGACGAATTCTTCAATGTCATCGGTGACGATATCTTTTTCCCAGCGATCGACGGCGGCTTCGCCGGCATTGTAGGCGGCTATTGCTTTAAACCAGTTGTTTGAATAGCGGTGCAATAAGCTTTGTAAATAGCGAGTTCCAAGGGTGACATTAAGCTCCGGGTCGAAGAGCTTTTCATTTGACGGAGGCGTCAACCCGAGTTGTTTGGCCATGCGATTTGCAGTCGTCGACAGCAACTGCATGAGCCCGAGAGCTGCGGCCGAGGACCGGGCGCGGGGATCGAAAAGGCTTTCCTGCCGAATCAGCGCCACGACCAGATAAGGATCAATTTCCGCTTCCCGCGCTTTGTTTTGGATTGTTTCCCAGTAAGCCAAAGGATAACGATGGAACAGGCGCTCGCCGGCGGCTCCGGGAAGCTGCTGAGCGAGCGCGACGCTCCGAGCAAACGCGTGATTGCTCGTGTATTCATCGATCAGGAGCGGACGAAGTGAGGAATTCTGCCGGGCAATCCGGTTTATTTCATCCAACTCGCTCACTGCCAGAGCGTGCAGTTTAAGCTGGGCCAATTCGCGCGACCGAACTAAATGAAAAGCAGCTTCCGGGTAAGATTGCAGATCCAAATCGTTCGCCGCTGCCGGTTTGACGGGCCTGCTTTGCTGTACGGTAATTCCAGCTTTGGCCAACGCTTGCGCCGCCAGAGCCTGGTAATAGGATTCCTGGCCTTGATTGAAAATCTGCTGGTAGAGGCGGTTAGCGGTCTCATGCGCCCCAAGCTGCCAAGATGTTTTTGCTTGCCAGTACTGAGCGGCGGTCTTGTATCTTTCTTCTTTAGCGTTGCTCGCAAGCGATTTGAAGGTTACATTTGCCTCCGCTAACTTACCGCCGCGATACTGCGCCCAGGCCAACCGCCAAATTGCATCGTCGCGAACCTGGCTGTTGGGAAACTTCTTGGGCAAAGAACGGTACAGCGGCATCGCTTCATGGCTCTTGCCTTGAGACTCCAAGATATCGGCAGCGGCAAACTGGGCTCGGTCGGCTTCCGCGCCATCGGGATACGTTTTGATCAGACGCGTGAAGTAGCCGAGAGCTTGGCTGTTATCATTGCGGTTCCATAGAATACTGCCGATTCGATAAAGGGCAACGGGCGCTTGTGGGCTATCCCGAAAGTCGCGGGCAATTTCTTCGAGGAGAGGCATCGCTTCATTTCTTTTGCGGATCGAGAGATAAAGATCCGCAAGCTTGGTGAGATTCTGCAGCCGTAGCATCGGGCCTAGATCTTGATTGAGGAGCTTCTTATAAAGAGCCTCCGCCGCGCCGTGCTCTCTCTCGCGCGCTAGCTGATCGGCTTCATCAGAAATCGCAGTGACGGTGTTGAGGCCGAATAATTCGGGATATTTTTCGCGCAAACGGCCAACTTCTTTGCGTGCCGCGGCGCTCCAACGAGACCGTGGCGCATTTGTTCGAAGTTCCTGAAATGACGAGTAGGCCTGAGGGACATCTCCCTGAATTTCCTGCGACTGCGCCTCAAGCAAAAGCGCTTCTTCGGCAATCTCAGGTTTCAGGTTCTTTTCGGTTCGCAAGGAACGCAGCGAGGCCAGTGCTTGGGGATAATTTTTTTCAGCGATGTCGATTTTGATCGATTGCAGCTGAGCCCGGCCAAACCAGATGCTTTGAGGATACTCCTGGCGCAGCCTCATCAGGAGCTGCCGCGACGAGGGCCAATCGGATTCGTCAAATGCAATGACTGCTAGATAATAGAGCGCATAATCTGTGAGCGGATAGGCGCCATTTAAGCTTTGCTGAAAAAACTCTTTCGCTTGAGAGACTGCGCCGCTCGAATACAGGGAATAGGCGGTGTAAAAACTTTGACGAGGATCGGGTGCTTGCGAGAGAAGCGCCGACGGATAACCGCAGAATGCCCCCAGCAGCAGTACCGCTGTAAAAGCTCTGTTGAACATCTGGTGAAGTTTAACCAAGGTAGTGGGGGGATTCAACGATTTTTCTGTTCAGCTCGTGGCGCCGCCGCCTGCGGCGGATATGTTAGTGTTGTTTTTTGTCGGGATGAAAGCTAAGGTTTTTGCTGGTAATCGGCTCGATAATAGTTATTTCGAGATAGGTCCATCGCAACGAAACAAGCGCGAAGGAGAGCCGTTTTGAAGATTGAGGGAAGCTATACATTCAATGCTCCGAGGGATCGGGTCTGGCAGGTTCTACTCGATCCAAATGTCATGGCGCAATGCATGCCTGGTTGTGAGGCGCTCAATCAGGTCGGACCGGATCAGTACGAAGCGACCATGAAAGTCGGTGTCGCCGCGGTGAAAGGTACCTACAAGGGTAAGGTAGCGATCAAGGACAAACAGCCTCCTGCTCATTACATTTTGAGCGGATCCGGCTCAGGCGGTCCAGGTTTTATGCAGGGCGATGTCGTTATTGATCTTGAAGAGGCCAACGGAAAAACGGTTCTCAAGTACAGCACCGATGCGCAAGTCGGCGGCTTGATCGCGAGTATCGGTCAACGCATGTTGGGTGGGGTGGCTAAGATGATGGTGGATCAGTTTTTCAAAAAAATGGAAACCTTCATGTGAAGGCTGAGCACAATCGAGACTTTTCCGGCCCGTGAGATCTTAAGCTCCGATTTACAAATACGACGCCATGACAGCCGGCCCGCCTCTGGTGAGTGTAGTCCTCCCGACCTACAACCGATGGCCGATGATCGCTGAAGCCGTCGAGTCGGTTCTGGCTCAAACGTTTCGCGACTTCGAACTCGTCGTTATTGATGATGGATCGACCGATAACACGACGCGGTTACTGAGTTCATGCGATTCTCGATTGCGAGTATTGTCTCAGCCGCACACTGGCGTTGCTGCCGCGCGGAACGCCGGTGTGGCGAGGTCACGGGGGAAATACATCGCGTTCCTCGATTCTGACGACCTTTGGTTGCCTGCCAAGTTAGCGATTCAAACTGATTTCATGGAACAAAATTCGCAGATGCAGATTTGCCAGACCGAGGAAATCTGGATTCGCGATGGCATGAGAGTTAATCCCAAAATGAGGCACCGAAAGCCCAGCGGGGACATTTTTCAGCGCAGTCTGGAGCTTTGTTTGGTCAGTCCATCGGCGGTGATGATGACCAAAGAACTTTTCGATTTGGCAGGCGGATTCGACGAATCGTTTCCAGTCTGCGAGGATTATGATCTCTGGCTTCGTATCGCGGTCGGACATCCGGTTTATCTGATCGACAGCCCTTTGGTTACCAAGCGCGGCGGGCACGTCGATCAACTGTCCCGTTCTCTTTGGGGCATGGACCGTTTTCGAGTGCTGGCAATCGCCAAGCTGCTGCGCGACGGCCTGGCTGGCGAAAAAAAGCAATGGGCCCTGGATTCACTTCGGCAAAAGACATCGATACTAGCTGCCGGCGCGGCAAAAAGGGGCAAGCTCGACGATGCCCGGAAGTTCCAAGCATTACTGTCAGAATTCTTAGAAGGAGCCGGCGATGACGGCACAAACAATTCAGGAATATGCGCTGAGCAAGGGATTTCATCCGCAGATAAAGGAGCGCTGGCTTAGCTGGAATGCAACCGATGGCGCCGCACTGCTTGAGCTCGCGCTCGCTTTGAAAGCAGGGGAGAATCATCTACGTGACCTGATGGACTGGCTGGAGGAAATCGAACTCCGCGACGGCGTCGCGATCAGTGAACTTTTGCAGAGTAAGACCATCGCTGACGTACGAACCGACCCACGGTTAGGCCGCGCCGATCGGCTCAAGCGGCTCAAGGACCAAGTCAGACGAATCCGGTTCCCGCGCTTGAGCCAAATCGAGGACTCAATCCAAGCAAAGATTCGTCAGCTCAAGCTGCAGCCTGCGGTAAAGTTGTCGGTTCCGGCGGGACTCGAGGGTGGAGATTTGCAGATTGAATTTGCCGCGAGAAGTCCGGCTGAATTCAAGAGCATCCTGGCAAATCTCGGCGCGGTGGCAGAAAGCGAAAACTTGGCCGAAATCTACCTTCTGTTAAAAGGCGCCGAGAATCCCGAAATGCGCGCAGCCCCCGGAGCATCATCAGCATGCTGAAGTTCGAGCCGCAGGAAATCTTCATCGAGCAGGATTGCCAAAGCATGCCGATGGTTAGCCGTTTGATAGCCGCGCTCCCGCACGTTCCGCTAAGAATCGTTGACCCTGGTCGCGAAGAAGTCACGTTTCCAGTACCGCCGGGAACCGATTTCCAAACGGCAAAGAAGCGGCTTTACGTGGCTAAACACAAGGGAGAATTTCTAAAGAAATGCCCCGGCAGCGATGGCCAGATCTGCTGCAATTATTTCGTCATCAATTTTGCCAGCAATTGTCCGATGGATTGCAGCTACTGCTACCTGCAAGAATACCTGGCGCACAACCCAGCGTTGAAGGTTTTTGCCAACGTCGACGATTTGCTCGCGGAGGCAGGCGAACTGCTCTACAAGCACCGGAGGTATTTCTTTCGTATTGGAACCGGTGAGATTACCGATAGCCTGATACTGGATCCCTATATCGGATTTACACGCGAGGTCGTGCCCTTTTTCGCCGAACAGCCGAACGCGTTGCTCGAGCTCAAAACCAAAAGCAATTGCGTGGAGGATCTATTGAGGGTCGATCCCAAGGAGCGCGTTGTGGTTTCGTGGTCGATGAATCCGCAGAGGGTGATTGATGCCGAGGAGCACGGCACGGCATCGCTGCTTGAGCGCCTACAAGCGGCGCATCTATGCCAGGATGCCGGCTATCGCCTCGGCTTCCATTTCGACCCCATGATTGAGTACCCGGATTGGGAAAGGGATTATGAGGCGCTGGTCGAGCAACTATTTGCGACCGTCGATTGGCGGCGCATTTCATGGTTGAGCATGGGAGTCCTGCGCAATACGCCCGGGCTCAAGCGGGCTATGAGAGAGAGGCGGCCCCGGACTCGGCTGCTTGCCGCCGAGCAAGTGCCCAATCCTGATGGCAAGCTGCGCTATTTCCAACCGCTGCGCATCGAGATGTATCGCAAAATGCTCCGCTGGATCCGCCGCAACGCTCCAACGGTCAAAATTTATCTTTGCATGGAATCAAAACACGTCTGGGAACAGGTTTTCGGTTACGCGCCGAGCTGCGAGAAAGAGCTGGGCGCGCAGTTGGATCCACATGTATAATTCTGACTCATGACGAAACGGAACGATGCCATAGGAGTATTCGACTCAGGGATTGGCGGGCTCACGGTGCTGCAAAAATTAATCGAGATTCTGCCCGCTGAGAACACCCTTTATCTCGGTGACACCGCGAGAGCTCCTTACGGCACGAAGTCCGTTGAGACGGTGATTCGGTATTCGGTCGAGAATACCGAATTCCTGATTGAAAAGGGCGTGAAGCTGGTAGTAGTTGCCTGCAACACTTCGACGGCACTGGCTTTAGAAGCCTTGCGGGAAAAAGTGAAAGTTCCGCTGATCGGCGTGATCGAGCCGGGTGTTCGCAAGGCGCTTATGATCAGCAGGAATAAAAGGGTGGGTGTCATTGGAACGGAAGCGACCATTCAAAGCCGCGCCTACACCAAAGCGCTCAAGAGGCGCTCAGGAGATATCGAAGTCTACAGCCGCGCCTGTCCTTTATTCGTTCCCCTTGTCGAAGAGGGCTGGATAGATAACGGTATCGCAGCCATGACCGTGGAAGCTTATCTGGGTAGCTTAAAACAAAGCGGCATCGACACCCTGATATTGGGATGCACACACTACCCATTGCTCAAGAAGGCTATCGGTAATTATATGGGGGCTGCGGTAGAGCTGATTGATTCCGCGGAAGAGATCGTCAAGGAAGTAGGAATGACGCTTGAGAAGCAGTCTCTCGCCAGGAGAGACGGCATCGGCAACCACAGCTTTTTCGTTACTGATGCGCCCGATCGCTTCATCAAAGTCGGCGGACGTTTTCTTGGAGAAAAGGTGGAGTCTGCGGTCCGTATCGAGCGCTGATTGAGCTCGTTTTGTTTTACACCCGAATCTTGTAAGCTATGATCCACTGATTCCCTTAGCAAGCGCCGCACCGCTCCGCGTCCATCTTTGGGGGCAAAGTCTTAAACATGTTGAACCTAATCAAAAAAATAGTCGGCACTAAGAACGACCGGGAGATTAAACGGATTCGTCCTTACGTCGAGAAGATCAATAGTATCGAGGCGCAACTCCAGAGCCTTAGCGATGACGAGTTACTGGCTAAGACTGATAATTTCAAAGACCGCATCCAAAAGGCAACAGCGCAGCTGAAGGCCGATTTGGAAGAAGCTCGCGCCCAAGCACTAACTTCCGACGGCGAACGGCGCGAAGAACTCAAAGGCCGGGTTGAAGAGCTGGACAAAGAGTTGCGAGAGGGGGAGGCGGCGGTTCTCGAAGAAATCTTACCCGAAGCTTTTGCCACGGTGCGTGAATCTTCGCGACGGACTATCGGGCTGCGGCACTTCGATGTTCAATTGATCGGCGGCACGGTGCTCCACGAGGGAAAAATAGCCGAGATGAAAACCGGTGAGGG
>DASUVS010000397.1:0-33797 GCA_036378835.1 Binatia bacterium | reverse complement strand
CGCGCCCCAGGAGGTACAAACGTCAGCTGACGTTTGCTGCCCTCGCGGTACGCCAATTGAATTGCCAGATGATCGTCAACCTCGCCGGCAGGAAAATACTCGAACCACTCAATCAGACTGACGCCGTTGGAGTAGAGATACTCGCGGAGATTTAGTTCTTCGAGTTCGCCCGTGCTATCGATTCGGTAAAGATCGATGTGATAGATGGGTAAGCGACCGTGATACTCATTGACAAGTGTAAACGTCGGGCTGCGAATCCACGTTTCTTGGCTGACCCCCAACCCCTCCGTCAAGCCTCTCACAAAACAGGTCTTGCCAGTTCCGAGCTCGCCAATAAGCCCAACAATTTCACCGCCCTGCAACAGCTTACCTAATCTAACTCCCAAACGTCGCGTGTGCTCGGCGGAGCGCGAAATAACCGCCCACTGCATCAGCAACACCGCTCCATAAACACAAGTAGTATATTTTGCTGGAAATTTCGAGTCTAAACGACAGCCGACAGACTGCGAAGGCCAGCGGGTAATCCATCAATGATATCGGAAGCAATCATGCCCAGCATTCCTCGCTCCGCCGCAATTCGGTCAGCGATAAAACCATGCAGATAAACCGCCAACTTCATGGCCGCTTCCGGAGAGAGCCCTTGGGCCAGGAGCGCTGCCAAGATGCCCGCGAGAACGTCCCCCAGGCCACCGCTGGCCATCCCAGGATTGCCGGTCGGATTGATGAAGATTTTGCCGCCAGGTGTCGAAATCACTGTGCGCGCGCCTTTAAGCACTACATAGCATCGGTGTTCGGCCGCAAACGCGCGCGCTACGCCGATGCGGTCCTTGTTGACGGTCACTGCGTCTTTGCCCAGGAGCCGCGCCATTTCACCGGGATGAGGCGTCAAGATAGGCGCTGTCCTGGCCTTGCGCAGCCGGTCGATATCCAGCGCAAGGTTATTCAAACCATCGGCGTCGATCACCCATGGAATACTCAAATGGCGCAACAACCAGCGCAGATTATTTCTCGTAGAGTCAGTAACGCCGATCCCGGGACCAAACAGCGCCACCGTCTTGCGTTCCAACAGTCGCCACCACTCCTCGTCAGTTAGCGATTCGATCTCCTCCTCGGCAGTGTCGCGCAACGGTTCGGTCATCACCTCGATCATGGCGCCGGCAAAAACATCGTTAAGCGATCGCGGCGTCGCCAAAGTAGTCAATCCTGCGCCGGCGCGCATGCATGCGCGGCTGGCGAGAATCGCCGCGCCAGTTTTCCCGCGCGAGCCGGCGATCACCACGACGTGTCCATAGGTTCCTTTGTGCGAGTCCGGTTTACGGACTGGAACTAACGGACGTATTTCTTCACGGGTCAGAAGTTCTGCAGCGGGCGCCACCTCGGTTACCGCAGCCGGCTCGACCCCGATGTCGGCAACAACAAGCTCGCCGACGTATTCCACGGCTGGATGGATCACCTCGCCGATCTTGGGATACGCGAGCGCGACCGTCATAGCAGCTTGAACGCACACCCCCAACTGCGTCCCTTTATCCGCATCCAGCCCGGAAGGTATGTCGATGGCGACAATGGGTAGTCCGGACTCGTTCATTGCCCTGATAGCCTCAGCGTACAATCCGCGGATTTCATTCTTCGTCCCGGTACCCAGAATCGCATCGACCAGCAACCCTTTGCCGGCGATTGCGTCATTGAGCAATGGCAGACGATCGGCCTCGATGTCGACGACCTTGCCTCCGGCTGTCAAATACGCCTGTAGATTCTTCGCTGCGTCGCTGGAAGTCTCGTTGCGCTTGGCCAACAGGGCAATTTCGCAGAACACCCCCTGCTGCCGCAGCAAGCGTCCGACAACAAAACCGTCTCCGCCATTGTTACCTTTGCCGGCGACGATCAAGACACCTTTACTTAGGGGCTTGGCGAAACGCGGCAGGATTGCGTGCGTGACTCCCGCGCCGGCGCGTTCCATCAGCGTAAGACTGGGAGTACCGTACTTTTGGATCGTCAATCGATCGATCTCGCGCATCTGCTCGGCGGTAACTAGTATCATGGTTCAATGGTTAAAGCCGTTCAAACGTTCTAAGGGTTGAAGCCGCCGGATCTAAACGATTTGAACGGCTTGAACTGCTTGAACGGTTTGAACCTGTTTATTCTTTCGCCTTGCTAAGCAGATCCTTCATCTCGCGGGTGGCTTGCTCGATACCGACGATGATCGCTCGAGCGATGATACTGTGACCGATGTTAAGCTCGGCCATCTCAGGGATCTGGGCGATAGCCAAAACATTGTCGTAATTGAGGCCATGGCCGCCGTGAACCTCCAGGCCGAGACTCTGCGCCAACTTTCCGGCTTCGCGGATCACTTGCAGCTGCTTCTCGCGCTCCATACCCAACGCATTGCAATAAGCGCCGGTATGAATTTCAACCGCATGCGCGCCGGCGTCGCGGCTGGCCTCAATCTGAGCCGATTCGGGATCGATGAATAAACTCACGCGCACGCCGATGCCCTGCAGCCGCTGCGTCGCCTCGCGAATTTTTTGTCGATGAGAGACGACGTCCAAACCGCCTTCGGTGGTAAGTTCCTCCCGCTTTTCCGGCACGAAGCAAGCGTCGTTGGGACGGACATTTTCAGCAAAGATAAGCATCGCCGGAGTCACGGCCATTTCCAGATTGAGCTTGGTGTTCAACCGCTCGCGCAGGAGCTGCACATCTCGCTCTTGAATATGACGCCGATCTTCGCGCAGGTGCACGGTAATACCGTCGGCTCCGGCCTTTTCGGCGATCAAAGCGGCTTCGAGGGGATCCGGCACATCCACTCGACGCGCCTGGCGCACGGTCGCAACGTGGTCGACATTCACTCCCAAGCGGATCAATCCTTCACTCCTATTTCCGTGCGTATTTCATCGGCGATTTCCTGCGCCATGGCGCAAATCCTATCTTCATCTTCGCCTTCCAACATGATCCGGGCCAACATCTCCGTGCCGGAATAACGAACCAGGGTGCGGCCGCGGCCGTTCAATGATTGCTCGACGGAGGCAATCGCCCGTCTCACTTTCGGCATAGCCTGAAATTCCTTCCGTTCCGTAACCCGGACGTTCAGAAGAATTTGCGGCAGGCGCGTAAAAATACGCTTGAGCTCGCCCAGACGCTTTCCTGTATCGACCATGAGCGCCAGCACCTGCAAACAGGTAATGGCGCCGTCACCGGTGGTATTGTGATCCAAAAACAGAATGTGACCGGACTGCTCGCCGCCGAGATTGTAGCCGCGTTCGAGCATGCGCTCGACCACGTATCGGTCTCCGACCTCGGTTCGCTCGAGATTCACCCCAATCGATTTGAGGGCAAGATCGAGCCCGAGATTGCTCATCACCGTGGCCACCACCGTGCGGTCTTTAAGGGTTCCCTTCTCCTGCATATCTTTAGCGCAAATCGCCAGAACTTGATCGCCGTCGAGAACCTCCCCGTCTTCATCGATAAAGATGGCGCGGTCGGCATCGCCGTCCAGAGAAACGGCAAAATCAGCTTTCTCGTGGAGCAGTACATCGCGCGCCGCTTCAGGGTACAGAGCGCCGCAATGATGATTGATATTTTCGCCGTCCGGCTGCACGCCTATCGGAATCACCTGCGCCCCCAGCTCCGATAAGATCTCGGGAACAACGCGATACGCCGCGCCGTGACCGCAATCCACCACGATGCGCAGTCCCTCCAGAGTCAAATGACGCGGAAAACTATTCTTGACGAACACGTTGTAACGTCCGACTGCATCGGAAATGCGAAAGGCTTTACCGATCTGCGATGCCGTGGGCCGCTCGCGATCGGCTTCGCCACTGAAGATCATCTCTTCCATGCGGGCTTCGACTTCATCGGGCAACTTGAAACCGTCGAAGGAAAAAAATTTTATTCCGTTATCTTGATAAGGATTGTGAGAGGCCGAGATCACCACTCCCGCATCCGCGCGCATGGTGCGGGTCAAAAACGCCACCGCCGGAGTCGGCAAAGGACCGACCAATTGGACGTCCGCCCCCATCGAGCAAATCCCGGAAGCCAGCGCGGTTTCCAGCATATACCCGGACAGGCGAGTATCCTTGCCGATAAGAATCTTATAGCGGTGTGCGGTATCGCCGCCCAGCGTTTTAGCCAGGGATGGCGATTTTGAGCGGCCCGAACTCTGGGCGGGCCGGGCGATGGGATCTTGCAAGACCTTGGCAATGGCTCGCCCCAACTTCAGAGCCATCTCCGATGTCATCGGCTCCTGATTGGCAATACCGCGGACTCCGTCAGTGCCAAACAGGCGTCGCTTTTGTTTTGAGACTTGAGCCATGATGTCACTCCTTGCCAGACCTAAGGATGCGATTTATTGATTCTAACTTTAAAGCGCGCGGGCTTTTGCTCCACCACTTTGATTTCAGCCGGCAGATTGAATTTTAAATCGACCGCATGCTCGCCTGTGGCCAAACCATCGAGATCCACATACACCTGATCCGCGCCAAGCTCCAGTCTATCGAGTATCCTGCGCGGCCCGAATAGCCGCACCTGAGCCGACTTGGGTGTTAACACATAATCGCCGCTCGCTCCGCGCGCGCCAATCTCGACGTTCTTGAAGTCCTTGATCGAATCCTCTTCAACGATCGTGATCGCCACCGATACTTGCTCCGGCATAAACGACAATGGTTTTCCGTCGGTAGAAAGCCTGACCGTGCGCTTGATTGAGTTGCGGCTCCCTTCAATATCAACCGGCAGAGTTTCGACTAAACCCATGCGCCGAATTTCGTCAGCCGGGCCGCGCACTGAAATCGACTCGGGCTGAACCGCCATTTCCTCAATTTTGTAGCCGGTCAACGGCTTGCCAGAAAGCCGTATACTCACCGGCAGTTGCCGTTTGATCACCGGATCGAGCCGCAAGTGAATGATCGGCGGCGTAATGCGCGCCACCGTTACGCCTCGAGGAATGTTAAACGAGCTCGGTCCCAAGGGAAAGCTCAAGGAGCCGGATTTGCTTCCATAAAGGTCTACTTGCAGCTTCAAATCATCGGCATCAAGAGTGGAGACGAGGGTTCGCGGACCACTGAGTCGGAGAACCACGTAATCGACACGGTTATCGAGCACCATCAGGTCAGAGGGGATGTTGCGAAACTCGACGGGCACCTCAATGGCTCGTTCGATATCCCGATGGCCGGCAATCCACAAGCCCAGGGCTATGATGAACGAGAGCACTGCCAACCCGACATTGCTCGATGCCGTTGAGCCGATCTGCCGCCAGATCTCTTTCATAATTTCACGAGACCTTCGAGTGCGTTGCGCAGCCGCGATGCCTCGATTCTCTCCGTGAGATTGCCGCCCACCACTAAAGCGATGGTACCCTCTTGTTCGGAAACCACAATTGCCACGGCGTCGGTCTCTTCGGTCACGCCGATGGCGGCTCGATGGCGAGTGCCCATAGTCGTGCGAAGATTAGGGTTTGCACTCAACGGCAGAAGACAGCGTACTGCGGTAACGAGGCGTTTTTGAACGACTAGCGCGCCATCATGGATTGGCGAGCCTGGCAAGAAAACGCTCTCGATCAGCTCGCGGCTGACTCGGGCATCCAATCGGGTGCCGATCTCGATATACTCATTCAAACCGACCTCACGCTCCAGCACGATGAGCGCTCCGACTCGCCTGGAAGCAAGACTGCGAACCGCCTCGGCAACTTCTTCGATAATGTCCTCTCGCCGTTGCACCATCTTCTCGGCGCCGAAAATCGGTGCCGTTCCCACTTGAGTCAAGGCGCGACGTATATCGCTCTGGAAGATAACGATTATAACGAGAATGATCGATGCCAGGAAATTGTCTAAGATCCAGTTAAGCGTAAACAAACCAAGGCCGCGGGACAGAACGTACGCCATTAAAACGACAGCCAGGCCGATCATCATCTGCATCGCCCGGCTGCCACGAAGCATCTGCAACAAACGGTAAATCAAATACCAGATGATGCTGATGTCCAACGCATCCTGCCAGCGCAGTTGACCCAGAATCTCCGTCATCGTTCACCTAAATCCGGCAAGCGACCCAGCCGGATCGCATCGGTCACCCGAAGCGCGCGAACCGTTTCGCTCACATCATGCACGCGCACAATGTTGGCCCCGCTCAATGTCGCCGCGACCGCCGCGGCCAGGCTGCCTTCGAGCCGCTCCTCCGGAGCTGCCGAATTTAAGATTCTTCCGATAAAAGCCTTACGTGAGACGCCGATCAACAGCGGCTGGCCAAGCGATTTCAATGAATGTAAATCCTTGAGTAGCGCTAGGTTGTGCACCAAGGTTTTACCGAAACCAATGCCGGGATCAATAATGATCTGTTCTCGGGCGATTCCAGCGAGGCTAGCACTGCGAACGCGCGCCGCCAAAAAGTCTTGCACCTCCAGGACAACATCTTGATAGCGCGGCTCTCGTTGCATGGTTTGCGGCACTCCTTGCATGTGCATGAGAATGACTGGAACGCCTGAACGGGCAACCAGCGCAGCCATCGCCGGATCAAATCGCAGCGCGCTGATGTCGTTGACGATGTCGGCACCGGCGTCCAAAGCGGCGCGCGCAACAGCTTCTTTGTAAGTATCGATGGAAATCGGCACGCTGGATCTTTGCCGCAGCTCTCGGATCACCGGAAGAACGCGCCTTAGTTCCTCATCGACGGATACAGGCTGAGCGCCTGGCCGAGTAGATTCGCCGCCAATATCGAGAATCTCGGCCCCCGAATCGATCATCTCGATCGCACCAGCAATTGCTCTTGCGCCGTCGAATCGTTTGCCGCCGTCATAGAAGGAGTCCGGAGTGACATTGACGATTCCCATGACCACCGTGTGACAGGTCATATCTAATAGGCCATGTCGCGTGGCTAGAGCTCGCCCGGGCTGATGATCGGCAATGTCGATAGGGTCTATGCTGGAATTCACATCAATAAAAACCTAGCGAGCGGCAATCCGCTCACCCCAACTGAGCTGGTCGAAGCAAGGACAGTTGATGCTTCGCGCCACGACAACCGGGCTCTGATTCTCTCCTGTAATGATCGCGCTAGGCTTTCTCATTGAAACACTAGCCTTACAAGACCACTCACAAATAGCATTGAAATAGCGCTTCAGTACCGTCGCGGCTTCTCGCGGCACGCTCCTGGCTATAAGATCGGCCTGCCAGAATCCTAATTCCGATAATATTGTCGCCAATCCCTGACTACGTAAGCAGAATCAGGATCGCACGTGCCGTCACGAAGCGATCCTGATCGGTCGATGAAAAAACGGAGGGTAGAGTGTTTAGCCCGACTTAAGCAACTGCCGCCGCCCGTGTCGGGTTTAGCGGGTCGCCGCCGTTGCCGCTAAAGTCTCTAACGATGGCGTCGATTTCCGAGCCGTCCAAAACTTCTCGTTCAAGAAGCGATTCAGCGACTTTGTGAAGCAGCGCCAGATTCGTTTTGAGAAGATCTTTGGCCTTGTGATAACTCTCCTGGATGATGCGTCGAACCTCGCTGTCGATCTCGATGGCGGTACTTTCAGAGTAGTCAGCGGTTTGCGTGAAATCCCGCCCCAAAAAGATTTCCTCTTCCTTTTTGCCGAAAGTCATCGGACCGAGTTTTTCGCTCATGCCCCATTCGCAGACCATCCGGTGCGCGAGTTCAGTGGCTTTTTCGATATCGTTTCCAGCCCCGGTGGTCATATGATTCAGCACTAGCTCTTCGGCGACCCGACCACCGAATAGAATGACTAAATTGTTGAGCAAATACTCTTTCGGATAGGTGTGCTTCTCATCCATCGGCAGTTGCTGGGTCAAGCCCAAAGCCATGCCGCGAGGAATGATCGTGACTTTGTGAATCGGATCAGCGCCCGGAAGCAGCTTCGCTACCAAGGCATGCCCCGCTTCATGAAATGCGGTAATGCGCTTTTCTTCGTCGCTGATGATCATGCTGCGGCGCTCGGCCCCCATCATTACTTTATCTTTGGCCAGTTCAAAGTCGCGCATGTCTACTTTGTCTTTGTTGTTGCGCGCAGCTAGAAGAGCGGCTTCATTGACCAGGTTCTCCAGATCGGCCCCCGCAAATCCCGGCGTTGCCCGGGCCAAGACCGCGATGTCGACATCCGATGCGACGGGAACTTTGCGTGTGTGCACCTGCAAGATGCCTTCACGGCCTTTTACATCGGGACGCGGCACCACCACCCGACGGTCGAACCGCCCCGGTCGCAAGAGCGCCGGGTCCAAAACATCGGGCCGGTTGGTAGCGGCGATCAGGATAACACCCTCGTTAGCTTCGAAACCGTCCATTTCCACCAATAGCTGATTGAGGGTTTGCTCGCGTTCATCATGGCCACCGCCGAGGCCGGCGCCCCGATGCCGTCCCACCGCGTCGATTTCATCGATGAAGATTATACACGGTGCGTTTTTCTTACCCTGGACAAATAGATCGCGTACCCGTGACGCGCCGACACCGACGAACATCTCAACAAAGTCCGAGCCGCTGATGCTAAAAAACGGCACGCCGGCCTCGCCAGCGATTGCCCGCGCCAGCAGTGTCTTGCCAGTTCCTGGTGGACCGACAAGCAAGCAACCTTTGGGAATGCGGCCGCCGAGCCTGGTAAACTTTTTCGGATCTTTTAAAAATGCAATGATTTCCTGGAGATCGTCCTTGGCTTCTTCTGCGCCCGCTACATCCGAAAACGTAACCCGATGTTGATTCTCCGTGAGCAGTTTCGCGCGGCTCTTGCCAAACGACATCGCCTTGCCGCCCCCGACCTGCATCTGGCGCATAAAGAAGACCCAGACACCAATCAGCAGTAGCATCGGAAACCAGTTGATCAGCAGCACGTAATACCAGGGCGAATCGTCCTCGGGTTTTGCGGCGATCTTAACTTTCTTGTCACGCAGACTCTTGACCAGTTCAGGGTCGTCAGGGGCGAAAGTGCGGAAGCGCTCGCCATTTTTGTATTTGCCTTGGATGTTGTGACCCTGAATAACGACTTCTTGCACTTCTCCACGTTCCACAGCCAGCAGGAATTCACTAAAAACGACTTCAGGATCGCGGCCGGCCTGCTTACTAAACACGCTGAAGATGCCGAGAAGAACCAATAGCAGGACCAACCAGAGAGCGATATGTTTTGATGATTGACTCAACCCCAATCCTCCGATTTCAAGAACCAGAAAAGACTAACACACGCAACCAGTTAGATCAATATAGAGTTTTCCTACTTAGGTTGAGGAATTGCCTTCAAATGCAGAGAAATCTTGGTCGTCGATCCGATCCGGGCGAAATCACTCCGGCCGTATCCGGGTATCCATAGTATTTCGTTATCCATCACGAGCAAAGGTAATGACGCTCGTGTATGCAACGGCAATTGATTGGCAATGAATAAGTCTTTGACCTTTTTATGTCCGCCCATTCCCAAGGGCTGAAATCGATCACCATTGCGGAAATTTCGCACTATCAGCTCTCCCTTTAAGAGATCGGCGTCGAACAGCGCTTCCATGGAGTTATCCGGCAATTGCCCCGGCGCTGGATCTATCAAGCTGCTTTCGATCCTGATCCCTGCCTCTACCACAGGTAAACTGATTCCAGGTTTAAAGAGGTAGCTATAACATTGCGGTTTAATATTCGGACGACCTCTTTCAAAAGTGATGGTTTCGTATTGGCGCGCCAACTGCCAGCCGCCGGGAAGAGCCAGACGACCCTGCGGCGGACCGTCGGCGATCAACGACTGGGCCGCTTCGATATGATCGAAGTCGATTGCGCGCAAATGGCCGCGCCGCTGCGCGATCCAGAGTCGAATCACTCTTCGTTGCAGCGCCCTGTTGAGATTGAGAAAGAGCTTACGGTTTAGTCTCTGTCCATCGCGCACGTTTTCGAACTGCTGCCGGGTCACCTCGGCAAGGTAATCCTCCTCCTCGCGCAGCACCTGCGCTTGAGCACAAAGCCGTTCGGTCAGTTTATGGCCGAATCTCTCGCTCACTTGGGGCATGAGCTTTAGACGAATCCAATTGCGCAAAAAGAACAGATCCTTATTGCTGCTATCGGTGCGATACGTCAGGTTTCGCTGGTCGAGATATTCCATCACCTCTCTTCGGCGGGTATCGAGCAAGGGCCGAATCAGCAGCACATTTGCGCAAGGGCGCTCAAGCCCAATGGCCAGTTGACCCACCGGCATGATGCCACGAAGGCCGGTTCGACCTGCGCCACGGAATAGGCGCATGACAAACGTTTCCGCTTGATCGTCAGCGGTATGAGCCGTTGCGACCGCATCGAGTCCACGTCGATGGGCGGTTTCGGCAAAAAAGCGGTACCTTTCGAATCGGCCGATCTCTTCGAGGCTAGTTTTACCGGAAGCGACTTTCAGTCGCGGCAGATCAACTTCCTTTAAATGGCAGATCGAACCCAGTTGCTCCGCCAACCGAGCAACAAAACGCGCGTCCTCGAGCGCTTCTTCGCCGCGGATCCCATGCTGTAGATGGGCAACTTCGATCGTAAGCTCAAGTTCCTCGCGCAAATCGCATAGAAGATGAAGCATCGCCACAGAATCCGGCCCTCCCGAGACGGTGGCTAAGATTCTCTGACCCGGAGACAACATTTGGTGTTTCTCGATGGTTAGTTTAAATTTTTCCAACAAGTTCGTGGAAGTCTGGAGTTTGCGAAGTTTTCGCATTTGCAACAAGAGGAAAACTGGTCGCTTCGACGATCCGCTATGCCACTCGGCTATGGATTGACTGTGAATTTGACGACGCTTGTAAACGGCGATCTGATATTGAAATTCTCGATCATGGATGAACCAGCAGAAATCACTCGCCATAGAGACGCTTGATGAAACCGCTCTGCTCTAGCTCCTTCAAATTTGCTACATCGATAAAGCTGCCGGGCTGAAGACTCTTAGCCTTGGGATTTCGTGCGCTCATCTCGTCGAGCACCATCTGGATGCCTTTCGTGGTTGGATACGGCACCCGGGGCATCACTTTAACCGCATAATGCTGATAGGTTTCCTCTAAGGCAGCGGCTTCGCTAATCCGCGAATACTTGGCAATCACCTTCATCGAAAATGCTTTATCGGTCTTTAACCGGTGCAAACCTTCGACATAGGCTCGCAAGTAGCGATGGATGGTATCGGGGTTTTCGCGGAGATAGCGGTGCGTGGTGACCACACCGGCGCCCTGATAGTCAACACCGATGGCGCTCAGATCCGCCAACATGGAAAACCCCAGCTTGCCGGCCCGAAGATGTAGCGGCGACGATAGTAATCCCCCATCAACACTTTTGGCGATCATTCCGGCCAATGTCTCTTGCGAACCGCCCATCTGGATTAAAGCAACCTCCCGGTCGGGCGCAATCCCCCATTGCCCCAATACGTAACGCAGAAGAAAATCGTCCGATGTCCCGAACCGCGTCACACCGATTTTTTTACCTTTCAGCTCTTCCGGTTTTTTTATCTCCGGCGTAACCATGATTTTCTGCCCCGGCTTGTGATTAGGCCCGGCAAGCATCACCAGATCAGCGCCTGCCAGATTGGCTTGAACCACTGCTGGAATTGCAATTTCGGCAATTGGGATCTCTCTAGCCAGGATTGCTTGAACCACTTTGGAGCTGCCGCCGATATAGATCAGCTCGACTTGTAGTCCGTGCTTCTCGAAAAGCCGCGCTTCTTTGGTGACCCACAGCACCGCCATCGAACCGACAGTGGTGGGATAAGCAACGTTAAGTTTAAGGGTCTGTGCCATCGCGGCCCAGGCCGTAGCGAAAAAGACTAGCAGCAATGTAAGCAATGCTATTTTGATTTTCACAAACACCTCGTTGCGGATCGGCTCCGGATTGGTTCTGAGCTACCCTGTCAACATTTTATCGGTAAGCTGCGCCGCGCCAGATAACCGGCGTGTATACGCCGGCGAGAACATCTCACACGTGCTGCTCAAACTTCATGGGCATTACGGGTGAACCGATTCCAAAAACCAGCCGGTCGGAATCTCCCGCCCTACTCGGGCTTCTCGGGCGCGCGCCAACACTTCGCTGCCAACCGCGGCGAACTGCAAGCCGAGGCCCACGTTGTTACAAAAGCAGGTAATCGCCTCGTCTTTGGTCCTTCCTGGGTGCTGTCCGTTTACCAATTGGGAAATCGTCGGCAAGTCCCACACAGCAGTATCCTCCCGCGTAAGGGGATGCGGCCAACCGTCAGCGACATCCGGAATCGATTGCGGATCGACGCCGCCGATGACGATCTGAAACGGCTTGGCCTCCTTCCAGTGGATAATCAACGGATCCGATCGCCGGTAGGTCGTCGCATCCAGCTCGCAAGGCTTAACGCAGGAAACATGGACTCCCGGCTTGAGCAACTCGCCGGGAAACAGAGCGGAAATTGAATTCGTCGCACAGGTAATGATATCTGCGCTATCGATGGCCTCGGCCGCGCTAACGGCTGCGACGAGTTCCGTGGAAACTTTGTCGCTCCACTCGTCCAGGAAATGATTTCGGGACTCCGCGTTGGGGCTAAAGACTATGACTTTCTTCAGATCACGCACCAAGCTAAGCGCAATTAGATGAGCGCTGGCTTGCCAACCACTTCCCAGCAGCGCCATCACAGATGCATTCTTGCGCGCAAGGTGGCGTGCGGCGATGGCACTGGCACCCGCGACCCGGAGTTTCTGCACATAACCATCGGGAAAGATTGCTAGAGGCTCACCGGTCTCAGTGCTGAAAAGCATGACTAAGCCAACGTAACGATCGCCGCCGGCAACCGGAAGCTTGTCTTTTCGCAAACCGCCGGCCTTTTCGTACCACGTAACCACGCTCGAATTGAGGCGCAATGCCGCGATTTTGCGGTTCGGGAGAACCCCGCTCATGGTTTTGTATTCGTAAAATTCACTGGGCTTGGTCGGACTGAAAACATCGTAGCGCGGCACGGTCGCCGCCATGCCTGTGCCCAGATCGCGGTAGGCTTCTTCCAGCACTTCGAGACAGGCGCCCACCGGCAGAATCTTTTCAATATCTTCATTCGATAAGATCAGCATTTGGCTACCTCCATGGGCTGCGCTGCCATAGTTATTGCCATGCGGCGATTTTTTCAACTGCGGATTTTAGGCGCGCACGGTTGACAGCAGGCGATTGCTGTTGTCATATCGGACGCCGTATCGATGATTTAGATATAGGCACATTCACCAAGGTGCGCTTCCTTCACGCACCGTCTCTATTCGAGTATTCTATTCAAGTAGTTCTTCCCAGACCCTTCAACCGGCGGCAACCCGTAACTCGCCTGACATGACCACAGCTCTAAAGTCGAAACGGCCGCGATTTTTTTACGGTTGGCACATCGTCGCGGTCGCAATTCTGGTCAACATCGCCGGGACCTTTGCCTTTTCGAGCACCTTGAGCATTTTTCTCAAGCCGATCACTGCGGAGTTAGGCGTTTCGCGCGGCGCATTTTCGCTGATCCGCACTTTCGAGATCGGCATCGCGGCGATCATCGTCCCGCTTCTCGGGCCTTGGGTCGATCGGCACGGCGGCCGTGGCATCATCGTCATCGGAGTACTGATGGAAGGTGCCGGCTTGTTGCTTTCGAGCATCGTGCAAACTTTTTGGCAATTCGTCCTGGTACGCTGTTCGCTGGTAATCGCCGGCGAAGCTTTACTGGGTTCGTTGGTCATCAACGTCACCATTGCGCAATGGTTCGTCCGCAAGCGGGGCCGGGCCATGGGCATTGCCAATCTCGGAACGGGCATTGCGAAGCTTGCGATACCGCTCATAGCAGCATGGTTGTTTGTCCTCATCGGTTGGCGCGGCACCTGGGCGGTGTTCGGCACCGTCGCGCCTCTTTTAGTGGTCGCGCCGGCGCTGATCTTCATCCGCCGGCGACCCGAAGATATGGGCCTTCGGCCTGATGGAGAGCCGCCGCGGGAGAGGTTTGAAGCAGTACCGCCAACTGGCCAGCGCTCATCGAATGCGCAACCAAGAAGAGCCTACGGTGAAATCGTATGGAACCGGTCGGATGTCTTACGTTTGCCAGTCTTCTGGCTCCTGGTAGTGACTTTCGGTATCGTTAGCGTCGGCATTGCCGGTCTCAATCTGCACATCTTTTCTTATGTCACCGATATCGGCTACTCGCCGCTGATCGCGGCTTCGTTTATGAGCACTATTGCGCTAACCCAACTCGGCTCTACGCTTGTCTGGGGTGTGCTGGCCGACAAATTCGACCTTAGAAAAGTATCCTCTATCCAGTTTCTCATCCAGGGAGCTGGGCTGGTGACGGTGATTGCCAGCATTGATATCCGTTTCGTTTACTTGGGGTTCTTTCTCTACGGCACCGGATTGGCGGGAAGCTTTGTTTTGCGTGAAGTGATCTGGGCTAATTTCTTTGGCCGAGTGTCTCTCGGAAAAGTGCGCGGTCTGTCGCTTTTCTTTTCTCATCTATTCGCGGCCAGCGGCGCGCCATTTTTCGGCTTTCTTCATGATCGCATGGGCAGTTACAACATATCCTTCACAATCTTCTCCTGCGCCTTATTCACCTCTGCCTTTCTAATTCTGTTTGCCAAACCGCCGATAAAACGAGAAGAGGACTAAGGCGAACTGGATTAACTCCTGCTAAGTCTGATTGTATGTGAACATTGACAACTTTTCTGTTCACTACATAATTGTTGTTGTCAAAAGATAAGGGGGACTAGTTCGTGTATTATTTTGCCTACGGCTCGAACCTGAACTGGCCACAGATGCAACGTCGTTGCCCGTCGTCACGGTTCGTTTGCATCGCCCGATTGCCGGACTATCAATTCGGCATCACACGCCATTCGCGCCTGCGCAGCTGCGGCACGGCCAACGTGATTGCAGCGCGGGGTAAGGAAGTTTGGGGCGCCGTATACGACATTTGCGATGAGGACTTGCTCATCTTGGATAGCTTCGAAGACGGCTATCGACGTGAGGTTTTGCCGGTTTTCGGCTTAAACGGGGAAAAGGCACCGCTACACGCACTGGTTTATATTGCCGAATTGGAGCTCGATGTTCCCTTGCCCAACGCCGAATACAAACGATTAATTCTCGAAGGCGCGAGGCATTGGAAGCTCCCCAGCCTCTATCTTTCGGTACTCGAGGGAATCAAGGCGGAAAAATAATCCACTCAGCCTTCAAGTTCCAGGCGAAAGGATAAGTTCGTGCCGAATCTTGACGTCTCATGGAACCTCCCGCAACATTGCCTGTTCGAACAACATTGTGCGCGCCCTCTTCGTGGACAAGCGTTACTTGCTAGAGTAATATCTCGTTAGTTTTCCAATGCATTTGTACCCATGCCAGTTAACGCAAGACAGATCTTCAGTCGTGCGCGAGATTTCACCGTCCATCCGCGTGCCCGCAAAATAGCAATTTGGACGGTCTCTCTCGTCGTCGCCTTTGGCGTCCTGTTGGGAGTGGTAGCGCCGCCGCTGCTGCGCGGCAAAATCGCCCGCGACCTGTCGCAAAAACTTCACCGCGAAGTCAGCATCGAGCAGATCCGTTTGAATCCCTATGCGATGACGGCAACCGTTCGCGGGTTTCTGATGAAAGAGCGTGAGAGCCAAGCGACGGCAGTATCCTTCGATGAGCTGCACGTCAATTTGGAACTCCAGTCAATTTTCCGCCTGAGCCCCGTCATCAAAGAGCTTCGTCTGGTAAAGCCTTATGTCAATCTAGTGCGCAACGAGGATTTGAAGTACAACTTTCAAGACATCATCGATGAGTTAACCTCCGGACCATCCGGTGGTCCGACGCCGAAGTTTGCCTTAAATAACATCCAGTTAATCGACGGTCGGATCGAATTTGACGACCGGCCGGAACAGACCAAACACGTGATATCATCGATCAATATCGGCGTGCCGTTTATTTCAAGTTTGCCGTCCTATACGGATATCTTCGTCAAGCCCTCGTTTTCGGCAGATATCAATGGGGCTCCTTTGCATATCGTCGGGGCCTCCAAGCCATTTCACAGCTCTCACGAAAGCACAGTCGATTTGAACATCGACAAATTGGAGATCAACAAGTATCTCGAATATTCGCCCGTAGCTCTGAATTTCAAAGTTCCTTCGGGCGAACTAAACGGCAAGCTCAATGCCTCGTTCAAGAGCGCCAAGGACAGCCCATCCGTATTCACGATCACCGGCAACCTGGCGCTAACGGACCTTGCCGTGGAGAAAAACGGGGGCACGCCATTCGGCAAGATGGCCAACCTCGACATTGCGATTGCCTCGATCGATGTATTCAACAACAAGACTCGCTTAAAATCGATCAAAGCTCATGGCCTGGAGTTGCACCTAGCGCGCAATCGCGATGGATCTTTGAATACTGCCGATCTGGTTACGATCTCCCCTAAGACGAGTTCAGTCGAACCCAAGAAGGACAGCAAACCGTTGGTCTACGAAGTTGACGACATTCTTATCGACTCAAGCACACTGCACTTCATGGATGAAACTTTGCAGCGGCCCTACAAAACCCGACTCGATAATGTTCGTATTGCCCTTAAAGGATTGACCAACGAACCGGCGAAGCAAGCCGATCTCGAAGTTTCTTTCGAATCGAATGCCAAAGAGCGGATCAGTCAAAATGGCAAGATCCAGTTAGAACCGTTTCTCGCGGAAGGGAAACTCGAGATCGAAGGCTTCAACCCAGGAAACGTGAGCCCGTATTATCAGAACGCGGTCGCCCTGGAGGTCAAGGAAGCTTTATTAGATCTCACGACACAATACAGATTCGATACCAAAGACGCAGGATCCGACCTAAAACTCACGGATCTCAATGCTACTTTGAAAACGGTGCGCCTGGATCTGCCTGGACAACCGGAACCGCTTTGGCGCATTCCATCATTGATCATCAAAGACGGTAGCGTCGACCTCTTACGTAAAACAGTCGTCATCGGCGCGATCCAAGGCAAAGATGGCATCGGGCACGTGCAGCGGGATAAAGATGGCACTCTGAACTATGCGCGCATCGTCAAAGCCCAATCATCGGCGCCTGTTAAAGAGCCGGTAAAAAAAGACGAGACCGAGTGGAAGATTGAAGCCAAACAAATTGCTCTGGATCGTTTCAAGGTTGATGTCGACGATCGCGGTGCCGCTACTCCAGCGAAGTTCACGTTATCGGATCTTTTCGTTCGAATCGACAACTTTTCCAATGCGAAAAATCAGCCCGGTAAGACCAGGCTGCGGACTCGTATCAACAAAAATGGGGCATTGCGGGTGAACGGTACCGCGGCCACAAATCCGGTCTCGGCGAAACTCGCCGTCGAGGCCTACGATATCGATGCTCTCTCTCTCCAGCCGTACTTCGGCGATCAAGTCAATTTTCTTCTAACCGGCGGCCGAATCAGCACGAAGGGCAGCTTTACGCTAGTTGATGGCGGCACCGGTCCGGCAAAGGTAAATTACCAGGGCGGGATAGAGCTCTACGACTTCGCCAGCATAGAAAAAGACAATAAACAGGATCTGGTGAAATGGAAAAATCTCGGACTGCATCAATTCGAATTGACCTCAGAACCGCTACAGGTGCGGATCGGCGAAGTCGACGTCACCGATTTCTACTCGCGCGTGATCATCGGGCCGGATGGCAAGATCAATTTGCAGAACTTAAAGGCGTCTAAGGACGACAACCAAGAAAACGCCCCGCCCACACAAACAGTCGCTGCACCCGGCACCGACGCGCCAGATACGGCGAAGCCGTTCACTATCGGCAAAATTAATCTTCACGGCGGCAATATCAATTTCAGCGACTTCCTGATCAAACCCAACTATTCGGCTAATCTAACCGACGTGCACGGGACGATCTCCGAGCTCAAACCGGAAGCTCCGGGCGATATCGACCTGCAAGCCAAGTTGGATGGGGCTGCCCCGGTCGATATCGACGGCAAAATCAATCCTCTGGGCGAAGAGCTGTACTTGGACATTGTGGCCGACGCTCGCGAGATCGAGATGAACCCGTTCTCTCCGTACTCCGGGAAATACGTCGGCTACGGAATCGAATCGGGCAAGCTCTCGTTCAATGTCAAATATAAGGTCGAAAACCGTAAATTAACCGCCCAGAACAAAATCATTCTTAACCAACTGACGTTCGGAGAAAAAGTCGAGAGCCCGCAGGCCACCAAGTTGCCGGTGTTGCTGGCGGTCGCCTTGCTCAAAGATCGAAACGGCGTCATCGACGTCGACCTCCCGATCAGCGGCTCTCTCGATGATCCCCAGTTCAGTGTTGGCGGTCTCGTGCTGCGTCTGGTGATTAACATCATCACCCGAGCAGTGACTGCGCCGTTTGCGCTTCTCGGCTCAGCATTCGGCGGCGGGAGCGGTGGCGGCGAAGAACTGAGCTACGTTGAATTCGATAGCGGCCGCGCCACCCTTAGCCAGACTGCCCAAAAAAAGATTGAGACCTTGGCCAAAGCGATGAACGATCGTCCGGCCTTACGACTCGAGCTTAGCGGTCGCGCCGATCCCGCCGCCGATCTAGACGGGCTCAAACGCGTGTCCATGGAACGGAAAGTCAAGGCGCAGAAGCTAAAAGAGCTATCAGGCAAGAGCGAAGCGCCTAGATCGGTTGACGAGGTCCGCATCGAAAGCAGCGAGTATCCGCAATATCTGAGACAAGCCTACCGGCAGGAGAGTTTCCCAAAGCCGCGAAATGCCATCGGGCTGCTGCGCGATTTACCCGTGGTCGAAATGGAAAAGCTAATGATTCAGCACGCCACCGTCGGCGAGGAAGATCTTCGTGAACTAGCCGGTCAACGGGCTCAAACAGTGCGCGATGCTTTGGTGGCAACCGGACAGGTAAGCGCAGACCGGCTGTCGATTGTCGCGGCCAAGCCGCCCACCAACGAAGAGAAAGCCATGCCTAAGGGCAAACCCAATCGGGTCGATTTTTCGCTTCGGTGATATTTTCCTCTGATCCTTAGACGTGGGAGACTTGCCCGAGAACGAATCGACGGCGTTTCTTCAACGTAAGTTGTACGGCCTCATCTTCTGGTATAAACTCATGGCGTTCAGGAGGCTCCTTCATGACCCAACCGAAGAAATCCGCAAACCCTAAAGTAACTATCATCGCCAGCAAAGGGGCGAACCAGGCGATCAATTACCTATTGGAAGACCGTGACGAACTCGAATGGCTCGTCGCGATTGGGCGTAACAAAAAGGGCGACATTTTCTTCTACGATACTGGCGGCGACATCATTCAAGATCTTGGCGCAATCGCTTACATAAAAGAGCGAATTCTAAGAGACTACTTTGGCGAGACCGATGAATAATCCATGCGACAAACCGGGATTGCTCAACTGCCGCTCCACGGCGGCAAAGCGCCTGCATGGCTATTTCAAAGGATGGTCAGGCTCGGCCGCGAAATCACCCGCCTCATCATTGAAAACGAGGGACCTGAAGCATTTCTTCAACACATAGCCGATCCTTTTTGGTTGCAATCCCTGGGTTGTGTTCTCGGCTTTGACTGGCACTCTTCCGGCGTCACGACGACGGTGTGTGGCGCGCTCAAGGAAGGCCTTAAAGGCAGAGAGAAGGAACTCGGCTTGGTCATCGCCGGCGGTAAGGGCGCGACTTCCCGAAAAACTCCCGCCGAGATTGTCACGGCCGCCGAAAAATATTCTCTGAACTGCAGTCCCGACGCCTTGGTTTATCTGAGCCGGCTCACGGCCAAAGTGGATAACAACGCGCTTCAGGATGGTTTTCAGCTTTACCATCACAGCTTCTTTTTCACTTTCAACGGCGCCTGGGCCGTGGTGCAACAAGGCATGAACGATCGTTTTGCGCGACGCTATCACTGGTTTTCCGAAAGCGTCCGGTCCATGGTTCTCGAGCCGCACTCCGCAATCTGCAGCAACCTGCAAAAACAGCGTGCGCTCAATCTGGTTGCTATGGAAAGCCAGAAAGCGCAGTCGATGATTACCGATCTCTCGCATGAGCGGCCGGAAAAGCTCATCGGTGAAATTCATCGTCTGCAAACGTTATCGTTGCCTTCGCATCATCAAGTTTGCGTCCGCGACATTCATCCGAATTCCATCGAAAAGATTCTGCTGAAGACCTACGAACGCAAAGCCACGGACTTCGAAGAATTATTGAGCATGCCCGGAGTCGGCGCCAAAACCTTGCGCGCCCTCACTCTCATCGCTGATCTTGCCTACGGCACCCCCGCATCTTGGAAGGATCCAGTAAAATTTAGCTTCGCGCATGGCGGCAAGGACGGGCATCCCTATCCGGTCAATTGCAAACTGTACGATGATTCGGTTGAATTTCTGCGCCGCACACTGGAGCGAGTGCGAATCGACAGAAGCGAGAAGGAGAACGCGCTAAAAAGACTGCAGAAGCTTTTCGCATCGCAAAATTGAGCCGCGCTCATCCCGGCTCTTCACACCTTCCATCGTCACATCGGGCAGATACATTTGACTCACTCCCCGCATTGGTCTAGCGTGCGGTGGATGTCTGCCATCGCCGTTTTTTTTGGTTTGGGCGTGCTGGCACCGGAGAAGCGGCGCTCGTTAAGCCTGGTTTATGCCGCAAGCTTGGCACTGATGATGGGCGTCAATTTCATCCAACCCGCCTTGCCGGCAATGACCGAACCCTTCGGCATCAGTGATTCGGCTCTTTCGTTAATCATGACTGTCTTCACCGCGCCGGCCATCGTGCTGTCGCCCATCTTTGGAGTGATCGCCGATATGTACGGCAGAAGGCTGCTTCTCGCCGGCGGCCTTATACTATTCGGCATCAGTGGCACGGCCATGGCATTTGCGACCAGCTTCACTTGGCTGCTGGTCTTCCGCGCGATTCAGGGACTCGGCTTCAGCGCGGTCATTCCCCTGACGATTGTGCTGATCGGTGATTTGCTCGATGGCGACGAGGAGATCGCCGGTCAAGGGCTGAAGGTCTTTCTCGATCGTGTCGGCTATATGATTTTACCGCCGCTGGGCGGGCTGTTGGCCGCGCTTGCCTGGTACTGGCCTTTCACTCTTTACATCATCACCGTGCCCTTGGGGATCATGACATTTTTCTGGATGCCCGAAACCAAAGGCAGCGTGACCAGCGGCACCCGCGCCTATCTGGGCGAGATGCTGAAATTAACGCGCCACCCCCGCTTGCTCGTCGCGTTCTCGGCGGGATTCTTGCGCTTCTTCCTCGACTATGGATTCCTGACTTACTTTCCCCTTTTTCTCGTGCGCACCCACGGCATCTCGACGGCAACGGCCGGCTTGTTGTACGTGTTTTTTTCTGCGGGCGCGATGATTACTTCGAGTCAGGCGGGGCGACTGGCGGCAGGCAGGGATAAGGCCCGAGTACTGTTTATCGCCTTCTTGATCAGTGGCATCGCTTTGGTCGCCGTGCCGTTTATGCCCGGCGTTTGGTTGGTCGGGGGCGCGCTTTTTTTTTACGGTATTGCCAACGGCGTGATATCGCCAATGCAAAAAAGCCTGCTCACACAAAATGCGCCGCTCGAAATGCGCGGCGGCATCGTGTCTTTCGACCGCTTGATCCAGCAGGCGTCAAAAACGATTTCGACGTCGGTGGTCGGCTTGCTTTTGGTCACTGCTGAACTGCCGACGATTTTCTGGATGCTTGGCTTACTTTCGTTGATCAGCGTAGGGCTGATGGCGCTGTTGCTGCCGGCACGCAGATCAGCTGTGATGAGTCCGAGCGCCTCTTGAGCTGAAGGTTAGATTCCGCTTGCGGAGATCCTCCCGGCAATTCCAGTCCACTAAAAGCCCTTGAACTCGGTTTCTTCCCGGCTCTCGGTTTCCAATTGGATTGTCGTGTGCTCAATACTGAAACGCTCCTTGAGGGTTTCCTCAATACCGTTTAGCACTTCGTGAAAATCTTGGCCATTGCCGATGACGGCATGCGCGCTGAGCGTAAAGATCCCCGAAGTGACCGCCCAAACATGAAGATCGTGAACCGCCATAACGCCGTTCACATTCTCAATGGTGCGCTGGACTTCTTCGAGTCGAATGGTTTTGGGGACGGACTGCATGAGGATACTCAATGCCTCTCGAATCAAATTCCAGGACGAGTAGAGGATCAGCAATCCGATGAAGACGCTGATCAATGGGTCGGCCAGATACCACCCGGTAAAATACATCATAAGCCCGGCGACAATCGCGCCGACCGAACCGACGGCATCACTAATCACGTGCATGAATGCGCCGTGTAGATTGAGATTATGATGATGCGATTCGTAGAGAATAAAGCCGGCGGCAATGTTCACCATCAAACCCACGGCCGCAACAACAATCATGCCGAAACTCTCTACTTCGGGCGGGTTGCTAATCCGGTTGTACGCTGCGGCAAAAATTACTCCGACAATCAGCCAGAGCGCCAGGCCATTGAACAGCGCAGCCAGAATTTCCGCGCGATGATAGCCGTAGGTGCTCTCCGGCGTAGCCGGACGCCGCGCCATCCGAAAGGCAAAAAGGCTGACGACGAGGGCGCCGATGTCCGACAACATATGCCCGGCATCAGAAAGCAAGGCCAGGCTATTGGTGAGAAAACCGGCGATGAGTTCCGCGAAGAAGTAGCCCAGGCTGATTGCGAGCGCCCACTTAAGGCGCCGCGTCTCACTGTGTCGTTCCATACCTGATGTATTTTAGTACGCTACTCTGCCGGCCGGTAGAGTTTCAACGGGAAAACGCCGCTACTCGGATGGCAGCCCCGAGCCGCGCTCTAACTAACGAACTAGCCCGGGCCGATTGGGATTCTTTAACATCAAAAAATAAATTTTTCCGGGACTATTCATGTAGCCCGCATGAGCGCCCGCGTCATCGCCGCTGCCCATATAAAGATCCGCTCGTTGAAAACCGCGGATCGCGCCACCGGTATCTTGATTGAGGACAAAGCGAACAAAAGGTCGCCACCCCATCAATCGACCTGCGCTATCCAAAACCGGACTTTCACTATAGATCAGGGCCGGGGCTCCCTTTGAAAAAAGACGCGAATCGGTCGCAATCGAACGTCCCGATGTAACCGGCACATCGAGACTGCCCAATGGACCTGGTTCGCTGACTCGGAAAAAAACGTAGCTCTCATTATGCGCCATGATCTCATCACGCTGCTCAGGATGCTCCTCCAAATGGCGACGCAATCGCGCCATCGACATCTCGCTTTGTGAGATTTGGCCTTGATCGATGAGCAGCCGGCCGATGCTCCTGTACGGCCGGCCGTTTTGGCCGGCATAACCGATATTGAGCCGCGTTCCATCTGGCAGGCGCAAAATACCCGAGCCTTGAATATGAAGAAAAAATAATTCGATAGGATCCTTGACCCAGGCAATCTCGAAACCACGCCCGCGCAACAATCCTGCATGGTCGATCTCACGGCGAGTATAGTAAGGAGCGAATTGCTCGCGCTCGACTCGCCCGTTGATTTTTCTTCCAGCCTCGCCGGAATCTCCTGCAACTCGCTCCAGAGTCAAGAGATCCGTAGGTTTGCGGTAAATCGGATACCGGTATTCGTTGGTTTCGACGAGGCTGCCGTCGATAACCGGTTGATAGTACCCGGTAAATAATACCTCTCTGTGCTGCTCATCTCGGCTCGACGGCACTAGCTCAAATTGGGCCTCGAATTCTTTGACGAAACACGCCCAACAGCTCCAGCGGTCCAGGAGTCGATCGAGAGCAGCAAGGCTGTCCAAGACTTGTCCAACGGTACTCGGGCGGGGTTGCTCTCCGACGATTTGATCGGCCGGCAGCTTGCGCAGATAAGACACACTGTGATGGATCGCGAGCCGGAGGGATTCACGATCGAGGTCATCGGTGATCGGTGGCGTGGACGCAACCGTCTGGCCATGAACGATTTGTATTCCGAGCGACAGCAAAGAAAATAAACCGCACAGCGCTAGGAATGGTATCCGCACGGATACTCCTTGAAGTCGTTTGCCAATTAGTGCAAGCATTCTAGCATTGAATGACAAAGAATTAAGAGAAGAAGCTGCCCGCGTGCTCGATGAACTGCCCGAGGAGTTCCGAAAGCAGTTGCATAATATCGAGATCGTCGTCCAGAGAAGACCGAGCAAACACCAATTGGCGGAAATCGACTTAGATTCTCACGAAGATGTTCTCTATGGACTGTACGAAGGAGTTCCTTTGCCCGACCGCTCGGCATTCGATCCGCCAATCCTGCCGGACAAAATCACACTATTCTCCGAACCCCTGCTCAGCGACTTCCCCGATCCCGACAAACTACGCGAACAGATTCGACTTACGGTCATTCACGAGATCGGCCACTATTTCGGTATGGACGACGATGAAATCGAAAAGCTGGGGTATTAGATCAGAACTAGGGACGAATCAGAATCGAACGAAAAAAACAGTCTTAAACTAAATGCCTGCTCTCTGCCGCAGACCATGCATCGGATTCATCCGCCGAATCAAACTCCAAAAAATCCAAAGTGAACCCGCTTCGATCTCGGCGGGAAATTTAGCCCGGCTTTGCGCGTTGCCGCAGTTTGATCTGATAATGCCGGCGTCGGCAACTTTCGACCGCTTAGGTTTCGATGCCGATGAGCTCCATTATTTTTAGCTGATCAAACCCAACTACCGCTTCTCCATCGACAATTGTAACGGGCGTGCTTTGATAGCCCATGTCGATCAACTCTTTCAATGCCGCCTTATCGGCGCGCACATTTTTTTCCACGAACTCGACGCCCTTTTGAGATAGAAACTCCACCTCTTTGTGACAAGGTCCTCAACCGGGCTGGGTGTAGACAACGATTGTTTTTGCCGCCACATTTACCTCCCTCAGTAGTTTCAACGTATAGTATCTTTTTGCAACCCGTGATGGAAGCTGCCGGCGGCGACCGAGGAGCGGTCATCCAGTGATGAACCTTCTTTCCAATCGCAGCTCGAGATGCATATTTCAAAGCCGGGGCCGGTTTGTTAGTTTAGTGACAACTTTGTCATAGCTGAACAGGCAATGATATGCGAATTTCAAATCGTAATGACTTGAGACGCGCTCGTCTAGCTGGGCTGTTTGTTACTATCGGCGTACTGGTTGCGTTTTCTGCTTGGCCTGTCGAGAACCCGTCTTTAACCTCCAGCGTTGAGTTTCTAAAAGCTCATGCGCGTTTTCTCGCATCCGAGAAGCTCAATGGGCGGAGCATCGATACTCCGGGTATAGCGCTTGCCGGTGACTATATTGCCGCCGAGTTTGCCAGGCTCGGTCTGCAACCTGGAGGTGACAACGGCAGCTATCTGCAACCGTTTGAGGTCGCCACCGGTGTGAAGGTCACGCAACCGACAAGTCTGACGCTAGGCAATCAAGCACCTCTGAGAATGGACCAGGATTGGACTCCATTAGGCTTCTCGGCTTCGAAAAAGATAGAAGCCGCGGTCGTTTTCGCCGGTTATGGCATTACCATAAAAGAGTATGGCTATGATGACTATCGGGACATTGATGCCAAAGGGAAAATTGTCATCGTCCTGCGCTACGAACCGCCGCCCAAGCACGCCAACAGTCCGTTCCGTAAGTATCCCAACAATTCGGTTCATGCTGCGCTCCGTAGCAAAGCAAGTAATGCGCGGGATCACGGCGCTGTCGGCATGATCCTGGTGGATCTGCATCATCAAGACAATGCCAAACCAGAACTCATCTCCACCAGAAATAGCTCGTGGCGGGGCGGCACCAGTTTGGTAGCGGCGCACGTAAGTCGCGCGTCAATCGAGAAATGGCTGGAAACCCACGGTGTTTCGCTAACAGAGTTACGCGACAAAATTGATCATGAAGGAAAACCTGCATCGATGGAGGTGCGAGCGGGCAAGGCTTTGTTAGAGGTGAATCTGGAAGAGATTCGCCAACGCACCAAGAACGTTGTCGCCATTCTTGCCGGTTCCGATCCTCATCTCAAAAGTGAGAGCGTGGTGATTGGCGCACATTACGATCACATTGGCTTTGGCCACTATGGCACGCGTAATTCAAGCGCCGAGGGACAGGTTCATCCTGGCGCCGATGACAATGCCTCAGGCACCGCCGTACTACTGGAACTTGCTCGCCGACTGACCGAAAGCGATATCAAACCTTTAAGGACGATAGTTTTTGCCGCCTTCTCGGCCGAGGAGTTAGGACTGTTTGGATCGCGATACTATGTCAATCATCCTGCCGTCCCCCTATCTTCGACCAAGGCGATGATCAACCTGGACATGGTGGGCCGTTTACGGGACGATCGAGTGATCGTATTCGGCACCCGTTCCGCCCAAGAACTCAGCGATATCGTCAAGAGTGCGGCTAAACAGTTGGGGTTGCAGATAAGCGACTCGGATGGGATCGGCCAGAGCGATCACATGTCGTTTTACAGCAAGAAAGTGCCGATGCTTCATTTCTTTACCGGCGTGCACTCCGATTATCATGCGCCCGGCGATACTTGGGACAAGCTTAATCTTCAAGGGATGGCGACGATCAGCGAACTGGTTCTGTCTACAGTTTGGTCAATCGCCAACACCAATACGCCATTTAAGTTTGTCAGCCTGCCATCAGTGCCAAGGCCGCAGGCCATCGGCGAAGGACCGACTTCGACGACCTATCTCGGCACCATTCCTGACTATTCCGCAGAGAAGGAAGGCGTACGGCTCGCCGGAGTTTCGGTCGGAAGTCCGGCTGCGCTCGCCGGCCTCCGTGAGGGAGACGTCATCGTCACGTTGGCTGAAACCAAGGTTCAGAATTTGGAGGATCTGATGCTCGCCTTAGGCAGCAAGAAACCGGGTGATGAGGTCGAGATCGTCGTGCTTAGAGGGACACAAGAGCTGAAGCTTAAGGCAGTGCTTCGGGCTCGGGGTTAGCCGGTGCCGTAACTCGCGGGCGTTAAACTGTTTCCATCGCGAACGGCTAGATCAGCACGGTGCTACGATCACGTCGTCCTCTCGGGAGCGATTATCATCGTGAATTCGCCGGCAGATACAAATGTTTTAGCCTCCAATCGTAGGAAAAATGCTCGCAGCGTGTAATACCTTATGTTAGTATAATTTCAGTGAATGCTGTGGTGACACTTCTAGGAGGCTGATGATGATCAAGTTGTATACTTTCCCACCGTCGACTAATTCCCGCAAAGTTAGAATTGCATTAATTGAGAAAGGACTAGAATTTGAGCGGGTCAATGTGGATCTCACCAAGCGGGAGCAAAAGAACCCCGACTATCTAAAACTTCATCCGTTCGGTCAGATTCCAACTTTGGACGACGAGGGGTTTGTCATCTACGATTCGACCATCATCAACGAATACCTAGAGGACGAGTATCCCTATCCGCCGCTCATGCCCAAAGACTCCGAGGGGCGCGCCCGCGCGCGCTTGATGGAAGATTTTCGCGACAACCACTTTAATGCTTACTTCGTTCACATCATTCAGGAAATCCGCAAACCGGAAGGCGAAAGGGACAGCCAACGGACGGACAACGCGAAGGCGGAAATTGCAAAAGCTTTCGACCGAATCGAGCGGGAACTAGAAGGGAAAGAGTATTTGGCCGGCGCTTTCAGTCTAGCTGATATCGCTTTTATGCCAAACATCGACCTGCTGGATCGTTTCGGGATCGCCGTCGAACCGAAGTATAAAAGCACGATTGCCTGGATCGAACGTCTAAAAGCGCGACCGAGCTTCGCCGCTTCAGCAAGCTAAGCGGCTGGATGACCGCACGCCTGATCTTCGCTTGGTTAGTCCATCTATACAGCGCCCTCGGGGCAGTGATCGCGTTTATAGCGATTCTCTTGATCGAACAGCTAAGGTTTCAAGAAGCTTTTTTTCTACTGACATTGGCGGTCGCAATCGACGCTTCGGACGGCACTCTGGCCAGAGCCGCGCGGGTCAAAGAGCTGTTGCCGAACTTCGATGGAGACCGACTGGAAGACATTATTGATTACTTCAACTATGTCGTGGTGCCGTGTCTCTTGCTCATCCGCGCCAATTTGTTGCCCTCTCAGGATGCGGTCTGGTTGGTTGCTTTTCCCCTGGTTGCGAGCGCTTATGGTTTTTGCCAGAAGGAAGCGAAAACGGCGGATCACTTTTTTCTGGGCTTTCCGTCGTACTGGAACATTGTCGCCTTATATCTCTACGTTCTAAGGGCGCCGCTTTGGTTCAACGCCTTTTTGATTCTGGGGCTATCGATCCTTGTGTTCGTGCCGATTAGATATGTCTATCCCAGCCGAAGCCCGTACTTGCGTTCATGGACAAACCTGCTGGGCATTCTGTGGGGCCTTGCGATCCTGGCTATGATTTATTGGCTCCCTGAACCGCCACGCGGGATTGTCTTCGCTTCTTTTGTTTTTCCTATTTACTATGTCTGCCTTTCCTTGTGGCTGGAACTGCGTCGGGTCAGACTCAAAAGAGATCCAAAGTCCAGATTAGGATGACTAGAAAATCTCGCTTCTCCCTCACGTGCGTAATCGCGGCCTTGCTCGTAGTGGGTGGCTGGGTCGTGATAAGCGCGCGCGCGGCCCAAACCCAGCCGGCTTCACCAAAATACGTTTTTCTATTCCTTGCAGACGGTGGCGGCATCGCTCACCTCGAGATTACGCGTCAATACAACCGGCAAGTTCATAACGAAGGAATGGTGATCAGCGACAAGATCATGACAGAAGGAAGCGTCGGATTGATGACTACCCATGCGGCGAATTCTCTCTCCACAGACTCCGCCGCCGCGGCGACGGCGCTGGCCAGCGGCTGTAAAGCCAAGATTGGCGCATTGGGTGTATGCGCCGACGGTTCCATGCCTGATACGGTGATGGAGTATGCCAGAAGACGCGGCATGCGCATCGGACTTGTGACTAATTCAACCGTCTACGACGCCAGCCCTGCTGCATTTGTCTGTCATGTTCCTAACCGCCGGCATTTCGCCTCGATCATCGATCGCTATATTGAGCTCGAGCCGGACGTGATTTTAGGCGGCGGCAAAGAGTTCTTCATTCCGAAGAGCCAGGCCGGAAGCGGGCGCAACGACGAAACCGATGCGATCGCCGCGTTTCAAAGAAAAGGTTACCAGACAGTCAGCAACAAACTCGAGCTCGAGCGTGCATCAGGCGGCAGACTTCTCGGGTTGTTCAGCGATAAAGAAATGAGCTTTGAGATCGAACGCAAAAAAAACAGTGAGCCGTCGGTCTACGACATGACTCGTGCGGCAATTCGTAATCTGCACGATAATAATCCGCGTGGATTCTTCGCATTCATCGAAAACGAGAACATCGATACGGCCAGCCATCTCTCCGACATCGCAGCGATGATCCAGGATTACCGCGAATTGGACCGCGCCGTCGGACTCGCCTATGAGTTTTACAAGAAGTATCCGCGGGAGACGTTGATCTTGGTCACCTCGGATCATGAAACCGGCGGCTTGGGCTTTACCATGGCCTTGAAAGACCTTACCAGCACAAAATCGGAGAACCAGGTGGCAGCCACCGGCGCTGAGCTGAGAAAGCTTCAAGCCATCAATATTTCGCTTCAGAAAGCATCGCGAATTCTCGGGCCGTCGCCCACCGCAGAGGCCGTCGATAAACTCATGCGGGACTACTTTAGCGGATTTACGCTAGCACCGGAATTCAAGGAAGCAATTATCGCGCACCAGCCGCCATCGCGCACGCTGTATATCGATCCTAGCGCCCACGCTCTGGGATTGATGATCGCCAATAACACCCAAGCGTATTGGCAGACTTCCTCTCATACCAATGATCCAGTTGCGGTCGCGGCACTTGGAGTGGGCTCAGAACAATTCAAAGGTTACTATGACAATGCCGATTTCGGCAAAAAGCTGTTAGCGCTCCTGGACGGGAGAACGACTCCGACTCTACTCCGACGATAGGCAATGCGTACGACGCGCGATGAGAGCAGGCGCGGTGCCGCCCGCGGTGCGTCAACCTACCCCGGCACGGCTACTCCAAACAACCATCCCACGCCGTAAGTGATTGCCGATGCCAGGAGGCCGATGCCCAGCATCCGTAGCCCGCTTATCCACGGACCTTTCGCGGTAAAGATCGAAATAATCGCTCCCACTCCTAATAGTGCTAGACAGCTGAGCAAACCACTCACAAACCAGGCAAGCTGTCCGGTACTAAACAGATAAGGCAGCACTGGAATCATCGCGCCAAGTATGAAAGCCAGAAAAGAGCTCAGGGCCGCGCTCCAAGGCGATCCGAGTTCCGCAGGATTCAACCCCAGCTCTTCACGGGCGAGCGTGTCGATAGCGGTTTTCGGGTTGGCGATAATTCGCCGCGCCAGCATCGCAGCCTCTCTTTCAGGAATTCCCTTGGCTTGATAAATCAACGACAGTTCCTCCTCTTCCTCCTTCGGCGACATCTCCAGCTCTTGTTGCTCCATCGCTATCTGCTGCTCGAAGAGCTCACGCTGCGCGCGCATCGAAACGTATTCACCCGCTGCCATCGAAAACGATCCCGCCAATAAGCCGGCTACGCCGGCTAGCACAATATACTCAGGTCTGGCATCCGCGCCCGCAAAGCCCATGACTAGGCTGAAATTCGAAACTAGTCCATCGTTGATGCCAAACACGGCGGCACGCAGGCTGCCCCCGCGGGACATCACATGCCATCGTTCGCTGCCGATAATTGCATCCTGGGTGGAGATCCCGTCGTCCATGGCCCGCAACGCGCGGCTATGGGCTCTCTCCTGGGCCGGCAATCCGACGGCCTCCGGCTGATTCAAATATCCCGGCTCATCGCTGGCTTCCAGGCTACTGATGATCGGAATCACTCGATGCGTGCCAAAGTGCTTTGCCATCCAGGCTAGCACCCGGACACGAACAGTCGGACGGTAGTCAGGCACTGTGAAACCCGCCGTCTCGATGAGCCGCACCCAACGCCTTGCATGCCGCTCTTCAGTTTGCGCCATCTTTCTGAAAATCACGGCGCGCCTTTCGTCCTTCTCAGCGGCGGCCAATGCACGATAGAGCTCAATGCCGTCCATTTCGACGAGGTAATTCTGTCGGTAACGCGCAACATCCGCCGCACGGTTCTCCTGCGTAGGCATCACACGTCGCCTCCAAGACGATTATTTAACTTCATTTCTATAGGGGCTTCGTTCATTTACTAGAACGCTAGGCTGCCGCAGATGGTTCATCCTTGCCATAGGGCGGCTTGCCTAGTCAACTTTATTCACTCGCCTTGCTGCGCGGGCTGTTTCATTCTAGGTTATGCATCATGCTGAGTTTCGTCGATGTTGAGGAAGCGCGACGGCGCATCCGCGATCAAGTGTACCTCTCGCCTCTCTCCTATTCTGAAACCATTAGCCGGATGACCAGCAATAAGGTTTATTTCAAATTGGATAATCTCCAAATGACCGGTTCCTTCAAAGAACGGGGCGCGCTCAACCGTTTGCTGAGTTTGACACAAGACGAAGCCGAGCGCGGCGTGATTGCCGCCAGCGCCGGCAATCACGGTATGGCAGTGGCATTTCACAGCCGCCGGCTGAATGTAGAGTCAACGATAGTCATGCCGCTTCATGCGCCATTGATCAAAGTGGGACGGGTCCGGCTATATGGCGCACACACCCTCTTGTATGGCGAAGATTACGACGGGGCTTTCACCGAAGCCCAGCGACTGAGCCAAGCAAGAGGGTTGACGTTACTCCATGCGTTCAATGATCCAACGATCATAGCCGGGCAAGGCACGATCGCCCTCGAGCTGTATGAGCAGAATCCACATCTGGACGCGATCATTGTGCCCGTTGGCGGCGGAGGCTTGATTGCCGGTATCGCACTTGTCCTGAAGGTTCTTAATCCGCACATCCGAATCATCGGCGTACAGGCGGAGGCGATACCATCGATGAAAGCGGCCCTGGAAAAAGGCGCTCCGATTTCACTCGAGCCGGCAACCACAATCGCCGACGGGATTGCCGTGCGTAAAGTGGGCGAGACAGCGTTGGACCTTGTTGAAAAGCACGTTGACGAGATCGTCACGGTTACCGAAGGTGAAATCGCCAATGCAGTGCTGCTTTTACTGGAAATAGAAAAGACTGTGGCCGAAGGCGCCGCTGCGGCTCCTCTTGCCGCGCTCATCAACAAGAAAGTTAACTTGATCGGCAAGAACGTTGCCCTGATCGTTTCAGGCGGCAATATCGATGTCAATTTGATATCCCGGATTATCGAAAAAGGACTCATTCAAGATGGGCGACTGAGCCGATTTTCCGTGGTGATTCGGGATCGACCCGGCAACCTGGCGAGGCTTAGCCAGCGACTCGCCGACCTCGACGCCAACATCTTGCAAATCGGCCAGAGCCGCGGCTTCGGCCGAATTGCCATCGACCAAACGGAAGTCGAACTAGTGATCGAGACCGGCGGCTTGGATCATGTCCAACGGATTAGAAGCGAATTGAGCAAAGATGGCTTTCAAGTCCGATGGGAAAGTTAACCGGGCATCGCTTTAAGCGGAGTTACGCACGCTGGGCGCCGCATCAGTTTTATCAACCGAGGGCGAAACTGAATCAAACGCCAACTGGATTGACTCAGTCAAGGTTATCCCGGCAGTCACATCCTGTTTATTCACCGACTGTACCCGCCTGTATGCGTCACATCGCGAGTTGGCAAATAAAGCGACTTGATAATACATGTTAACGGAGGCTGTAATTCCCTATGAAGAAGATAAAGAGAAGACTGCTGATCTTAGCCATTGCGGCGGCTATGATTGCGCCTGCCGGTTGTAAAAGGAGCGAGGATGGCGAAGGCTCTGCAGAAAAAGCCGGTAAAAAGATCGACAACGCCCTCGAGAAAGCAGGTCAGGAAACCGGTAAGCTAATGGAACGAGTGGGCGAGTCCATGCAGAAGACCGGAGAAAAGATGCAAGACACTTCGAAAAAATAGCCTTACAAAGAATCCACCAGAAGAGTTGGATCCTTTAGCAGGATCAGCAACTTCAAGAACTCGCTTGCTTATCACCATCTCTCATCAACAAACCTGCACAGCTGCCGAGCCCGCGAAACAAACTCAGGCTGCCACGTACATTCAGTCGTATCAGCTGAGCATCATCAAACTCACGCAAGTATTTCTCGAGTTAAACCGTCTTGTAGGCTTTGTCTTAAGCCGATGGACTTCGTTGACACTATTTTTCCTGTTTAACGGTCCTAAGCGCTCAAAGGAAACATAACAGGTGGTTATCTACCGCTTACTTGTAACTTAAGCGAGCATCAATGTAATTAATGCATTAATCCAGTTGTAAGCACACTACCTCAACCCCCACTCTGGAAGAGCATTCCGGCGTTACACATCGTTCGACTAATCGTAGAAGAATATTCGGTTCTTCGTCCCACGAGCCCGCCCCCGGACCTAAGCGAACAGTAATGTCGCCAACAGCGCGAATACTTCGTGCGCAATATCAGACGAAAACTTCCTTCGAACCCCTAAACTGACTCATGCGGGGGAAGCAAAGAACCACGAGTCTAATGGCATATGTGTTGCTGAAACAGTTCTCGCAACGTCGAGATCCGCAACAGAGCCACAAACACAAAGCAGCCTTACAAAACTGAGTGATGCTGCTCCGGCGGCCTTCGAACAGGCCGCAGCCAGTCGTTCGTACCAAGTGATAGCCGATAAAGAAACATCGATCATACGCAAGGATGCGGCATCAGTGCATCCATTGAATCCATTCTTCGGAGGAAAGTAATGCTGTATTTCCGCCCAAGCTTCTGGCTTATTCTCGCACTTGCGCTAGTTGCGAATTTATTCACACATCACATTGCCTCTGCCGCTCAGCTAACACTTAGTTGGACTGACGCTTCGGATAATGAGGATGGTTTCGCTATTGAACGGAAAACCGGGACTAGCGGCATCTTCGCACGCGTGGCTAGTGTTGGATCTAACATTAGTACATATACGGATGCGAACCTGGCAAGTAGTACAACCTATTGTTACCGCGT
>DASUVS010000396.1:0-6560 GCA_036378835.1 Binatia bacterium | reverse complement strand
ATAACGTTCGTAGATGTGGTAGAGTGTTTCCATTGAAGCGATGTCGATCCATTCGTTCTCGGCGTGCAGATTGCCGACATAGGGTCTGGACATGATCACCGGTATTCCGTAGCCGCAAATGAAGCGGGCATCGCTTCCGCCGTGCTCGCGGATCAGTGTTACCGGTTTTTGCGTGATTTCTTGGGTCGCGGCAAGAAAGAGCGGATCCGGAGACACCTTAGTTGGCTCGGCGCTGACGAGCACTTCGAGCGCCATTTTAGGATCCATGAATCGTTCTAACTGAGAAATCACTTCTTTCGACTTATACGGAGGCGGGAATCGAACATCGCAGACCGCTTCTGCGAGCGATGGAATGCGGTTCGATACTCGATTCTCAGTCTGCATCACAGTGACTGCAATGGTCGGATGCCAATGTCCGTCTCCGTTCTTGAGAGTTTCGAAATAGTTTCGCACCTCGTTCAACTTGGATATTAATTTCTCTAAAGGATTTTCAGCGAGCCACGGCCGCGAAGCATGGCCTGAGGATCCATGCGCCTTGAGCTTCAAGTGAAGAATGCCCTTTTCTTCGACGGCTATTTCATTGAGAGAGCCGGAGTCGGGTATGATGGCAACGCCGCACCGGAGCCCGGCTTTTTCGAAAAGAAAGCGCGTGCCATGATGCCCGCCATTTTCCTCATCGGATGTTACCGCGAGGCCGAGTGAAACTCCGGGCAAGCGCTCATGGAAGTCACGAAAGATTTCCAGCAGTATCGCTAACTCGCCTTTCATGTCGCCGCTGCCGGGACCATAAATTCTGCCGTCCTCAACTAACGAGCGGTACTCTGCGCCTTCAGGCCGTGCAACAACGTCGAGGTGCGCAAGAAGCAGAACCTCAGGCGCTGAAACATTGTGCGGCAGGATCACCGTAGAGGGACTACCCTTTTCATTAAAGCGGCGAACCTCGACTGCATCGGGGAGTTCCACATGATTGATGACGAATTCCATGCAACGCTCGATATCCTCCGGACGATCGCGCGTGCTCGGAATGATGATCAGATCGCGAGTGAGCTCAATTAACCGCCGGCGCAGAGATTCATCGCTACGGCTAGTCTCGATCATAACCCCATTCGACCGGCAATGCGGTGCAGGCTCTCCCCAATACCTCGCTGCATTGTTCCTGATCTTCTCCAAGGCAGAGAAACTGACCTTTGATGACTTTACCTTGCTGATCGGTGTTAAAGTTAAAAGGAATGATTCCTGTGTCCTTCTCCGGCCGATAGAGCACTTTTGCGTGATCGACAAGCGAGAGAAGCTGATCACCGTCAAGTGATTTACGAAATTGAATATTTCGCATCTTCCAACATCCGTCGGGTATAAAGTGTCGCGCCAGTACTGCGGGATAGGTTGCGCCTGTCACCCGTGCATTGATCTCGCAAATGATCACCTGATTAAGCCCGTCCTGTTCTATGACGACAAAGTCGATACTGGCAGTGCCGCGATAACCCTGTGCGTGCAGCCATTCGCCGGCGATTGAGCCTTGTCGGAAAAGCTCTTCCGTGAGCTCAGGATATTTTTGAATATAGGGAGGCGGCGACATGTTGCCTTCATGAACGCTTGCCTCGCTCAGAATCTGCTCGGTCCAGTCGAATAAAGAAACAACGTCATCATCTAAAAACATCTGAATACTGGGAGAGCCGATGCGGCGGATGCTGGGCATTTCTTCATCGAGCCAGCCTTGGACCATAGAAGGGCCTTCAAAGAATAGGTAGCCGGGCATGCTATCGAGCCGCGGGCTCCCGGTATCGAGCTTGATCATCCCGCAGCCGGAAGCACCGATCTGGGCTTTAACCACTGCCTTTGAATAGCCCAACGCTCGCAGGCGATCGAGAGCAGATGGCACTTCTCGGTGATTTGCCGCGAGAAGTGTTTCGAAGACCGGCAATCCCCGTTCCAATTGATGGCGATAAAGAAGATATTTGTTGTTGCCGTTTTTGCTGCCTTCAAACGTACTTATGGTCCGTTTGTTCAACCGGGTCGCAACTTCGATGAGAAGCCGGTCCGTAACAAAACCATCCACCCATGTTGCCGCATGAGATTTCAAATCTTCGACCTGCGGCTCTACTTCCGAACCTCCCGTGTTGAGACTTCTCACGAGATCTTGATAGCCGCGGTGATCCAACACGGCAAAACTAGGCAGAGACAATCGCAGATCACCCGAAAGATAATCCAGCAGATTGGGTTCGGGGGGCGCTTCTAAAAAGATCTTGTTAGGCCCGCGTCGAAACAGCAAGTTCAAGATGGAAACGACTCTGCTGCCGTAGGAATGGGCGCCGTAAATTTGACTGATGAGATCGTTAACTTCTTCCTGATTATCGTAAAAAATCGAATGCATGTTGCAGAAGAACAGAACGTTACGGTCCCAGAATCGCGGCAACCGACCCAGCGTAATCTTAACTTCGGGCGCCATGTGCCTTAGACTAGCACGCTCGATTATTAATGCACATGGATCCATCCGCAGCGCGGTCGTATCTCGCGGCGTGTTCGCCCGCTGCTAATAGATCGTTGAGGCCTGCTGTTGGAGAGCTTTGATTCCGATAGATAGTGGCAGAGGATTATGTAGACTTGATAGCTTTGCCGCCTTAGAATCATAGTCGCTTGGCCAAAGGTCAGGCCGCCGAAGCGGCGATGCGCATGCAACCAAGAACGTCGGCAGTGATGGGTAAACGCATATCAGCAGCCGTTGTGGAGTTCATTAAGGTATGGGGCCTACTCGCATTAGTTGTTCTGGTAGGGTTCATCGTTACTTATCAGTATGTCGGCGCACCGCCGCCGAAAGTTGTTCGAATTGCAACGGGAGCGAAGAACGGGGCGTACTACACCTTCGCCCAGGAATATGCGCGTTTGCTGGCCAGCGACGGCATCACACTCGAGGTGGTACCGAGCGCAGGATCCGTAGAGAACCTGGAATTGCTGAAGAAGGGAGAAGTGTCGCTGGCGCTTATCCAGGGAGGCAGCGTGACTAACGAGGATAAAGAACGTCTCCAGTCTCTGGGCAGCTTGTTTCTCGAGCCGGTGTGGATTTTTACGCGCAAGCAGAGCGGGATCAAACGATTTCTGGAATTAAAGGGTAAGCGTTTGTCAGTAGGCGTTGCTGGAAGCGGCACTCAGTTGCTGACAACCCAACTTTTATCTGCTGCCGGGCTTACGGAATCCAATACGCGGCTCATTCGAGAGGAGACCGCGCAGGCAATAGAATCGTTATCGAAGGGGAAGATCGATGCCGCGTTTTTTGTCGCCTCGCCTGAGGCGCCAATCATTCATAAGCTCTTTGCGGCGCCCGCCGTGGAACTTCTAAATTTTGATCGCGCGGCTGCATACGGCCGCTTGTTCCCGTTTTTGACTCCGGTGATTCTTAGCGAGGGAGTGATCAATCTAGAGCAAAACATCCCCTTTCGTGATACAACCCTGGTAGCGGCTTCGGCTAATCTGGCGGCTCGTGGAGATCTCAATCCTAGCCTCATTCCGGCTATCCTAAATGCCGTCACCCGGGTGCATCAAACAGGCGGGCTGCTGGAACATAAACGGCAGTTTCCGTCGGTGGATTTCGTTGACCTGCCTCTAAGTGAAGATGCCCGTCGTTATCTAATCAACGGCCCCTCTTTTCTGTTTAGATGGTTGCCCTATGGCACGGCCGTGCTTCTGGACCGCCTCAAAATACTTGTCTTGCCTTTTCTCGCTTTGCTGATTCCGTTGTTTAAAATCGCTCCGCCGCTTTATACCTGGCGAATTCGGTCGAAAATTTATCGGTGGTACGCGACCGTGCGGGAACTCGAATCGTCGATCCAAGAAGATAAAGTTTCCGGCGACGCGGCAGCACTGATCAATCGATTAAGCGAGCTTGACCACCAAGTGGCTTCGGTTTCCGTTCCTCTCGCTTATGCCGCGGAGTTATACCACCTCCGGCTGCATATACGCTTTCTCCAGGAAAAAGTGCAAAGTAGCGCATCGGCCGATCCGACGCCGATGAGCAATTAGCTTACGGGTGCTCTTTAGGATCGGTAAGCGACTAAGGCATTGCATCTCTAGAGCGATCCAATGCTTACCGCCTTTTGCCCTTGTCATGTGCAGGTTTGAATCGCGCACGGCGGCAATGGCAGCCTCGATAACCTTCAACAAAACTTTGAAGATGTTGACCGGCTACTCTCTAATTGTCAGCCGGTTTTTCATTGCTCCAGTTGGCGCAACCATGATAAGCCGCGTGGATGGGTGAGCCGGTATGGAACCCATTAGAACGCGAGCGGCGAACAGCTAATGTTTCAGCTGATCAATGGAACGATCGAATGCGGCGAATGCCGGAACGAAATTCTTCATGGTGAGGAGTTTAATTGTCCTTTCTGCGGTGTGAGTCTTTGCGACAACTGTCTGATTTGTCATGAGGAGGAATGTTGTCATACCATGAGGCAGCGCTTTGAGTCTTAGAGGGTCTTGACCATAGCGCGGGCGCGCAAACGTTTTTCTCAGCTTATGCAGGATAATGACGGATGTGTTCGCGCCTAATCGTCTTTGACACCGGCCGCTGCCGGTGATAGCCGCAATTAAGATCGTTGACGATAAGTAAGCCGAATAGGAGGAGATTTAGATGGTTGCATGGCGCGCGCGCATCGGTCTGATCAAGCCAACGCATCGCGGTAAGTCATTCGCCTATTGGTACAACAACGCGCCGGAAGGCGTCGAGATCGTGCCGACGTTTATCGGCTTTCGCAGCGAGAAGCGCGAGAGTTTTCTTGAAGGATTTAAAAAAGCCGAAGAGCTCGCAGTTCAGCTGAAGGACGTCGGTTGCGATATCATCGCAGTTAGCGGGACGCCGCCGTTTCTGCTCAAAGGCTTGGATTTTGAGCGGCAGTGGGCGACGGATCTCTCGGCCAAGATAGGTCTGCCGGTAGTCACACCGATGGAGCCGCATGCGCTTGCCCTACAGGCTCTCGGCGCGCGCACTGTAGCGATTGCCACCTACTATGGCCAGGAGCTCAATCAGGCGATCGTTGATTACTTTTCGCGCTTCGGCATCGAATCAGAGCTGATGCCGGGACTCAGTGCGACCGGCGAGGGCGCCGGACTTTACACCACCTCGCTGCGGGCTCTGGATGAAGTATCTCATACCGACGTCTACCGGCACTGCCGAAAGGCGTTGCAGGGCATGCCCCCGGTGGACGCCCTCTACATCAATGGGGGCGGGTGGGACGCGGCTCCGGCGATCGACTTTATCGAGCGTGATTTAAAGATTAAAGTCGTCTGGGCCTTGGCGGCCGAAATGTGGTTCACCTATCGCGCGCTGAAGATCGATAATCCGGTAATGCGCGGCGGCATGTTGCTGCGCGACAACTATGCGCCTAGGGTTTAAAGAAGTTCCTTGTGGAGGTTTTATGAGCCAAAGCGATTGGGCAAAAACATATGCGACAATGGACAAACGGATCATCTTGAAATACGAGCAGTTGCCACGAGGCGAGCAGATCGGCAAGGCGCCGCAGGCAGGAAAACAGGACAAAAGAAAATCCTGATTGGCGGCCGTGCATTCTGAATTCGAATGTCGCCGGGCTTAAGGAACAAAATTACGGATCCGGTCAAAAATTTTTGAACGGAGGCAATATGCCTAAAGTGGCTTCTTTGGGTCATCTGGGTTTGTACGTGCGCGATATCGAGCGCTCGAAGACATTCTACCGCGATATCGTTGGGCTCAAGGTCAGCGATGAGAATCCGAAAACCGGCAGCGCATTCATGACCGCTAAGGACCGTCTCGATGAGCATCACGAGTTGCTGCTGATTCCAGGCCGTGAGGATGGCAAAGTGGTGCAGCAAATTTCTTTCCGGTGTTCCAGCCTCACGGACGTCAAAGAATTCTACCGTCTTTTTCTCGAGCGCAAGGTGCCGATTATTCGCACCGTCAGCCACGGCAATGCCGTGGGCCTGTACTTCGAAGACCCGGACGGCAATCAACTCGAAGTTTATTGGCCCACAGGCATCGATTGGCCCCAACCCTTCGGCAAAGCTATAGACTTGTCGGCAAGCGAAGAGGAGATCATCGCAAACCTGACGTGAACGCAGGACGGCATAGCTCGACTTATGAGCAATTCAAGATGCAGTGCAAGGCGTGGAGGACTTCTCCTCGGATCTCTATAGCCCACGATCATGGCAAATCTATTTTATAACGATCGGCTCATCATTGCATACGCCGCTCTTCAGCAAAGCAGCAAGCTCTGGAGCGCGGGCGCAGAAATCACTTGGAAGATCGATGGCCAACGGCAATCGCACACGATTGAAGCGTTGCCCGATCGATTCAAAACCGCTGAAGAGGCAGAACGGTTTGTGATCAACTTTGCTAAAAGCTGGATTGACGCCAATCCGTAGCTTGCCAGCCGTCCGTCATAAATGGCTCTGCAAACGTTGTCGCGAATCAGTTAGATGAAAACCGGTCATTGATCCATTCCGCTGCGTAGTCGAAGAAATTCTTCGTCACATTCGCATACGATGTCGCAGGATTCGCGCAGTTTGTGCAAGGAGTGACGCCGGTGGTTGCGCCTTCC
>DASUVS010000395.1:0-5773 GCA_036378835.1 Binatia bacterium | reverse complement strand
TGGTTTGCGTAGCAATGCGCTGACCCCTAGGTGTTGCGCTTTTCCGTCGAAATCGGCATCGCCGAGTCCAGTCATAATAATCACCGGCGACTGCGGGCTGATCGATTTGATCACCGCGGTCAGGAAAAAGCCGTCGAAGCCCGGCATAACAATATCCGTTAAAATGATCTCCGGAAGATGACTGCGAAACACCCGCAAGCCTTGAACCCCATTCGGAGCCTCTAAAGTCTTCCATCCTTCCACCTGGAGAAACCTCTTGAGCCCACGGCGGGCCACATTGTCATCTTCAACGATTAAGATTGTTTTTGAATTGGCTTCTTTTATTTCTCTGTCCATGGTGGGCTCTCTTGAGCAACCCAGGTGCCAGTCTTCGCGAGTAATTTTTTGCCAGGCAAATTCGATACTGCGCCGTGCGGCTATCGCCGCGCGGCTATACCTGTGGAAGGATAGTTGTGATTAACGCAGGAAACAGAAAGGAATTTGGCTATCGCCGAACGGCGACAGCAGCGCGATGATATTGCAGCCGAGTTGGCGAAATTGTGTTCTTAGCTTTTGGAATAGCAAGCGTGAGGAGATCCTTATCGATTCGGGAAACATCGAGTCAAGTTCCAGCGAGTCCGGACTCCAAATGCAATAAGAGCGGTCTTCTGGATGAACAATGTGCTGCGTTTTCGGGGATCGGTTCTGGAGCGGGTATCAGTGAATGGCTGAACAAACGGCTACGAAACTTGAGCGAAGCGAGCCCGAGTGTCTTAGGACTTTAGGCCATATTTCTTGATGAGCCGGAACAGAGCGTTCTGATTCATCTTCAACAGAGCCGCTGCTTTCGTGACGTTGCCTTCGGTCAAGGCGAGAGCAGTTCGGATCGCCCGCTTCGACCATTCTTCGGCCGCCTTATCTTTCGCCTCTTTGAACGACAATAAAGGAAAACTTCCGGGCTCCGGATCGAGATGCTCAACCTCAATCCTTGATGCGCCCGAGGTTTTGCTGCGCAGCGCTGCTCTTTCCAGTACATTCGCCAGTTCTCGGACGTTTCCGGGCCAGGGGCGACTCACCAAAGCAGCCAGCGTTTCACCCGAGATTTCTGTGGGTCTGCGGCTACCGTTCGTGTCCTCGACGTTGGCTCGTTCGAGGAGCATGCGGGTAATAGTGGGGATGTCCTCCGGATGGTCTCTTAACGCCGGCATGAATATACGGTGGATATTCAGTCTGTAGTAGAGATCTTCACGAAATGCTGAAGCCTTAATCATCGCTTCGACATCTGCATTAGTGGCAGCTACTACCCGGGCGTCGACGTGCTCCGGCTTTTCCGCGCCAAGACTCCAAATCTGCTTGGTTTCGATAGCGCGCAGCAGTTTCGGCTGCAACTCGAGGGATAGCGATGTGAGCTCATCCAAAAATAAAGTTCCGCCTTCGGCGAGCGTAAAACGTCCTCGTTTTCTCGCGTCAGCGCCTGTGAAGGCTCCCTTTTCACGGCCGAAAAGCTCGGATTCGATGAGGTCCTTGGGCAAAGCTCCCATATTGACGGCGATGAACGGTCCGTTCTTTCGCTGCGAGAGGTCGTGAATCGCGCGTGCGGCTAGCTCTTTTCCGGTGCCGGTCTCTCCCGTAATCAAAACCGGAGCATTGGAGCTCGCCGCCAGATCGATTTCCTGATACAGCTTCTGCATCAAAAGGCTGGAGCCGATGAGCTCACCGCGGGAAAAACGAAAGGCCATTTCGCGGAGCTTCAAGGTTTCTTCAACGGTTCGGATGTGAATAATGAGCTCTTCCGGATCAAAAGGTTTTGTCAGATAAGCTCGGGCTCCCCGCCGCATCGCCTCAACCGCCGACGGGATACTTCCGTAGGCCGTCATAATGACAACTTCCAACTCCGGCTTGCGGCGCCGCGCTTCATTGAGCAGCTCCGTGCCGTCCATTCCAGGCAAGCGCAGGTCGGTCACCAACAAGTCTACATCGGGGATCTTTTTTAGCGCAGATTCTCCATCGGTCGCATAGTCGATATTCAACGAGGAATTTTGAAACGAATCTCGTAGAGCATCCACTACCGCAACGTCATCTTCGACAACCAACGTTCTCATGTCTCCTCACGCTTGGTGGAAAGTGGGAGTACGATCTCGAACCGCGCTCCGCCCTCTTTCCTGTTTTGCGCGGTGAGCTTTCCCCCGTAGCTTTCGCATATCCTTCTTGCAATCGTAAGTCCCAACCCTGTACCAGTGCTCTTGGTGGTATAGAACGGCGCGAACAAAGCCTCGGGATCCGCTCCTAATCCAGGCCCGTTGTCCTCGACGCTGATGATGATCTGATGGTCGTTTGTTTGCGCCGAAACATAGACGTCGTTGTCGTTCTTGAGAGCGTCGCGTTCATTCTCGAGAAGGTTGATGAGAACTTCCTGCAATTCATCGACGCTGACCGTAACGGCGGGCAGAGACTGGGGAAGGCTTACGACGAGCCGCACTCCCTTGGCTGAAAAGCTTGCTTCGAAGAGATCGGTGGCGGCCCGTATCACGTCGGCATAGGAAACGGACGTCGAATGAGCAGCTCGTTGCTTAAAAAAGCCGAGCATCGATCGCGTGGCACGACCGATCCGATCCAATTGACCCATCACAAGATCCAGCTTTTCAGTTGTCTCAGGCCGGTCGGCGACCGTCTTCTTTAAGGTATATAGTCGGGTCTTGATCGCGAAGAGAGGATTGTTGATTTCGTGTGCGATCGAGGCGGCCATCCGGCCGAGCGCCGCTTCTCGTTCGGCGCTGTCCAAGGCCCGCCTGGCTTTCATAAGGTCAGTGATATCTTGAATCGTCCCAACTAAATGAACAACCTGGCCCTCGGCATTTTTTGTTGCTTGGCCGATTGCATTGAAGTACTGCAAGGGGCCGCGGGAAGGATCACTGCGAAACTCTTGAGTGAACTGATCGCCTGTTTGCACAACTCGCGTGAGCCGGTCCTCGATAAGATGACGGTCATCGGGATGTACCATCTCGAGAAATTGCTCGGGCGGCGGGGTTCCGCGCGCCGGGTCACAGTTGAGCAATCGGAACATCTCCGCCGACCATGAGACAGTTCGGGTGGATAGGTCCACTTCCCAGCTGCCAAGCTTGGCGCGCTCTTGCGCGGCGCGGAGCTCTGCTTCACTTTTGCGCAGCTCTTCGTCGGTGCGTTTGCGCTCGCTGATATCGCGTACGACGGAAAAAATCAAACCGACTTCGGAAAGCGGGAAAGAATTCCATGCCAACCAGCGATAAGAACCGTTTTGATGCCGATAGCGGTTTTCAAAACCTAACACCGGCTGTCCAGCCAGTAGCGAAGCTCCAGCCTGTTGTGTGGCTTCGCGATCCTCGGGATGGACGTAATCCAGCCAAGGTCTGGTCAATAACTCGTTCGCGGGCCAGCCTAGTGTCTGGGTCCATGCGGGATTGATTTGTTTAAAGCAGCCGTCGAAGCCAGCCACACAAAGCGGATCGAGCGACAGGTTGAATAAACGATCGCGTTCCGCCTCGGCCTGCTTCCGCATCGAAAGGTCTATTCCCACTCCTAGTAAATGAGGCGTACCGTCAAGCTCGATGGTGAGACCCGTAAAATAGTAGGGGATGCGCGTTCCATTCTTGGCGATGAATTCCGCTTCGGCCTGCGATCGGCCGGTCGCAAAGACCTCCTCAATCCTTTTCTGAATCAACTCCCGCCCAGGGCCGACAAAAAAATCCAGCGGGCTCATGCCGGCAATCTCGCTGCCCGTATACCCGGTCACCCGCTCGAGGTTTTTGTTCCAGCGCCGGAAATGAAACTCGCGATCGTAGCAATAGAAAACCCCGGGCAGGCTGTCTAAAATGGCCTCAGAAAAATCGCGTTCTTTCAGGATAGCCGACTCGGCCTTTTTTCGCTCGGTGATGTCTAAAACCACCCCTTCCATACGCGAGGGATTGTCCGCGACATCATACTCGCCACGCCCGAGAGCCACGATCCATCGAATGGTGTTACTGCCAGGAATGATCCGGTACTCAAATTCGAAATCCGTTTTTTCTCGGAGCGCACCGGTGACTAGCTGCTTCAACCGTTCGCGGTCTTCGGGATGAACCAGCGCTAGAAACTGATCGTAGCTCACCGGAGCATCCGCCGACACGCCGAAGATCTCGCGGCATCTCTCTGACCAGATGAGTTCGCCTGTGCTAAGATTCCAATGCCAGGTGCCGAGTCGAGCGCCTGCTGCCGCCAGCCGCAGCCTTTCTTCGCTGATCTGCAAGCGTGTGCGCTCGTTTTGTAGCTCGCCGGCCATGCGGTTGAATTCGTTAGCCAGCAGCCCCACCTCGCTACTCGATTTAACCGTGGATCGATGCGACAGATTGCCAAAAGCGAGCTGCGCCACATCGCGGCTCAATTGCCGTAGCGGATCGGCAGTCATTTTGGACAGCCACCAGGCGAGCGCTAACGCTAGAATCGAAGTGAGCGCGGCTAAGGCGGCAAATCGCCACATGGCGGCGCGGGTTGGCGCCAGCGCAGTTTCCGTGGGGATACCCACATAGATAATCCACGGTGCCCGCCGCGCCGTCGTATACGAAGACAGCCGGGTAATGCCATCGAACGCGACGGTTTCCGCGCTAAACTCGCGCTCGACTGCGGCCCGTTGAAAATTATCGCTCCCGCTGAAATTGCGCCCGACCCATTTTTCCGGCTCCGAGGAGCGAGCCAAAACAATTCCCTGCTCGTTGACTAATGTCATCACCGATCCGGCGGGTAACCGCTCAGGTACCAGCAGTTGTTGGAAGCTCGTCAACCGGGTTGACATCGAGACGACGGCCCTTAGGGAACCGTCCGGACCGAGAATGCTTCGGGCCAAGATCAGAACCCAGTTCTCCGATGTGCGCGAAACGACGGGTTCCCCGATCGCCAAGCCGAGCGCCACGGCTTCTTTGAAATATTTGCGGTCGGTCACTCTGATGTTTTTTCGTTCTTCGGGAGAGGCCGTCGACGAATTCAACATGCGACCATCAGGCGTAAGCACCGAGATGCTGTGAAAATAACTTGGGAGCCCGGACTGAATCTGCGTGAGTCGCGCGTCATTGGATGCGATCGCGGCTAGATCGTTAGACACGACCGCGGAAATGGCGTGAAGGAGAGACTCCATATTGCTGATATGATCATCGACACGCGAGCTTACCAGCCGGGCAAAGGAAAGGGATTGATCAAGAGCAGCGCTGCGGTAATGGCTTCTCTCTTCTTTAGCAAGATGCAAGTTGAGAGCTATGAACGGCACTGTCGCGACCAGGACCAAGAGGATGAGTCGGGCGTGTGTACTACGGTAGAAAGGAACCACTTGCATCGTCGCTGTCTCCGCCGGCTGAGCGCGTGATGAGCTTCACAGCCCAGTAGCTGAAGCTTGCTTGGCTACGCGAGGACCAATCTGCTCTGAACGCGGCCTTTGTTAGATCATCAGGTTGAAGAAGAGCCGGCCTGACTTCCTAGCGAAGACACTACTCGAACCTCAGATCCCGTGTCAATTTTTGTTTATGACGCCAGGGGATGGATGATGCGGAGAGAACAACATCGTCGAGCTCGCTCCTACAGTTTTTATGAAGTTTCCGCGGCCCGCGGCCTAGCCGCGCTGGTGCGCTCATTGTCAGAATAAGAGTCGAACTTTTGATGAAGCCGATATATCGCGGAGTCGCTTTCGAGGAGCTTGACGTTTCTATTTCATTCGGTGTAATTCCAGATCTGCTACATTTCTGTTCATACCCGTGAAGCCGATATCAGAGAAAAATCTAACCGTACGCCGGTT
>DASUVS010000394.1:0-10458 GCA_036378835.1 Binatia bacterium | reverse complement strand
ATGTCGTCGTGAGTCACGATTCCTTTGATATGGGTTCCAGCATCGACAATCGGTATCATCATCAAATTATGCCTGGCAAAAAGATCACTAAGCGCTTCTTGATCCATATTGTCGCGCGCCGTGACGATATCCGTACGCATGACGTTCTGAATCGACTGATCGCCGCGCGCCGAGAAGAGCTCCCTAAATGAGACGACGCCAAGGAGTCTTTCTTGCGGGTCGACAACGAATGCGTAATAGAATTTTTTCTCGCGATCCCGCGCATCGCGCCTAAGATAGGCGAACGCTTCATCGACAGTCATATTGGGCCGCAGGCGGGCGTAGCGCGGGCTCATCAAACCGCCGGCCTGGTCTTCTGCGTATGCCAGCAGCCCTTTGATTTCGCTCCGCAACGGTTCATCGATTATAGAAACCATCTTTTCCCGTTCATCGGCCGCTGCTTCTTGAATAAGATCCGCTGCATCTTCCGGAGCTAAGAGACGAATCCAGAAGCGGCGCTCCCCCGGCGGAAACGCTTCAAGCAAGTTGGCCTCGTCCCGGGCGCTCAATTGCTTGAAAAAAAGCTCGCGCTCCTCCGGCGGCAAGAGCTTAAATCCTTCTAGTTTGTCTTCGACCGATAGGACCGGCCAGGCGTCGTAAAGTTCAGTCGAAGAAAATACCTGCTCAGCCACTAACCCTCCCCCGGATCGGACCGCCGCTTAATGACCTTTCACACGTGAAAAGCACTTCGGTGATGACCTGATCGTCATCCTGTCATGGTTTTTTTCTTGCAGCGAGTCGCCTCGGGCTCGCTGCTTACCTTCCGTCAGGGTTGGTTGATCATCAAATATTTTGATAATGCAAATCCGGCCGGCCAGGAAGAGCCCCAGCAAACCACGAACCGGGAGTGTTGGAGGCGGAAGCTAGGGGCGGCGCGAAAAAGCCGAATTCGGATTCGTTTATCCCAAACTCTATGGACCGAGACGATAGAACTCCGCGCAGTTGTCCCACAGAATTTTGCGCTTGTCTTCGTCGCTGATCGGCAAATCGAGGAAAGTCCCGACGGCATCGGGAAACTTGGAATCGCCATGCGGGTAATCGGTGGAGAATACCAGGCGATCGGTGCCGATGTAATCAATCACGTACTTGACGCCATGCTCGTCCGGCTCAACCGATACGAAGCATTGTTTTTTAAAATACACGCTCGGTTTTACCGCCAGGTCTTGCGCCCAGATATCGCCTTCGCGCTCCCAGCCTTCGTCCAGTCGCCATAACAGCCATGGCAGCCATGTGCAATTCGCTTCCAGAAACGCCGCGCGCAAGTTGGGATGGCGCGCCAGAACGCCGCCGGAGCACAGGCTCACTAGCCCGAGCATCTGCTCCATCGGTTGAGCGACGGCTCGCCGCAACATGAAATTCGGTTCAAAGAAATCACCGGTCTGCCGTGCCGCGGACGAGGATGATTCGTGAAAGCCCACGGGCATCTGATATTCTTCCAAGGTCGCCCACAGCGGTTCGAAATATGGGTCATACCAATTTCGTCCTTCCATGATACTCGACCGCATGAAGACGGCGCGAAAACCGAGCACCGTGGCGCAGCGTTTCGCTTCGGCGACGGCTTCGTCGATGTCGAACGGCGATAACATACCGGCGCCGAGAAGGCGGGCCGGATCGGTTTTACAAAAGTCATAGAGCCAATCGTTATAGGCCCGCGCCAGAGCGGCGGCGAACTTCGGCTCCATTCGAGGCTCGCTCAAGACTTGCAAGCCGCGGGTGGGATACAGGACTGCGACGTCGATCCCTTCAATGTCCATCGCTTCGAGTTGGACGGTGGCAGTCCAGCCGCGCTCGCCGTGAGAGCGATAGATGGTTTGATTTTTGTTAAAGTTATGGCCGCGGTGGTGCGAGGAGTTGCGATTATGGCTTGCCGGTAATCCCCAGTAGCGGCCATCCGGATGCGCCATGCGCAAATCTCGAACGTTGTCGCTGGTCAGGCCGCGCGGCGCATCGGCCTTGTACTTAGCATCGATATAGCGCTCCCACAGATCCACCGGCTCCATCAAATGCATATCGCTGTCGAGAATCTTAAAGCCATTTTTCATGGACCAACCTCATGAGAATCGGATTACCTTACCGATACGCGCCCGCTGGGTCAGTGTCAACGTGAGTCACTAAAATCTGCTTTGCCCGACCTGGGGTATTTGATAAATTAATACGTCCTAAACCAATAGGAGAAGACGAATGTTTTTGAAACAGTTTGTACGCTTCTGGTGTGTCAGTATGCTTCTCTTCCCGCTGATCAACGGTGCGGTAAGCACTGCGCAATCAAAATCGCCGGGCACTGCCATAATGGTTTACCAGGGTTGGGGCTGAGGATGCTGTTCAGCGTGGGTCGGGCACCTGCAATCGAATGGTTTCAAGGTTGAAAAGAAGAGTCTCAACGACAAGCAACTCCTAGACGTCAAAATTAAAAACAAGGTACCGGAAAAGCTCTATTCCTGTCATACCGCTCTGGTGGAAGGCTATGTCATTGAAGGTCATGTGCCGGCGGATTTAATCCAGCGGCTGCTTAAAGAAAGACCGGCTGTGGCGGGTCTGGCCGTCCCCGGCATGCCGGTGGGTTCACCGGGAATGGAGGGAGCCAATCCGCAGCCTTACGAGGTGATTAGTTTCGACAAGGCAGGAAGAACTTTTGTATATGCCAGAAGATAAACTGCTTTAGAGGTTCTGCGTCCGATCTTAAAAATGGGAAGGATGCTGCATGAAGCTTCGAACTCTCTCGCACGATTTCCGTTTACTCTGGTCAGTAGGCGCGCTGCTGGCCGCCATGCTAGCGCAGCCGCAGCCGATCTTGGCGCAAGAAAAGAAGAACGTGCGTATGGTTTTCGTCAGCCTGGCGTGGAACAGCGAGATCCCGTTTCGAACAGCGCTGGCGCGCGGCTTCTTCAAGCAGCAAGGGCTTGAAGTCGAACCTATTCTTATCCGTGGCGGTCCGGCGGCGATTGCCGCTCTGGTTTCCGGTGAAGTGGACTTTGCGGCCATCGGCGGCGCTCAGGCCGTTTTTCGTAGCAAGGCGCGCGGTTTGGACTTGGCTATCGTCGGATGCACTTCGGGCACGACCAATTATATTCTGCTGGGGAACAAACAAACCCGTACTGTGGAGGATCTCAAAGGCAAGATCATCGGTGTTACCGGCGCAGGGACTTACTCGGAGTTTGCCATCAAAGCCTTCCTGAAAAAGAACAATATCAATCCCGACAAAGACGTGGTGCTGCGCGCCATCGGCGGCACGGTTTTGCGCGCCGCGGCAATCGAAAAGGGGATCATCGCCGCGGCGCCGTTTTCCACAGAGGACGGCGTTCGGCTCATCAAAGCGGGCTATTCGGTGATCAGCAACATGAGCGAATCGTTAGGTATTCCGCAGAATATCCTGGTAACCCGCAATGAGGTCCTGGAGAAGTTTCCCGAGACCAGCAAGCGCATGCTCAAGGCCTATATACAAGGCATCAATCTCGCCAAGTTCAACAAGCAGGAAGCGATCAAGGCGGGCTATGTGGCAGGTTTGCAGGGTGAGCCGGAAATCGTCAGCGCCGCTTGGGATCTTTACGCGCCCGGCCTTACTTCCGATTTGTCGATTGCTAGAGCCGGCCTTCAGCAAATGCTCGATGAAGACATTCGCGCCGGCTTGGTGGATAAAAACTTCACTCTGGATCGCGTGGTCAACGATCGGATTCTGAAGCTAGCTCAACAGGAGCTCCGGGCTGAAGGGAAACTGAAGCAATAAAACAGTTCCAGCCGTGCCAGAAGTCCGGTTGTGCCAATGGGTCCGAGAACTTCAATACGTTTAAGCCGTTCAAAGCATTCAAGATGTCTCAGAGGTTCAAAAGGTTCGAACGTTCAACGGAAGTCGGGCAAGATTTGGTTGCCGGTTGGAATAGAAGCTTCAGTTTTAATGATGTGAAGACCGAAAACCCGAGCATCGCGGTTGAACAGGTCGAGCCTAGCAGGAGTGAAAACTCGGTCCTGTGGCTGTTCAAATGGCGTGTGCGAAACGCGACCGAAATACCGATGAGCCTGCTTTCCGTGCGGGTACCGCATGGTAAGTTCAGGGCTGAGGAACGCAAGTTCGGGCCAGCGGTAAAGATTCCAGCGCAGGACCATTTCATTGTCGATCAAGCGGTCGCTTGCCAGGAGCCGCCGAATACAGTCGTCGAAAATGCATTCTTGATTCTGCTCGTGAATTGGCAGGGAAATGATTGGAGGGTTTTCGTGCGACTGCGGATAACGGTTGATCAGCAAGGGCGTCCGCAGACGACAACCGAGTCGATTACCGTGCAGCGAGTTGGGTTTTCCGGTGTTTCGGATTGAGGGTTATGCAATGACGAGAAAAGAAAAGGACCTTTATATTCTCACGCGCATGCGCGGCTGATACGGCAATTGAGGCCTCGGCTTCGAAGAGACCACGGGCATGGTCTCCAATTCGCTAAAGATAGATCAAGAAAAAATCGTTGACGCGTTGGCTCGCCTGCGCCGCGAACAAGCTGACAGCCCGGAGTATCAGAAATTGCGGCGAGAATTACCAGAAGACTGGCCCGTGTGATGCAGGTATTGGGTAGAGGATTTTTAGATCGTGAATTTTTAAATCGCACGAGCTTTTGGATCGAGTCGATCTAATCTCAAATTATTCTTCTCGACTGAGAAAGATCGAGGTCGAGCTGTTTTGCCGAGATGGAGTCTTACCTTTTTCAAACCCCCTAGGCAAAGCGCGAGACAGTCGTTTGAAGCGAACCTTCTCCGGATATCTTAGATGAGTGAGTTTAAGGATTTTTAAAACGGACGAGTGGTTGCCGCAGGTTTAGATCGACAACTCCGCCCCAGAATTCTCTTTTGCCGGTCATCGCCTGCACATGACCATCCCATTCCAGCGTGAAAGCCGTCACGCCAAGCTTCACCGCCGCGCGCACTCTTTCTTGAGTTGCATTATCCTTGGCGAGCAAGCGGATCGCATCGATCTGGCGGCTGCCGTGTCCCTCGTCTTGCGCGGCGTGCAGCCGATAGGTTTCCGCGGCGCGGGACGAGAAGCCGTAATGCCCGGTCAATTCACGATAAACTTTCTCGGAGACCTTGCCTTCGCCGCCCAACTGGCTTTCGACAAACGCGAGCATGGCAACGCCTTCCAACGCCGAGCGCCTTTGACAGCAGCCGATGATCATCTCGATCGCTGCCATGGTTCCCGGCGCGGGCTCGGCGTTGTCCGCTTCCGGCCGTGAAATGCCGCCTTCTTCGAGAAACTGCAGCATGATATCCATGTGCGTGCGTTTACCGCCGAGCTCTTCCATGAAGTTTTCCAGAACGGTGTCCATCACCGCGTATTCTTTAGCGGATACGGCATTGACCGCCATATAGCCAAAGAAAATCGGATTGGTGCGGACCCGCAGATAGTGCTGCACTTCGCCGAGAATGATTTGCTCCCTGGTCCAGCGATGCTTGATGATTCCGTCGAACCAAGGATGCTGTTCGGTCGGAAGTTCGGAGGCGTAGGTCCAGAGTTCGGCAATGAAATCGTCCTGATCCATGGCTCCACCTATCGAGGATTGAGAGACTTGTCCAGTTTCGGCTCTGTCGCGTTGAGATGCAAGTAAGCGATTAAATATAGAGGTACCATCCAAAAAAGCCACTGGTAATAGGGGGCGATCGCATTGACTATTAATGGCCCCAAGTTGATCATCGTAAAAGCAATGACAATCGCCTTAATGATGGGCATCAATCGTGTGCTATGAGATGTCCAAACAGCCACCTCCATGAGCGCCGGCAGTAATAATATCTGATCGAACGTCCAAGCAAAGGGCGTTGCCACTTGTGAGGTCAAGAGCAAAAGCGGCATTTGCTTGACCCAGTCCCAGCGATGCTTGTTTTTGCTCCAATAGATCGTAAGCCAGATGATGCCTAAGAACGTCGGCAGCGTACGAACCCAAAGCGCATTCGAGCCGATAAGATACCCGAGGGCAGTACTCAGAGTAGGAGTTTGCCAGTCAAGCGGCCTGGGCGCCAGCTGAGTTGAATATTGCGCCAGGTAAAAACTGAAAATGTCCGGCACAAAGAGCAACGGGAGTAAAGTCGCGCTCGCTACGCCGACCATCGCGCCGTAGAAGATTGACCACTGGCGCTGATCGATGATCCACAACAGCAAAGCGAGCCAGAACAAGTACGCAAGATGAGGTTTGATCGCTACTAGGGTTAAACTGAATCCGGAAAGAAAAAAGAGTTTGCGGCTATGGAAAATCAAAAACCCCACAATGCCCAAAAGCAGGAGGGGAGTTATTTGGTTTAGACTCAGGACCATGTGAGTCGGGATCGCTGCGAAACATACGAACCAGGCAATTCGAGCCTTGCGGCGATCGCCGCCATAAACTTTCCATAGCAAAGGCGAGCAGATGATTAGCACCGTCGTATTGACCAACAACCATAATAGATGCGCTACAGGGAAAGTCATGAAGCCAAAGGGCGCGGTAAAAAATAGCGTCCATGGTGGATTCCAAGTGAGCAGCGGGTCGATACGATCGGGAACAATTGAGCGCTGCAAGGAGAGCATTTCCTCCGGAGAGTAGGGATTGGCGCCGTTCAATAGAAGACGTGCCGATGCCCAATATTCTATGAAGTCTCCAGGGTCTCGGCTTGACGAGATTTCGATTGCCTGAGCAATCTGCCCGTTCAATCCTAACCAAATACAGACGCCAAAAAGCAGGAACCAATAAACATTTGGAGCAGGCTTGAGGAGCTTCGTGTTGAGAACGCAGGTCACGCAGTTTCGGTTTTTCATCGAATCAGGGTTAATTTTCTATACGGCTATATTTGGCCAAATAGCCAGGCCTCACTTGGCAACGCCATACCGTTCGCCCGTTGCTCGAGGTACGGGACCGCATCGAAACCGAAAGGCTTGCGCTTTCATACATAGACCTGCAGTGCTTCGGCAATGCGCGCCATTGTCTGCAATGAACTCGTCGTGTGCCGCTATTGTATCATTGCTTTTGCGCAAGCGGCACAAAATCGAGCCCAACGATTATCATTTTCGACTGAAGTGCCTGGCTTGCCGGCGCTCCTCCGATCCATGATAGCTAAGTGGCAACTGGGGTTTCATAGCAGTTTAGCTTTCACGAGCTGATCTTTAGGCGAACTCAAATCTGACTGGGATCTGCAAGCGGATGAGCGCGGGGCAAACATGCCGCCAATGGGTAGAAATTTTCCGGGAATCAGGCCGGACCGCTGCTTAATTCCCGATGTCAGATGCGTGCTAGAACTTCCCCGCCAATGGCCGTCAACACAACCACTAGCCAAGGAGGAAATTTCCAGAACATCAAAAGCGCGAACGCGATCAGGCCAAGGCCAAAATCTGCGGGTGAATAGATCGCGCTTATCCAAACCGGGTTATATAGAGCGGCCAGCAGCAATCCCACTACGGCCGCATTGATGCCTTTGAGAGCAGACTGGAAAACCGGCACCGAACGGAGCAGATTCCAAAAAGGAAGAGCGCCAGTGACCAGCAGAAAAGAAGGAAGAAAGATCGCCACCAGAGTGAGGAGCGCGCCTGGCCAGCCGTTGGGTTCCGGACCCATTACCGTGCCGAGATAAGCGGAAAAAGTAAAAAGCGGTCCCGGCACTGCTTGCGCGGCACCATAACCCGCGACAAATTGTTGGTTGGTCACCCAGCCGGGTTCGACAACCTCCGCTTGCAACAGCGGCAAAACGACATGGCCGCCGCCGAAGACCAGTGATCCGACGCGAAAGAAACTATCAAACACTTCGAGCGCATGGCTGGGAGCCAGCTGTCTGAAGAGCGGTAGCAAGGTGAGAAGCGCAAAGAAGATGATCCAGGCGGCGATTCCCGTCTTTTTAGCGACCGGAAATCGCATATGCGAGACTGTCGAAGAAGCGGTGCTCCGAAAAAATACCAACCCGGCAATGCCGGCGATTGCAATGGATAAGAGCTGCCCGACAGCACTCGACCAGGCCAGCGTGACGATCGTTGCGAGAATCGCAATGGTCGCCCGTTCCCGGTCGGGACAGAGAGAGCGAGCCATGCTCCAAACCGCCTGGGCGACGACCGCGACGGCAACAATCTTGAGACCGTGCAACCATCCGGCATCGGCGGCGCCTGCAAATGCTCCGATGCCGAGTCCAAAGACGATAAGAACAAGGGCTGATGGTAGAGTAAAGCCCAACCAGGCGGCAATCCCTCCAATGAGACGCGCTCTCGCAATTCCGATGGCGATTCCAACCTGACTACTGGCCGGCCCCGGCAGGAATTGACAAAGCGCCACAAGATCCGCATAGCTTTGCTCGTCAATCCACTGCTTGCGTTTTACGTACTCCTCATGAAAGTACCCGAGATGGGCTATGGGACCGCCGAAAGAGGTTAGCCCGAGTCGTGTTGAAACCCAGAGGACTTCCAGGAGAGACCCCCGGTTTCGTTCACGGATGAGTTTATTGCCGGCGGTTTCGTCGCCGTCACTCATAGTGTTCGGCCACTTCTTCGAGCGACCCTTCGGCGATGGCCAGCGCTCTTAGAGCTGTTTCCAAATCCTCACTCGGATGTGTTTCGAGAAACCTCCCGCCCTGGGCTCGCACGCTCTTGACGATTTTTTGCCATTCCTTGGCCTTACGATGCGCCGTGGGATTTGGCTTGCGCTGAATCTCTCCGCCCAGGCCTGTATGCTCGAGAGTCTCCTCGATCGTATGTTGCGCGATTTCGAGCGCGAGCACTCCGTGTTCAAGATCTGCGTAAGCGGTTGTCCTGTGAATCGCCTTTAGTTCCTTTTGGAGCCGCTTGAACTCCTGCAGAAGTGCAATCAGCCGGTCCTTTTTAGCTTGTTGCAGTTGCGCCATTTCTCTTTCCTTTCGCTCGATAAGCCTGTTTTACTCCTCTACCGATATAGCGGGCCCGAAGTCTTATCAATCCTGCAGAACGTTCATTATCGAACCAATTTGACGGCCTTGACTTTGGTCTTGATCGTGTCCATATTTCTGGACACATGGATATTCAACAAGCCCTTGTTGCCTTTGACGCGCTATCGCAGGAAACCCGGCTGAAAGTATTTCGCCTTCTGGTGAAACATGGATCGGAGGGGACACCTGCTGGAACAGTGAGCGAGGCCTTAGGCATTCCCCACAATACGCTGTCATTTCACCTATCACACATGAGCAATGCCGGACTCGTGCTGTCCCGGCGCGAGGGCCGCTCGATCATATACAGTTCAAACTTTGAATTGATTACTGATCTCATTCGCTTCATGGTCGAGGATTGCTGCCGGGTGGAGTTCGCCAATATTCGCACCGATAAAAAGCGTGGACGTTCCGTCATTGAATTATTTAACTGCTGCCAGCCAAAGGAGAAAAAAGCATGAAACGCATTCATATCCATGTCGGAGTCGAAAAGCTCGACGAATCGATCCGATTTTATAGCGCAATCTTCGGCGCTCAGCCGGTGAAGACCAAAGCAGATTACGCCAAGTGGATGCTCGAGGATCCTCGGGTAAACTTCGCCATCTCCACCCGCGCCTCCAAGAACGGCGTCGATCACCTCGGTATTCAAGTTGAAGAAAACGAGGAACTAGAAGAACTGCGCGGACGCATTAAAAGTGCTGATCTCGCCGTCTTCGACGAAGGAGAAACAGTCTGCTGCTACGCCAATTCGGAAAAATCGTGGGTGCTCGATCCGGCGGGCATCGCCTGGGAAGCTTACCGGACGATGGAGGATGCGCAGATCTTTTCCACCAAGCTCCGCGGCAGCGAAACCGCCTGCTGTGCGGAGGAACGAGTCAGTAATGCGCCCTGCTGCGAACCGTCTGAAAAGGTAAGCGGGTGCTGCGGGTAATGCCTGGCGGTTCGCAAAAGATTTTATTTTTGTGCATGGGGAATTCCTGCCGCTCGGTGATGGCTGAAGCGCTGATCAGCCACCTGGGCCAGGGACGATACAAGGGATGGAGCGCTGGGAGTTCTCCGGCAGGCTACGTTCACCCGAAAGCCATCGAGACGCTAAAACGGCATGGCATTGATCCGGCCGCGCCGCAGAGCAAGTCATGGGATGTTTTTGCCAATGAACCTTTCGATCTTGTGATTACCGTCTGTGATCAAGCCGCCGGCGAAAGCTGTCCAGTTATCTCAGGTAAGCCCACAAAGCTTCACTGGAGTATTCCCGACCCGGCGAAGGCGCAGGGAACGGAGGCCGAAATCAACGCCACATTCGATGAGTCCTTCACGTTGCTGAAGGGTCGCATCGAGGAGTTAGTAAGGTGATCCGTCATTCACCGCGACGCTTATCATTCCTCGATCGTTATCTTACCCTGTGGATTTTTCTCGCCATGGCGGCTGGTGTTGCTGTTGGCTCCGTGTTCCAGGGCGCGCCACGATTCCTGAATAGCCTATCGATCGGCACTACGAATATCCCGATTGCCATCGGCCTGATACTGATGATGTACCCGC
>DASUVS010000393.1:0-5004 GCA_036378835.1 Binatia bacterium | reverse complement strand
CGAAGGCGGCGCAGGCACTGCCGTTGCCCGCGGGCGACTCGCGGAACGCGGGCTTGAAAACACACAAGTGATCTGGCGCCAGCAGCCGAAGGTGAGCGGCTCTAATCACTTCGGAGCGCGGATCGTGTTTCGCCGCGACGGCACGCTGTTCGTAACTTTGGGAGAGCGGTTTAACTACTCCGACAGCGCCCAGGATTTATCGACGACGATCGGCAAGATCGTGCGCATCAAGCCGGACGGCTCGGCGCCGAACGACAATCCCTTTGTTGGACGCGCCGGCGCGCGGCCGGAAATTTGGTCGTACGGCCATCGCAACGTTCAAGCAGCAGCGCTCCATCCCGAGAGCGGCCAGCTCTGGACCGTGGAGCACGGCGCCCGCGGCGGCGACGAGCTGAATCATCCCGAGGCCGGAAAAAACTATGGTTGGCCGGTGATCTCGTACGGGCGTCATTACTCTTTTCTTCCCATCGGCGAAGGGACAGCCAAGGACGGAATGGAACAACCGGTTTACTATTGGGACCCGGTGATCGCGCCGTCCGGGATGGTCTTTTACACGGGCGATCTGTTCGCCGCGTGGAAAGGTAACATCCTGGTGGGGTCGCTTACTCCCGGTGGACTGGTTCGTCTTATAATGAAAGACGGCAAAGTCGCGCAAGAAGAACGTTACCTCGGTGATTTAGGGGAGCGCATCCGCGACGTGCGCCAGGCGTCCGACAGCTCGCTCTATCTTCTCACCGACGCCCGGGACGGCCGGATTCTCAGGATCGCGCCGGCGAATAACGCTTCGGGACAAGAATCCCGCCCACGTTGAGAGTATGAAAATGGGCGAGGCGTTTTAGTTTATCCGTCCTAGCGAGTATTTCTGGCCTTTGAAAGAGACAAAAGGTAGATCCGCGCTTCTACATGTCAACTATCCTCACAGCAGCGGCGAAAGGAGCCGCGCAACCGAATCCCGGAAGCGCGCCACGGTGCCGCGCTTGCGATATTCCTCGGGATCGAATTCCATGCAATAGGCGAGATCGCGCTCGAAGTCCGCTTCCAGTTCTTTGGCAATTTGCTCGCTATAGAACACGGCGTTCAGCTCATAATTGATGCTGAAGCTGCGGATATCGATGTTCGCGGAGCCGATGGAGCAGACTTCCGAGTCGATGCTGATCGTCTTGGCATGCAAGTAGCCCTTCTGGTAGAGAAACACGCGCACGCCCGACGTCACGATGTCCTCGATATAGGTGTTCCCGGCCCAATCGGGAAGCCGGTTGCCCGACGGCCGCGCGCTCACCATGACCTTGACATCGACACCGGATAGAGCCGCCTCGGTCAGAGCTTCGGCGAGGGTAGCGTCGGGAAGGAAGAAGGGTGATTGAAGATAGACGTGTCGCCGCGCCGAGATGACCATCAGAGTGTAAAGCTGTCTGATCGCCGCCCATTGCGAATCCGGTCCCGAAGTCAGGATCTGAACCGGAATATTGCTTTCCACCGGCTCCGCCGCATCAGTGGGAAAGTACTTGGCTTGAAACAGATTCTCCCTGACCGCATTGTACCAATCCACCATGAATACCGCCTGTAGCACCGCCGCACTTTCTCCCACCAGCCGCACCTGGGTGTCACGCCAGGAATCAAATCCTTTGCCGCCGTCGAGGTGTTCCTGGCCGATATTCATGCCGCCGGTATAGCCGATCGTGCCGTCGATCACGGTGATCTTGCGGTGATTGCGATAACTGATCGTATGCAGGTGGTAGCGCGGCGATGTCGGCGCCATTCGGATGCCTTTCGCGCGCAATTCCTTGACATAGCGCCGGCCCACGTGGGCCTGGGAGCCTTGCGGATCATAGAGCAGCCGCACCTCGACACCCGCGCTCACCTTGTCGATCAGGATTTCCTTCAAGCCGTCGGTGAACGGGTCCACGCCCCAGATGAAGTATTGGAGATGAATCGAGTGGCGCGCAGTTTTCAAATCTTCGATGAGACTGGGGTAAAATTTCGCTGCATCCTGCTGGATCTCGACCTGGTTGCGAGTTGTCAGCGCCGAAATGGAGTTCCGTCGCACCAGCATCGCCAGCTTTTTACGGACAAGGCTTTGCTGCGCCAGCCGCCCCATCTCCTGTTCCTGACGCGATAGAATAGGTGACAACAACGGCCGCGCGTTGGCCTCGAGATCTTGCCTGAGTAACTTGCTGCGTTTGCTGAAAGCTTTCCCGTCTCTGCCGAAAAAAAGATAAATCAGCAGCCCGATTCCAGGAGCGAAAAAGAGCACGAGCATCCATGCCAGGGTCGATTGCGGCCTGCGGTTTTCCCTAATCACGAAGACGCTCATAACCAACGCATAGAGAGTCAGCAACGTCGCCAGGTGGTTGAAGATATGCCTCATGAGCATGGACAGCTCGCCGCCGCGCCCGATGTCATGGCTATGACCTTTAGCTTAGCGCCCTTTGCTGATTGACGTCGTTTGATTGCTCTTGCCCAAGTCCGAAGCGCAGCTCGTGGCCCATCACAGTCTCGGCCTGTGCTATCAACGCGCGGAGGTTTCCCGGCGGTCGCGTCGGGGTCATGGAGGCGACGATGACGCCGGCCAGGGTAGGATGCAGACCGGCGCCGTGCAGGCAGCCCCACAGAACGATCCCGAGCAGAGCGTAAGGCAGGGGCGCATAGATGCCGCTGCGATTGAACATGACCATCACTGCCGTCGTGCCAATGGCCGCGGCGGTATATTGCAAATGGATCCCAGCGGAGTAAAACAGCGCCAGAATCGCAGTCGCGACGAGATCATCGACGACAACCGCCGCAGTCAGGAAAATCCGCAACTCCACTGGACCGCGCGGGCCCAACAGCGCGATCAGCGCGATCGCGAAGGCTGTATCGGTGGTTGTTGGGATCGCCCATCCCGCGGCAAACGGGCCTGGCGGCACCACCAGGAGGTATAGAGATGCGGGAAGCAGCATGCCGCCAGCGGCCGCCGCCAACGGCAACGCGGCTACCCGAGCTGTGGACAAACGTCCCACCGTCAACTCGCGCTTTATTTCGAGCCCAACAACCAGGAAAAAAATCGTCAGCAAGCCGTCATTAAGCCAATCTCGCAGTGGCAGCTGAAATGCCGCGCCGCCGGCAATCCATCCAACCGGCATTTCCCAAAGCGCTTCGAAGGCCTGGGCCGCGGGCGAGTTGGTCACTATGAGGGCCACAATGATCATCGTCAGCAGCAGCAAAGCCGTGGACGGCGCCCAGCGCGCGAAGTCCAGCGCCGCCGTCTGCACGCGATGACCGAGAGAGCCGAGCAAGGCTTCCGTCAGCGCGCTCTCGTCCCACGGACCTTCATAGCGGCGATTGTTGATGAAAAACGTCGGCGACACCCGGGCACCGATGCGCCATGCGCTGTCGATATCCTCCTGCACCTTGGTCTGCGCTCGGCGCCAGGCCTCTTGGTGAAGGCCATCAGTCGGCGGGAGGCCGAGCTCGGTTGCCAGCTCCTCAAAATCCTCAGGTCGAAGTGTCGGGCCACGTTTCATCAGCGCGGCATGCGCCGGCCAGTACTCGCCGGTGGTCTCATAGGCATATTGCGCCAGCTCGGCCCCTCGTCGCGCCACCGCGTCGCCGCTAATCGGGCGATGGCGGAAGACGTAGCGCAGCCGATCACCGAAGCGATCGCGCAAACCGGCAATGATTTCGTCGGCCCCGCGGCAAAACGGGCAGTTGTAGCTGCCGTACTCGACGAGGGTGATGGGCGCGTTGGCATCGCCTAGAGTGTGATCGGAACGGCCATTTACCGGGGGATCGAGTCTATTGTTAGATGACTCGCCGGCGGCGCTCATGGCTGTAGCACTGCAGCAATCGCTGATGCCGGGTCAGTCCGTTCTTTTGTCATCGATGTGCTGGGCGGTGTACGTTTCGGTTTGCGGGGGCATTCCGTTAGCGAAAGCATAGTAGCTTTTAAAAGTCTAATATTTTTTCGTCATGATTTTTATTATAGGGGCATTTGATAGCCTGAATCATGTCAGCCGTGGAATCGTCGGTGGCGTTCCACACGACTGGCATCGAACTAATTTCCTTCGAGCGGAGGATATCTAAAATTATGGCTAACGTAATGCCGGCGATCTTCTTCGGTCATGGCAACCCTATGAATGCCGTGACCCACAGTAGTTATACCGAAGGATGGCGGACGATCGGCGAGCAGACGTCCAAGCCGAAGGCCATTCTGTCAATCTCGGCTCACTGGTTTGTCCCGGAAACCGCCGTGACGATCAGCGCCGCGCCAAGAACCATTCACGATTTCGGCGGCTTTCCGCGAGAGCTCTATGAACTGCAGTACCCTGCTCCCGGAGATCCGGAGCTCGCGCGGCGCGTGCAGGAGCTGCTGGCGCCGCTGCCAGTGAAACTCGACGCCGCATGGGGACTTGATCACGGCACATGGTCCGTGCTGCGGCACGTGTATCCGGATGCTGATGTTCCGGTGGTCCAGGTCAGTATCGACGAAACCCAGCCCGCCGCCTTTCATTTCGATTTGGGTAAGAAGCTAGCGGCGCTGCGTGATGAAGGCGTTTTGATCATCGGCAGCGGTAACCTGGTCCATAATCTGCACGCCTACGCCTGGGGACAGCGCATAGTTGATCCGTATGATTGGGCGGTGCGGTTCGAAACGCAGGCAAGGGACATGATGTTGGCGGGCCAATTTCAACCACTCATCGATTACGAAATGCTCGGGCGCGACGCCATGCTGTCGATTCCGACCCCCGATCATTACCTGCCGTTGCTCTACGTGCTCGGCGCCGGTCGCCAGGGTGAACGCATCAGTTTTCCAGTCGAAGGCGTGGACGGCGGATCCGTGTCGATGCTGTCTGTCCGCCTCGGATAATTGCGCGGTGCTTTCGCTCGGCCTGGCGGAGGATAAGAGCGCGGCGCTGCTTTCACCTGTACTTGCCGGGTTGCGGCGATCGCGTTACGAGTCCTCAGCACCCTGAAGCGCTGCCCGGCGGCGTCTTCGAGTCGAATAACCCCAGGTCTTGGAGAAGC
>DASUVS010000392.1:0-32184 GCA_036378835.1 Binatia bacterium | reverse complement strand
CTACGGCTGCGCCTTCCTTCATGAATTCGGGATTGGACAGCACGGTAAACGGTTGGGATGTTTCCTCGGACACCCATTGCCGAATCTGATCCGCGGTGCCCACCGGAACAGTGCTCTTGGTGACGATGATTTTGAAGCCATCCATCGCTTGGGCGATGCTTTTTGCCGTGTTACGGACATATTCCAAATTAGCATGACCGTTGAGCCCTTGAGGCGTACCCACGGCGATAAAAATGATCGAGGAGTTTTGCACCGCTGATTTCACATCTGTGGTGAATATCAGACGTTGCTCTTCGGCGTTACGCCGCACCATCTCTTCCAATCCAGGCTCGTAAATGGGAATCTTCCCCTGCTGGAGCATTACGATCTTGGCCTCATCTATGTCGACGCAGACAACCTCATTGCCCGTTTCTGAAAAACAGGTCCCCGCTACCAATCCAACATACCCGGTGCCAATGACCGCGAGTTTCATACACAGCTCCTCTCGCCAAGAATTTCCCCGACAACGAATACGGCTTTGTCTTGCGATTCATGATAGGTGCGGGACAACATCTCTCCCAGGAGCCCCATGGTGACAAATTGAAAGCCGACAAAGATCAGCATTACCGCCAGCAGCAAAAGTGGCCTGGTGCCGATCGACTCATTATACATCAACTTCTGAACCGTGAGATAAATCGCCAGGATGAATCCCAACGCGCCGCTGCCGATACCCAGAATTCCGAAGATATGGGAGGGCCGGGTCGAATAGCTCATGAGAAATTTGACCGTGATAAGATCTAAAATGACCCGCACGGTTCGGGTAATGCCGTACTTCGATTTGCCGCGCAATCGGGGCCGATGATTGACTTGCACTTCGGCGATTTTTGCGCCGCGTTCATACGCAATGGCGGGGATAAAACGGTGCATTTCACCGTAAAGCTTCAGATTTTTTGCAATCTCTTTGCGCATCGCCTTCAACGTGCAGCCGTAGTCGTGGAGTTTTACCCGAGTCGTCCAGGAAATCAGCGAATTGGCGATCATCGATGGCAGGCGGCGCGTGAGAAACGGGTCGCGCCGACGATAGCGCCAACCACAGACAATATCGTTGCCCTGCTCCAGTTTTACCAGCAAGGCTGGAATATCTGCAGGATCATTTTGGCCATCCCCGTCCAACATCACCACTACTTCGCCCCTTGCATGCGCAAGGCCCGCCGCCAAGGCCGCGGTTTGCCCAAAGTTCCGTTTGAGTTTGACAACCCGGAGATGGGGATCGGTGCGATAGATCTGTGCAAGAATTTGGAAAGTATTATCCCGGCTGCCATCGTCGATGACGACGATTTCATAATGCTTGCTTAGAGAATTTAGCGCCGCCTCAATTTCGGAGATGAGCGGCTCGACGTTTTCCTCTTCGTTGAAGACCGGGATGACTATCGAAAGATCCATCAGATCAGGTATGAAAATCGGTGAGCTGTGCGAAACTTCGGTAGCGTTCTTCGATATCCTGCAGCGTGATCTTGGCCAGCCGTTTGACCCCAAAATCTTCGACCGTAAAAGAGGCCACGACGCTGCCATAGACAATCGCCCGGCGAATTCCCTGCTGAGTCAGCTCTCCAGAACGAGCCAATTGCCCGAGAAAGCCTCCGGCGAAAGAATCGCCGGCGCCGGTGGGATCAAACACTTCTTCCAAAGGGTAAGCCGGGGTGGCGAAAATCGATGAGTTCGAGAACTGGAGCACCCCGTATTCGCCGCGTTTGACGAGTACGACTTGGGGTCCCATTTTCAGTATATCCCGCGCCGCGCGCACGATGTTGCTCTGGCCGCTTAACAGTCGTGCTTCGGAATCATTGATCACCAGCATTTCGATGCGCTTGAGCACCTGGCGCAAACCGTCCAGGCTTTCCCGTATCCAGTGATCCATCGTGTCACAAACGACAAGCCGCATGCGGCGAATCTGATTGAGGACTTCGAGCTGCATCAACGGATCGATGTTGCCGAGAAACACATAATCGGCGTCACGGTACTGCTCCGGCAGGTTCGGCACGAAACCCGACAAAACGTTAAGATGAAGCTCCAACGTATCACGCACGTTGATGTCTTCGTGATACCTGCCCCGCCAGTAAAAGGTATCGCCGCTGGCCTTTTTAATGCCTTCAAGATCGATTTGCCGCTGCCTAAACAAATCCAGATATTCTTGCGGAAAGTCTTGGCCGATAACGCCGACGATCCGCACCGGCGCGAAAAAACTCGCGCCCAGCGCAAAGTAGGATGCGGAACCGCCGAGAATGCGCTCGGCGGTTCCCAGTGGGGTCTCAATCGAATCGAAAGCGACGGTTCCAACGACTAAGATGCTCATAGATATTTGCCAATAATAGGGCGCAGATCGCGCCGTACTTTCTTGGGAATTTGAGATTTCTCGGTAATGATCGCGGTTTGTAAGGCGAGGGCGCAGCCACAGCTGCGTGCAGCGCTGAGATTCTTGATCACCTGGCGGATGGTCTTCTTGGCCAAATCGACGTTCTGCTGCAATACCGCCAGGACATGCTCGATTTCCACATCGCCGGCCGATTCATTCCAGCAATCGTAATCGGTAGCCAGCGCCAAAGTGGCGAAACAAATCTCTGCTTCTCGAGCCAATTTCGCTTCCTGCAGGTTGGTCATCCCTATGATGTCGGCGCCCCAGTTGCGATAAAGATGCGACTCCGCGCGGGTCGAGAACTGCGGCCCCTCCATACAAAGGTACGTGCCCCTCTGGTGAATGGTAGCGCCCGCTACCATCGCCGCCTTCGCCAATGTCGCCGAGAGTTCCTTACAGAACGGGTCGGCCAGGCTGACATGAGCGACTATACCTTTGCCGAAAAACGTGCTCGGGCGTTGTGTCGTGCGATCGATGAATTGATCGGGTATGACGACGTGACCGGGGGCGATCTTTTCCTGCAGGCTGCCCACCGCGCTCACCGAGATTATCCGTTCGACACCGAGCTTCTTCATGCCGAAGATGTTGGCGCGAAAGTTTATCTCGGTAGGTAACCAGCGGTGGCCCCTGCCATGGCGCGGCAGGAACAGCAATTCCGTGTCCCCCAGCCATCCTCGAATAAATTTATCCGAAGGTTTTCCGAAAGGAGTGTTGAGATCAACTTCCTTGACGCGCTGCAAGCCTTCTATCTGATAAAGGCCGCTCCCGCCGATCACACCGATGACTTGTTTGCTCATGTTGTTCGACGATTTCAGCAGTGACCGGCCGCGCTTTCTTGCTCTTTGATCGTTTCACCCTGTAACTGGCCGCACGCGGCGGCAATATCGTCGCCTCTGGGACGGCGAACATTGACCTGCAGCCCTTGACAGGAAAGGATCTGTTGGAAAGCCTCGACATTCTTTGTTTCCGGCCGTTCATACGCACTGCCCTGATGCGCGTTGAAAGGAATCAAGTTTATCTTACAGCGGACACCGCGCAATACTTCCACCAAGTTATAAGCGTCCGCGGCCGAATCATTGACGCCGTGCAAGAGCACGTACTCGAAAGTTATGCGCTTGCGTCGCGGGATCGGCAAAGCCCGGCAACACTCCATCAGCTGCCGCAGCGAGTATTTGCGATTGATCGGCATGAGCCGGCTCCGTAACTCATCGGTGGCGGCATGCAGCGAAATCGCCAGACTCACTTTGGTTTCATCCATCAGCTTGCGAATCTGCGGCACCAGTCCAACCGTGGATAAGGTAATACGTCGCGGCGAAATACCGATGCCCCAGCTGTTGTCGGTCATCACCGCCAGGGCTTTAATGGTTTGAGCGTAATTCGCCAACGGTTCTCCCATGCCCATCAACACGACATTGGTAATGCGCCGGTCTTCAGTCAGAGTCCGGCTAGCTTCGAGGATCTGATCGACAATTTCGCTGGCCCGAAGATTTCGCTTGAGGCCCAGAAGAGCAGTGGCACAAAATGCGCAACCAAAACCGCAGCCGACCTGAGTTGAAATACAAAGGGTCAGTCGCTTTGCTTCCGGAATCAACACGCTCTCAATGTTGCGGTCGTCAGCCAATCGGAACAAAAACTTCACCGTGCCATCGGAGGAATCCGCCCTACGCTCAACGGCCAGCCGGCTGATGCTAAAATCAGCCGCTAGCTGCTCTCGAAAAACTCCGGAGAGATTGGTCATATCGGCGAACGAAGCAGCGCGTTTCTGATACAGCCACTGCCACACCTGGCGCGCGCGGTAGGCCGGGTGCTTACGCTCGAACAGGTAGGCTTCAAATTCGTTGAAGCTCAAATCTTTGATGTTTGGCTTCATCACCGACCGCTCGTAAATTGGCCGAGAGTTACTTGGAAGATCTAAAGACCTCTTCCGGTTTGAAAAAGAAAGCGATCTCGGTGGCGGCCGTTTCCGGGCCATCGGAACCGTGCACTGCGTTGGCTTCGACGTCGGTGCCACAATCTTTGCGAATTGTACCCGGGGCGGCTTTAGCTGGGTCGGTGGCGCCCATGATCTCCCGGTTTTTGGCGATTGCGTTCTTGCCTTCCAGCACCGAAACAAGAATCGGACCCGAAGACATGTACGCGCACAAGCCTGCAAAAAATGGGCGCTCCTTGTGCACCGCATAGAACGCCTGCGCTTGCTCGGAGGAGAGCCGGAGCAACTTACCGGCAACGACTTTCAACCCGGCCGATTCAAAGCGCCGGAGGATCTCGCCGATGAGATTTCGCTGCACCGCATCGGGCTTGATAATCGACAGCGTTACTTCACTCATGACTTCTCAGAGCCTCCTGCATTGTTTGGCCGATGGTTGCGGGCGAGTCCGACATTCTAATTCCTGCCGCTTTCATCGCTTCAATCTTTTCACCGGCGGTGCCTTTCCCTCCGGAGATAATCGCGCCGGCGTGTCCCATTCTTTTTCCGGGCGGCGCCGTTTGACCGGCGATAAAGCCGATCACCGGTTTTTTCATGTTGGCTTTGATCCATGCGGCAGCGTCTTCTTCGGCGCTGCCGCCGATCTCGCCGATCATAACGACGGCTTGGGTGCCGGGATCGCGATTAAACAGGTCCAGCACATCGACGAATTCAAAACCATGCACAGGATCACCGCCAATTCCTACGCAGGTCGATTGTCCCAAACCTAAACGAGTCAACTGATCGACGGCCTCATAAGTCAAAGTGCCGCTGCGCGAAACCACACCGATGCTTCCCTGTCGATGGATATGCCCGGGCATGATGCCGATCTTGCACTCGCCGGGTGTAATCACGCCGGGACAATTGGGTCCCAACAGCTGCGAGGTCTTACCGCTCAGGTACCGTTTAACTCTTACCATGTCGCGCACCGGCACGCCTTCGGTGATACAGATAATCAAAGGAATGTCGGCGTCGGCCGCTTCTAGAATCGCATCAGCGGCAAACGGTGGCGGCACATAGATGACCGTGGCAGTTGCTGCCGTCTCGGCCACGGCCTCGGTAACTGTATCGAAGATCGGTATTCCCTCAAAGTTCGTGCCGCCTTTGCCGGGGGTTACGCCGCCGACCATCTGAGTGCCATATTCTTTGCACGCTTTGGTATGAAACTGTCCGGTGGCGCCGGTGATTCCTTGGGTTAACACTCGGGAATGCTTGTTTACGAGAATAGCCATTTAAAATTACCTAGCAGGTTGCTGAAAAAGGCTCATATCTTCCATTGCGCTCGATCGTCTCGTTACAACGTACTCGCTAAGTGCGGCTGCGCTCGCGGATTCCTCGCGCGCGTCGGCTCTAACTTTTTGAGCAGCCTGCAAATTCGCACTTGTCATCGACCTGCTACAGACTATCACTTCTCGACGGCGGCAACGATCTTTTCTGCCGCTTGCGCCATCGTTTCCGCCGGGATGATCGCCAAACCTGAATCGGCGAGAATCTTCTTGCCCTGAGCGACGTTGGTGCCCTCCATCCGCACCACTAGAGGCACTTGAATGTTCATCTCATGAGCCGCATCGACGATACCCTGAGCCAGCACATCGCAGCGCATGATGCCGCCGAAAATGTTAATCAAAACACCGCGCACCCGAGGATCGGCGAGCAGGATTTTAAATGCCTGGGCAACTTTTTCTTTGGAAGCGCCGCCGCCTACATCCAAAAAATTGGCCGGCTCGCCACCGCATAGCTTGATGATATCCATGGTCGCCATCGCCAGACCGGCGCCGTTAACCATGCAAGCGATATTACCGTCCAAAGAGATATAGGACAGGTCAAACTTGCTTGCTTCGATTTCGCGAGGGTCCTCCTCGTTCAAATCACGCAGAGCGACGATGTCTTTATGTCGATATAGCGCATTGCTGTCAAAGTTCATTTTGGCGTCCAACGCCATGACCTGGCCCTCCTTGGTTATAATCAGAGGGTTTATTTCAGCGATGGAACAATCGGCATCGTCGAAGGCGCGATACAGGGCCTGCATGACAGCGGTCATCTTGCCGATCAGCTCGCCCGGAATGTTCAGGCCATAGGCAAGGCGCCTGCACTGGAAACCAGCCAGGCCGATTATCGGATCGATAGTCTCTTTCAAGATCTTTTCAGGGTTTTTTTCGGCAACCTCTTCGATCTCGACACCGCCTTCGGAAGAACAGATCATCGAAACCCGCGACTGGGCGCGATCGAGAACCAAAGCGAGATAAAGCTCGCGATCGATGTTTAATCCCTGTTCGATCAGCACTCGCCTGACTTGACGGCCTTCAGGTCCTGTTTGATGCGTTACGAGATTTTTGCCGATCATCTCACGAGCGATTTGTTCAGCCTCTTCAGGGTTGCGAGCCAGTTTCACGCCGCCGCCTTTGCCGCGCCCGCCGGCATGAATCTGGGCTTTAACCACACAGGTGCCGCCGCCTAGCCTAATCGCAGCCGCCTTAGCCTCTTCCGGCGTTGCGGCAACTTCGCCCCGAGGAACCGGGACGCCGTAACCCTTGAGGATCTCTTTGGCTTGATATTCATGGATATTCATAATCTAAGCCCGCAACAAAACGAGACCCTAAGACTAATGAAAAGTCTCAGGGTCTCGTTATCGTTTGACCCGCAAACAAAGATCAAGCGCCCACGACACGGTCCATCGCTTGAACGATATCTTTAACGTGATTCAGGGACTCATCGAACGCTCTTCTGTCCGCCGCGTGCAAATCGATTTCGACGATTTTTTCGACGCCGCCGGCGCCGATTATGACCGGAACACAGAAGTAATAACCATTGACACCGTACTCGCCTTCAAGCAATGCCGCGCAGGGTAAAATTTCTTTTTTATCAAACAGGTAAGCTTCGGTCATGCGGATAGCGGCCGATGCGGGTGAGAAATAAGCCGATCCGGTCTTCAGCAACGCCACCACCTCGCCTCCGGCATTGCGCACTCTGGCTTCGATTTCGTCGAGGCGCTTGCTCGGAATCAGCTTTTCAACCGGCACGCCGCCGACAATACAGGTGCTGCGAACCGGAACCATGTCGTCGCCATGACCGCCCAATACCATGGCCGCAACGCTATTCACCGAAACATTGAGTTCCCGGGCAATGAACGATCGGTAACGAGAGGAGTCCAAGATGCCCGATTGACCGACAACTCGGTTTTTTGGAAAACCGGTGGCCCGCTTCATCAATGTGACCATTGCATCCAGCGGATTGGTCACAACAATGACGAGAGAATTCGGGGCGTGCTTTTTTATCCCGTCGGCAACCGATGTCAGAATTTTCGCGTTGGTGCCGAGAAGATCATCCCGGCTCATGCCGGGTTTGCGGGCAATTCCCGCGGTTACGATGCAAACGTTGGCGCCAGCGATGTCTTCATAGCTATTAGTGCCGATGACGTTGCCGTCAAAGCCTTCGACCGGACCTGCATGGGATAGGTCGAGCGCCTTGCCCTGCGGCAATCCCTCCACGACATCGAAAAGAACCACATCACCCAAACCTTTGAGCAAGCAAAGGTGAGCCATCGAACCGCCGATATTACCGGCGCCGATCAACGCTATTTTGTTCCTAGTCATAAAATCCTCGAATCATTCAACCAAGAATAACAGCATTCCCCAACACGGCCCGCTCACATATTGGCGATGATGGCGTCGCCAAAGCCCGAGCAACTCACCAGCTGTGAGCCCGGCATCAGCCGTTCAAAATCGTAGGTCACTGTCTTGGCGTTAACCGCGCCCTCGATACCTTTAATGATCAGATCGGCAGCTTCGGTCCAGCCCATATAACGCAACATCATCTCGCCCGAAAGAATGACCGATCCCGGATTTACTTTGTCGAGATCGGCATACTTGGGCGCGGTCCCGTGGGTCGCTTCAAACACCGCATGGCCGCTGTCATAGTTAATATTCGCGCCTGGGGCTATGCCGATGCCGCCAACCTGCGCCGCCAAGGCATCGGAGAGATAATCGCCGTTCAAGTTCATCGTCGCGATCACGTCGTAGTCCTTTGGACGAATCAGCACAAACTGCAAGGTGACGTCAGCGATAGAGTCCTTCAGCATCAGCTTTTTCTTCCATTTGCCGTCGCCATGCGTCGGCCAAAGCTTGAGCGCCTCTTCCACTTCTTTCTTAATATCATTTTGCTGCGCCGGAGACATCATATCGAAGCCGGGATCGATCATTTTGGCATTGGCTTCCGCGCTCACATTAGCGTCGGCTTCCTTGTTGCCGAGAATCCACGACTCGCGCTCGGTGACAACATCGTTGCGGAACTCGCGTTTGGCCAGGGCATACCCCCACTCCGCGAAAGCGCCCTCGGTGTATTTCATGATATTGCCTTTGTGCACGAAGTTGATGTTCTTACGCTTATTCTTGAGCGCCCACTGGATCGCCGCGCGCACGAGCCGCTCTGTCCCCTCGACCGAGACCGGTTTCAAGCCAATTGCTGCGGTGTTGGGAAAGCGAATCTTGGCAAATTCTTTGGGAAAGGTCTCTTTGAGAAGCGACTTGAACTTGGCATTGGGTTCGGTGCCGTTGGGAAACTCGATACCGGTATAGATATCCTCGGTGTTTTCACGGAACACGACCATGTCGACATACTCGGGGTGCTTGAGCGGCGAAGGCACGCCGTTGAAATAACGCACCGGACGTTGGCAGACGTAAAGATCGAGCAACTTGCGCAATCCGACGTTCAGCGAAGTCATGCCGCCGCCGATGGGTGTCGTCAGCGGGCCCTTAATGCCCACGAGAAACTCCGAAAAGGCCGGCACCGTCTCCTCGTGTAGCCAGCTATTGTATTGCTTGAAGGATTTCTCCCCGGCGTAGACTTCCATCCAGCGGATTTTCTTCTTGCCCTTGTAAGCCTTTGCAACCGCGGCATCGAAAACGCGCACAGAGGCGCGCCAGATATCGCGGCCGGTGCCGTCGCCCTCGATGAATGGAATGATCGGATTGTCGGGAACCTGAAGCTGCTTGTTGGCTCCCATGGTGATCTTCGCGCCGTCCTTAGGGACTTCTACCACTTTGTATTCTGCCATAGCCTCCCTCACCTGTAAAAATGCCTAAGAGTTTGACTTAACTCTTAGGCATTGCTCGAAAATTTAGAACTGATCGAAGTTATCTGATTGATTGGAGGGAGTCAAGAATTGATCCACGGGGATTGGCACTAATGACCTGAATAAGCGATCGAGCGGCGGTTAGACGAGCGATATAGGAGGATCAGAAACACCGCGCGGAATATTAGGGGTGCATTAACTTGGTCTCATCATTATTTTTCTGCTCCAACCATTTTTCCAGATAACGGCCGGCAACATCTCTCCCTCCCAGACCGAAGGCTAAAGCCAACGCTAGGCAGACCGCTCCAAAGACTAAGATGAAAGCCCAAATGACAATTTCGGAGGCGATATCGAGAATTTCGAAGATCCCTGCAACAACGAAGATCGTCGTAATAACGTAAGCGGCGCGTCCGATAGAGCCGGCTTGCTCTAATCCCGCATTGGCGCATGACGTTCGGGTAACGGTTTCGAGAAAATTGGCGAAATACAAGCCGAGAATCAACATGACGATTGCCGCGGCAATTTTTGGAAGATACAGATAAATGGCATTGAGCGTGTCGGTGGCGCCGCTGAGGTTGAGGGTCTCTAGAGTAGCCACAATCACGATCAAAAAAAGGAACCAGAAGAATAGCAGGCCAAGAATCTCGGAGGGATTTTGCTGAATTCCACCGCGTTCAAGAATCTGCTTGATGCCGGCGCGCTCAGCGACCGTATCAAAATGAACCAGGCGCAGAACACGAATGACGATGCGCTTGATGATGTTGCACAGAATCCAACCAAATACGACGATGAAAATGGCTGCGATAAGATCAGGCAGGAAGGCTGCGATCTTGGTCGCAAAGGCGTTCCAGGCGCCGGTCACGGTAACCACGGGGTTCATAACTCCTCCTCATTCTGGCTCGAAATTCGCGCGACTCTAACACATAGGGACATCGGTGAAAATCGTCAAATGACTTTCTCCAAGATAGACGCAAGCCGAATCCGGCTTGAATCCTTGATCTTCGATCACTATAGTCGATCAACTCCGATGAATTCGCGATTCTCCTCTCAGGTAATTCGTTGCACTTAACGGTTCAGAACTTGTCCAAGGCTTACGGGTTTTTCTGGGCGCTTAAAGACCTGAATCTGGATCTTCCGCCGGGCGAACTCGTCGCTCTGCTCGGACCCAACGGCGCCGGCAAAACTACCTTATTAAGACTAATTGCCGGGCTGACGCCTCCGAGCCTTGGAACGATTGAGCTTGATTCGCTGCCATCCTCGCGCGCCTATGGGTCGGCGCGCGCTCAAATCGGCCTGCTTACGCCCGCCGCCCATCTTTACGAAGATCTAACCGTGCGTGAAAACCTGGAGTTTTTCACATCCTTGTATGGCCAGAACCATGATGCCGTGAGCATCGATGCGGCGCTGTCAAAGGTGGAACTTGGCTCCCGCGCCGACGAGTTGGCATCGACCCTGTCGAGCGGAATGAAGTGCCGCCTCTCGATCGCCAAATGGAATTTGCTCAAACCGGGTCTGCTGTTGCTCGACGAACCTTACGGAGTGCTCGATGGCAGCGGCGTTGATCTGCTTGAAGAATTTCTCAAAGCTCACTGCCGCAAGGGCAATCTCGTAATTCTGGCTTCGCATCACGTTTCGCGCGTAATGAAGATCTGTACTCGCGCGATCATCCTGCACAGAGGGCGAATGACTTTCAACGCGCCGCGCCAACAACCCTGGCCGGATTTCGACAAGGCTTTCCAGGAATTTTCGCCGCATCGAGATTCATGAAGTTGCTCAGAGAAACCTACCTCGTCCTGCGCAAGGATTTGGTTTTGCAGTTGCGCCGGCGCGATAGCTTGCTGACAATGTTTTTCTTCGGCACCCTCCTGTTGTTCGTTTTCCACTTCTCCTTCGACCTAACGCCGGATAGAATCGCTGAATTGGCCCCTGGTCTTCTGTGGCTCGCCTTTCTGTTCACCGGAACTTTAGGACTTGCCCAACTGTTTGGCGCGGAACGGGAGAATCAATGTCTGGATGCCTTGTTGCTGTCTCCTCTCGACCGCGGCGCCCTTTTTTTAGCCAAGGTGTGTTTGAATTTCATTTTGATGCTGGTCGTCGAGCTCGTCATTATCCCGCTGTTCTGGATTTTGTTTAATTTGCAGACATGGACCTTAATGCCGCAGGTTTTTTTGATCGCTTTATCGGGAACCGTAGGTTTTTGCGTGCTCGGCACCGTCATGTCGGCATTAACCTTACGCGCTCGCGCCCGGGAGTTGTTGCTTCCTTTGGTGCTCTTTCCGCTGATGATCCCGGTCATTCTGGCGACGATCCAATGCTTGGCGGCTGTGTTTCGCGCCGGCGAAATCGGCGATGCGCTTCCGTGGTTGCGTCTGCTCATTGGATTTGATGTGATATTTCTGACCTTGGGAGTGTTGGTATTCGACTGGGTGATCGAAGTTTAATGAAAAGAGAGCAGTCACAAAAACGGGGCGCCGGATTCCTCGGTGCCTTGGCCTTAATCATGATTGCACTGGGGCTTTACTGGGGGCTTGTCCAGGCGCCTCCTGATGCTCTTCAGGGCGACGTTCAGCGCATCATGTATCTTCATTTGCCGAGTATTCTCACCGCCTATCTTTCTTTTTTCCTGGTTTTTATCGGTAGCTGCCTGTACTTATGGAAACGTGAAAAGCGGGATGATAACTTGGCGCATGCCGCCGCTGAGCTCGGAGTGCTTTTCACCGCGTTAACCATCATCGAGGGCTCAATCTGGGGCAAGCCCACCTGGGGAGTATGGTGGACCTGGGATGCGCGATTGACATTAACGGCCATTCTGCTCTTGATCTATAGCGGATATTTGATGCTCCGCTCGCTGATCGACGATGAAGATCGCGCCGCATTATCAGCGGCGATTCTTGGAGTCATCGGCTTTCTCGACATCCCATTGATCCACATGTCGGTATACTGGTGGCGCACCCTGCATCAGCCGCCTTCGATCCTGCGGCCTGACAAGCTTCCATGGGAGAATGTTCATCCGGCAATGCTGACCGCACTGGCGATCAATTTTGTCGGATTTCTTCTGCTTTATTTTTATCTCCTTTCGCTTCGCCTGCGTCTTGGTGAGGTACGAAGCGAAATCAAAGCTCGCCGGCTTAGCCAGGGGGCCCTTTAGTGGGCGCCTGGGGATTTGTCTTTTTAGCCTACGGCATTGTCTGGGGCTGCATTGTGATTTATCTGTTTGCGCTCAAGCGCCGTTACCGGTGCGCGGAGGAGGAGCTCATCGAACTCCGAACAACGGAGGAGCTTTCAGATCATGGCAAAAAATAAGCGTTTTCTGATCGGCGGCCTCATCATACTGGCCGCGCTGTCCTATGTCATCTACGGCGGCATGCAACAAGCGCTGGTTTATTTCGTCACTCCCTCCGAGCTCAAAGCAAACGAGACATCCTCGGCGAATAAGTTTTTGCGAATGGGTGGCATGGTTGTGAACGGATCGCTGCAGAAAGACGTGAAGAATCTCACCTATCATTTTGAACTCACCGATGGCGCCAGTACTTTCCCGGTCTTTTTTCGTGGAGTACCGCCGGACCTCTTCAGAGAAGGAACAGGCGCGGTCGTCGAAGGCCGCATCGGCAAGGACGGAGTGTTTCAAGCGTCAACGATTATGGCCAAGCACGCTGAAGAGTACAGCCCGCACGAGGACCGTCAAGGCGCGCCCCACAGTTTCGTGCCCGCGAAGGAGTACACCTCGAAGTGAGCGCAACCATAGGCTATACCAGCATCCTAATCGCTCTGTTTGCTGCCGCCGCCGGAATCGTCGCACCGGTCGTGTCCATGCGTTGCGGCCACGCAAGGTATTCGTCTGCTATTGAGAAGTTTATTTCAACGCAGTTCGTTTTTGTAACAGTGGCGGCCTCGGCATTGATCTATGCACTGGTTTCGGCGGATTTCTCCGTCCGCTATGTGGCTTTTAATACCACTCTGGCTACGCCGTTTTATTATCGCGTGACCGGTTTATGGGGCGCCCTCGAAGGTTCTCTGCTCCTGTGGGAATGGATTCTGATAATCTTCTCCGGGTTGGTTGCGTGGATTTATCGCGGCCGCCACAAGGAAACTTTGCCATGGGTGCTCATGGTCTTCTCGATTGTGTCGTTTTTCTTTCTTGCCGTCATCGCCTTTGTCTCCAATCCTTTCGAAACGATCTTTCCAGTTCCGCCGGATGGTCGTGGTTTGAATCCGCTCCTGGAAGACGCCAACATGATGACTCACCCGCCATTGCTTTACACCGGCTTCGTCGGGCTGACGGTGCCCTTTGCCTTTGCTATAGCGGCGCTGATCGTCGGTAAATTGGACGAGGCATGGATTACCACGACCCGCCGCTGGACCATCATCGCCTGGTTCTTCCTGACGGCGGGAAATCTAGTCGGCGCGTGGTGGTCGTACCATGTTTTGGGTTGGGGCGGTTATTGGGCATGGGACCCGGTCGAGAATGCCGCATTCATGCCCTGGCTGCCGGCCACCGCTTTTTTACACTCCATTCAGGTGCAGGAGCGGCGCCGGATGCTGAAAGTGTGGAATCTTTCTTTGATCATCATTGCCTTCAGCCTGACAATCTTCGGAACATTTCTCACCCGCTCCGGAATTCTTTCGTCGATTCACGCGTTCTCTTCCGGGCCGGTTGGAATTTTCTTCCTGGGATTTCTCACCTTCGTCTTATTAGGTTCCTTCGGATTGCTCGCCTACCGCTCCGATATGTTGAAAGAGCAACCTGAATTGGACTCGATGGTTAGCCGGGAATCCGCCTTCCTGTTAAACAACATCGTGCTGGTTTCCGCACTCTTCACCATCTTTCTTGGCACGATCTTCCCGCTCCTATCCGAAGCGGTTGCCGGGGTGCAAGTCAGCGTCGGCGCCCCTTACTTTAATTCGGTCACCGTTCCTCTGTTTCTATTCATGGTGTTTCTCATGGGCGTCGGTCCGATTATCGCCTGGCGCCGGGCTTCATGGGACAATTTGAAGCGCAATTTTCTCCGGCCGGCTATCGGCGCGCTGATTTTTGCTTTGTTTTTGTTCGCTTGGAAGGTGAAAGATTTTCTGCCGCTGCTCGGCTTTACCCTGCTCGCCTTCGTTGTCATGACGATTGTTTATGACACCGCTCTGGCCCTGAGGGCGCGGCACCGACTTGCCAAGGAAGGCATTCTTCGCGGCCTGATTACTCTAACCCGGCGCAACCAAAGACGCTATGGCGGTTTGGTCGTACATTTGGGCGTCGTGTTGATCATCATGGGTATTGCCGGGTCGATGACCTACAGCACTGAACGCGAGGCGACGCTTGGGCTCAATGAAAGTCTTTCGATCGGCAATTATCAAATTCGGTTCGAAGGGCTACGCGGCTCGCAACAGCCAACGCACTATCGCGTTGAAGGTGCCTTCCGAGTGCTCAGGCAAGACTCCGATATCGGGCTGTTGTCCCCCGCTCTCAAGTTCTTTCCCAGCCAGCAATCGCCGATCGGACGGGCGGTGCATCGCAGCAGTCCCAGCGAGGATATCTATTTGATTCTATCCGGTTTTAGTGACTTGGATAAAAATCAAGCCACCTTGAAGGTGCTGGTTCGGCCGTTGGTGGTTTGGATGTGGATTGGCGGTTTGGTAATCGCGCTGGGGACCTTGATTACGATTTGGCCTATGTGCAAACCAGTTCCAACTGAGACATGACCCGGCATCCTGTCCTAAAGTTCGGTTGACTCTTGCGCAAACTACTTCGCCGAGACCCGGGGAAAATCTGCAGTTATCGCGAATCCTGGTCGCCACCTCCGAGTTAGAAAGCTTTACGTCCACGATGGCCTGATCGAATGAATCGAATGTCCGCACATTTTCGAAGCGTGAAAACATTTTTGCAAAGCGTTTTGCGTTTGCACGTGCCAGAGGTCGGTTAGCATGCGCTGGCGTCGAGTCGCGCTGACCTTACTGATCATTGCGCCAATTCTGGCGTTGCTAGCGTACGGCTTTAGCCGTGATGCGCGCTACATTACCTCGCCCTTGCTGGCGAAACCAGCGACGCCGTTTTCCATCGAGCTTTTCAAGGGCGGCAAGCTCCGGCTCGAAGATCTGCGCGGCAAAGCCATATTTCTCAATTTCTGGGCTTCGTGGTGCCCGCCGTGCCGAGCCGAGGCCCGAGACCTGGAAGCAGCTTGGCAAAGGCTCAAAGACAAGAACGTGATTTTTCTCGGAGTTGCGCTCCAGGACACGGAGCAGGCATCGCTCGAATTTCTAAAGGAATTCGAGGTGACATACCCCAACGGCAAGGACGTGTCCGGCAAGATCGCTATCGATTACGGGGTCTGGGGCATCCCGGAAAGTTTTTTTATCGATCCGCAAGGGCGGATCACCTACAAACACGTCGGTGGTATTCACGCCGCGATGGTGACGGAGAAGTTGCTTGAAGCCCAACAGGGTCTTGTCAGCGCCAATGAAGGAAGGGGCGAATTTCAATCCGTTCGTTAGAACAATGGCTTTTTATATAATTTTCAATCTGTTGATTTTTTTAAGCGGCCAGCTCCAAGCCGAGCCGGCGCCTGACCTTGAAGAGCAAACGCGCGCCGTTGCTACCGAACTTCGCTGTGTGGTTTGCCAAAATCTCTCGGTCGCTGACTCGCCGTCCGAAATGGCGCAGCAGATGCGAGCCAGTGTTCGCGAGCAACTGCAAGCCGGCAAGTCTCCCCAAGAGATCAAAGATTTCTTTGTGTCGAAATACGGCGAGTGGGTGCTGCTGACGCCGACGAACACCGGTTTTAACCGGCTTCTATGGTGGCTTCCGCTGACTGTCCTGATTATCGGATGCATCGTCGCTCTCTTGCTTGCACGGCGTTGGGCCGCCAGGAAGGCGCACCGTGTCGCTCCTAAGGTCGACCCCAGCGTTGCGGCTCAATTACGCAAAGAAATGAAAGCTAAAAATGTTGAAGTGCCGGATAGCGACGATTCTACTGCAAGAGCGCAGCTGGTACGTGAAAGCATCCGCCTCAGAGAGGAGTTAGCCGAACTGGAATTCGATTTTCAATCCGGCAAACTTTCGCAAGCCGATTACAATGGCTTAAGAAGCGAAGTGGACGCCAAGCAAACTCTGGTTCTGCAACAGCTAAGCTATCTCCCGCCGGAGCCCCCGGCCAAAGCACCGGTTGAAGATAAGCCGGCCCGGCGGCAGGAGGCCCCAAGCCGTATTCGGTTCCGCCGCTGGCAACTGGCTACAGGTGGAGCCTTGCTTCTCCTCTTCGGCCTGGCTCTTGGCCTATTGTTGACTCAATCACTACGGCCGCGCAGCTCGGAGCAGGACTCGATGACCGGAGACTTCCTCACCGGCACAACGCCCGATAACGCCGCGACACGTTCCGCCTTAGAAGAAGGCAAGAGAGCCTTTGCGAAACAGGATTTTCCCAAAGCCATCGAAGCATTCAAGAAAGTTTTAGAGGCCGATCCTAATCAGCCTGAGGCGCACAGCTATATGGGCATGATCCTTATTCAGGCGGGTCATGCCGATGGCGCAATGATGGCTTTTGATCGAGCGTTGGCGCAAGCGCCGAATTATCCTATGGCACTCTGGGGCAAAGGAATGATCCTGTATCGCGAGAAGAAAGACTATGACGGCGCGCGCGTGGTATTACAGCAGTTGTTGCAGCTCATCCCGCCCGGCGAGGACAGAGCAGAGATAGAAAAGATCGTGGCATCCTTTCCGCCACCCGGGAGCAATTCCGGGCACGGCGTCGCCGCGCCGTCGCCGGATTCGCGGCAAACCGTCAGCGGCAAAATCACTCTCGACCCGAAGGTCAAAGTCACCAACAGCAAGGCGATCTTGTTTATCATCGCGAGACCCGCCGGCCCCGGAGGAGGGCCACCGCTCGCGGTAAAGAAAATCGATCAGCCGGTTTTTCCGTTGTCCTATGTCATCGGCGCAGAGAACGTCATGATGCAGGGAACGCCGTTTAGCGGGAAAATCAATCTAAGCGTCCGTTTGGACAACGATGGCAATCCGACGACGCGGACGGCGGGAGATCTGATGGGGAATTATCAGGAACCGGTCGAGGTCGGCGCCAAGAACATTGACATCGTGATCGATCAAGCTCTATAGTTCACGTCGGTTCCAACCCTTCCAGCCGCTCCGATTGTTCACCCGCCATTCGACGATTCAGCCTTGACATCGCCGACAGTCTTTCGTTGACTGGTACGTAAAATTCTAGGCCTGATTAACGACGGAACAAGTGGAACGATTGAAATGGATGGAACTTATTGTAGCTAAATACCAGCACCTGCTTCATACGCGCGATGAAGACGGGCTCGATTTCATTCTGTCCCTGAACGCCGCTTCAACGCGAGGCAAAAATCATCAATTGAAGCATTGGATCTCCGGCTCTTCTTCTTGTTGGTAAAAGTCGTTCAGGGTGTATCCGTTGTCTATCTCGCGGACAGTCTCATCGAACGTCCATCGCCCGCTCCCGCTGCTTGATCCTTTAACTCTGCGGATAGTTCTTGTAGATCGCGTCCGTTTTCGCCGCCATGATGAAATCGTTCTTGTGTAGATTGCGAATCTTGTGTGTCCACCAGGTCACGCCAACTTTGCCCCATTCGGTCGTGATACGCGGATGATGACCCTCCTCTTCCGCGGCTGCGCCCACGGCATCGGTAAACGCTAGGGCCTCTCTGAAATTCTTGAATTTGAATTGCCGATCCAACTTGGGAATGTTCTCTTCAGTGATGATGAGCCACTCAGACACTCTGGGATGGAGCTCTTGTATCTCGTCGGCTGTAACGGGCGGAGCACCGACGCGACACGCTTCGCATTTCTGCTCCGTCAGATTTTCCATATCGATCCTCCCTGAAAATATTACAGATGCGGCATAACTTCAGCCGCGAACTGTTGCATCGATTCTTGAACCAGCGCGTGCGGCACGTTGCCGATGTTGAACCAGGTGAGCAGGTTGGTCGCACCGGTAGCCGCGGTTAAAGCTTTGAGCCTGTGCAGGGCCGATTCAGAATTCCCGACTATAGCATGCCGGTCGCAGATATCCTTGAAACTCACCGAGGCGCCGCTAGTGGTTCTCAGCCGGACGGGTAATTCATCACCGCGCCGAGTCAACCAATCGACATAGTCGTTGCGCATGTCGGCGATGGTTTTGAAGTAACTCATGATGCCATCTTGGGAGCGCGACCGGGCCTGCGCAATACTCGGCGCCAGATGCATCGGCACCAGAAGACCCAACTCCTTGGATTTTGGATCATGACCGTTGGTTTTCAATCCCTGCCAATATGCTTCGGAAAATTCGATCACTTGCTCCGGCGTGCGGGTATGAATCGGCAGGAGCAAATTGACGCCGAGACGGGCGCCCACTGCGACGCCATCAAGAGAACTGGTCGCCATGTAAAATGATGGCAGCGGCCGTTGCACCGGTTTTGGGTTCACGATAACTTCAGGAATCTGAAAATATCTTCCGGTAAAATTCAGAGTCTCCTCAGACCAGGCCCGACGAATGATTTCCAAAGCTTCGACCATGAGCTCGTGTGTGATTTTGTGGTCTGCGCCAAAGCATTCGTAGGCGCGGCTGTGTGGATGACCGCCGCCGGCGGCGAAATCCATGCGACCGCCGGAAAGTATGTCGAGCATCGCGGCCTCTTCCGCCAGCTGTACCGGATGATGAATCGGCAAGGTATTTACGGCGACGCCGAGCCGTAAACGCTTGGTTCTCTGAGCTACCGCTCCCAACACCACGTACGGCGCGGAAAGTAGAGAAAACCTCGGCTGGCAGTGAATCTCGGCGATCCAGAACGTTGTAAAATCAAGATCGTCGGCTAGCTCAGCTTGCTCGAGAAACTCATCGAGGCGCTTTTCGGGAGATGAACCTACCGGGCACTGAATTTCTGTAAACAAGCTGAACTTCACGTTAGTCCTTAAATCCGTCCTGGGGCACCCCGCTTGCCCCAACTGTCTCGGGCTAAAATATTCGAAGATGTCGTCGCGGTTTGTTCTACGAGCGGCATTCTCGGTCGATTAAAAACCGAGGTAGAGGATCGAAATTCCCGCGTCTAGGGCGCTGCAGGACTACCATCCCAGAGCGTAAGCCAATCTGCGCGGGTCCGCACCGCCCATCCAGCAGCCATTCTCGTGATCGCGGACGATGATCTTCGCGCTGCCGAATGACCAGCGATCGACCACAGACAGCTTGTGCCCGCGATTTCGCAAATCTTCTAAGGTCTGCGCATCGAAACCTTCTTCCATACGCAGCATCTCCGGGAGCTGATCTCGCGGCGGCGTGCCTGGTTGATGGCTCCATCGGGGCGCTTCAACGGCGCTTTGCGGATCCATCTTCAGATCGACCAGATCGTGAATAATCTGAAAATTAGTTTGCGGCTGTTCGTCGGCCCCGGGACTACCGCCGACGGCGAAGACCTCATCGCCCTTGAAAACCATATAAGTATTGAGCGTATGCGCCGGCCGTTTTCCTGGCATGAGCGAGTTTGCTTTAGCGGGATCGAGTCCGAAGCTGCACAACCGATTGTTCATAACGACGCCGGTTTCTCCAGCGATCACCCCGGAGCCAAACGGCGCGAACACGCTCTGTATCAAGGAGATCGCATTGCCATCGCGGTCCGTGGCGCAGAGATAGGTAGTGTCGCTACTTTGATTGGGGGCTGCCGGCGCGCTTCGCTTGAGCGCGTCGTCGGCGTGCTCGCGAAGGGCGGCGGCATAATCTTTTGAGAGAAGCATGCCGATTTTGGGATCGCCAAAACTCGGATCTTCGAGATAACGAATGCGATCTTCAAATGCGAGTTTCTTTGCCGCAACCTGGAGGTGAATCATTTCTGCGCGGCTCATGCTGCCGCTATCGAACGGCCACGCTTCGGCAATGTTGAGCATTTCAAGAACCATGAAGCCCTGCGATACCGGCGGTTGCTGATACACCATAGTGTCCCGATACGAAGATTTCAGCGGGTCCATCCACTGCGCAATGACTTTCTGCAAATCTTCTTCGGCCAGGATGCCGCCTTCGGCTTTGACCGTTCGGATAATTTGATCGGCGACTTCGCCGCTGTAGAATCCGCCGCGCCCGTGATCGGCAATCTTCTCAAAAATTCGCGCCAAGCCTCGCTGGCTTAATAGCTTTCCCGGTTTGGAAACGCCAAGAGGCTTCCGGTAAAAACGATCGACCCAGGAAGATTCCCGGCTATGCTCCTCAATCGCTTCGGCAAAGTCCTGGGAAATCGGAAATCCTTCACGGGCGATGCGCACCGCGTCGGACACTAGTCTTGAAAGTTCTAGGGTGCCGTAGTTTTTGTGAAGCTCCAGCCAGCCGTCCACCGCGCCCGGTACGGCAATGCTCAGCGGTCCGTTGATCGGAATGCTCTTCAACCCCTGTTCCTGGAAGTAGCTGATGGTTGCGTTGGCCGGCGCCGGGCCACTGGAATTTAGCGCCATAACCTTTCCAGCCTTCTTCATATAAACTAAGGCGAACAGATCACCGCCAGGCCCGCTGGCCTCCGGCTTGACGACTGACATGACGAAGGCAGCCGCTAGAGCGGCATCGACGGAGTTGCCGCCCTCTTGAAGAATCTTCATCCCGGCCAATGCACCGAGCGGATGTCCGGCGGACACCACCCCGTTCTGCCCCATAACCACGGGTCTCGCTGCCTTGGTAAACTTCATGCCGCTCCCACGCCGAGAATCTCCGCGGCATTGCCGCCGAGAATTTTCTCTTTGTCTTCCTTGTTTAGATTTAAACCATCGATAGCGGCCAAACTATTTTTGATCAGCACGCAGCCCTCCTCGGGACCATAGGGATAATTGGTTCCAAGCACGAGCCGCTCCGGACCAAAAAATTCCAAAACAGATTTCAATGTCGCGGCCGGATGATCCGCGGTGTCGACATAGAATCGCCGAAAAGAGTCCAGCGGGTTCTCTTTGAGCCCGTACCGTTGCCGGATCTCTTCAGTGCGTCCGGAGTAAATATTCTTGGCGCGCTGGGCGAAAAATGCCAGCACGCCGCCGACGTCGGCCACGACGAAATTGATTTCCGGAAACCTCTCCAGCACGCGGCCATACACCAGTCGGGTCATCGCCACCGTGCTGTCGAAAGCCCAGCCGAATATCAAGGTCGGCATAATGTCCATTCCTGTAGCTTCACTAGCCAATGGCGCCGTAGGATGGATGTAAACCGGCAACTTATACTTCGCCAGCCGCTCATAAACTGGAAACAATTCCTCACGATCCAGAGCTTGGCCATTAAGATTAGAGAAACAACCAAAACCCCTGAGTCCCAACTGATGCACAGAACGCTCAAGCTCATCCAACGACGCCGAAATCGAGCTGGTCGGTAAGGTAAAAAAACCGATAAAGCGGGTCGGGTGTTGCCGACAGATAGCGGCAACCGCATCGTTTGCGGCCCGGGCAATCGCAACGGCATCGGCGCCTTCGAAGCGATCCGCGCCGGGAGCCGGAATCGTTAACACATGAATATCGATGCCTAGCCCGTCCATATGCTTGAGTCGGCGCTCGATGTCACGCCCTTGGAAAATGGCGGTGTTGATACGGCATCGCAATTTCTTGTCGTAGAAATAAGTCATGCCGCTGTATGGATCGGGCTCTTCTAGAATCACCGCTCCGTCGCGGCGCTTAAGCTCGTTGATGTACTCTTCGGGAAATAGATGAGCTTGAAAATCAATGACCATGGGGAATTTTGTGGACCTCTGTATTACGGGTTAAAGGCTATAAAGCGCCTTGGCGTTGTCGTCGAGAATTTTTTTCACCACCTGCGGCGGCACGTCGCCATCTTCTCTGAGCTTGCGCAGCGCCAGAATCTCCGATGAGGTATCGTTATGTCCGTAATCCGTGCCAATCACCAGCATGCTATCGCCGGCATATCTAAGCACATAGGAAAGATCATCATCGGTCTGGCACGCGACCCAAATTCGGTTTCGCCGCAGCACATCGGATTTGTCAACCTTAGTCCCGCCGCGCTCGAAGCGTCGCGCATAGTCGTGAATCGCATAGGGGATCCATTGCGAGCTGACCTCGATAAACGCCCATTTGGTTTGCGGGAATCTTTCCGGAACCTTGTTGAAGATGAGCGAATGAAACGATCCGACTACAGCCAGCTTGAATTTATTAAAGCCGCATTCATCGATGAAATAGTCGTGCACCGCGAAACTTCCCGTCGCGGAGTGGACGCAAATCGGTAAATCGAGTCGCCCGGCCTCCTCATAAAGCGGGAAGAAATAGCCATCGCTGATCCGCTTATCACCCTCCAGACCGCGCATGAAGATGCCACACGCTCCGTTTTCTTTGGCAAAGCGGGCTTCTTCCAGCGCCTTATCCATAGTCAAGAGCGGCAACACCGCAACCCAGCGCAGGCGATCGGGCGCTGCTTTCCAAATATCGACGAGCCATCGGTTGTAGCTGCGCGCGAGGGCCAACTCGACCTCCGGCCGGCGAGTGAACGGACGGAGAAATATCGTCGGATAGAGCACCTGGACGTCGATATCGAGCTCATCCATGTGCGCCAGCCGCGATCTGATGTCCTCCATCTCCCGCGCTTCTCTCGCAGTATCGTGACCGACGTTGCGCGCCTTGCCGATGTGAGTGCCGTCGACCAACCAGGATTCACCTCCCGAGGTCGGGTCGCTAGGCGTGGGCACCACCCGCGGTCTCATCGAGCGCTCGGATTCCAGCATATAATCCCATGTGCGCTCGGTCTCCAAAACGTGCGCGTCAGAATCGATCACTGACATTCGATCAGCCTCCTATCCTAGTCTTTCGTGTCGTGGGATCGATGCCAGCACGTTCGGTTTTTGATCCCACTGAGCTATGGCACGTCTGGCACGTATAATCATAGAGTTCTCCATCGGGCAGTACCAGCAGCAAACGCTGTCTGACCGGCATCGCCCTGCCGCACTTATTGCAATACAGCAACGCTGCGTTGAATTGATCAAATGATTGTTCCATTACTGCCTCGATCTCAAGATCTTTAACTGACTAGCTGCCAACGGTGAGCGGTCGTTCCTGCTCGGCCGATGACCCTCGCAACACATCAATATAGTTCGTCTAAATCGTCAGTGCGTGCTCGGCTGTTCCGTTTTGGCTTGCGTTTTGGCTTCTTTGATCACTCTTTCAGCCAGATGAGCCGGCAATTCCTCATAATGTGAAAATTCCATGTGAAACTCGCCGCGACCGCTGGTAAGCGACCGCAGATCCGGCGCATACTTCAGCACCTCGGACATCGGCACTCGGCTTTTGATGACTTGAGTGTGCCCATTGCTGTCCATGCCCAGTACTTTGCCCCTGCGACTGTTCAAATCGCCGATGACGTCGCCCATACATTCCTCGGGCACCGTCACATCCATGGTCATGATCGGTTCCAAAATCACCGGTTTGGCTTTTTCCACGGCGTTTTTGAATCCCATGGAAGCGGCGATCTTAAATGCCATATCGGATGAATCGACATCATGGTAGGAACCGTCGTAAAGTGTCACACGCACGTCGACCATCGGAAACCCCGCTACCACGCCTCCCGTCATAGCTTCTTTGATGCCTTTCTCCACCGCCGGAATGTAATTCCGGGGAATCGCGCCGCCAACGATCTGATCGACAAACTCAAATCCCTTGCCGTGCGGCAGCGGTTCGACTTTGAGCCATGTGTCGCCATACTGACCGCGGCCACCGGATTGTTTCTTTAACTTTCCTTGCGCGTTGGCGCTAGCGCGGATGGTTTCTTTGTACGGTACTTTGGGCGCTTTTAAAATGACCTCGGCACTGTACTTCCGTTTGAGCTTTTCGACGATGATTTCGATATGCTGCTGGCCCATGCCCGACAGAATAAAGTCGCGGGTTTCCTCATCGCGGTGAAGATCGATGGTTGGATCTTCTTCCATCATTCGGTGCAGGCCCTGCGGCACCTTTTCTTCGTCTGCTTTGCTCTTGGGCTGTAGGGCAAACGAAATCACCGGTGAGAAATGAACGGGCGGCGGATACTGAATCGGCGCCCGTTCATCGCACAGGGTATCGCCGCTGCTGACATCCTTCAGCTTCGCCGCGGCGACGATTTCGCCGGCCATCGCTTCTTTGACGGCGTCCTGCTTTTTTCCCTCCAACCGGAACATGTGGCCGATCTTTTCTTTGGTCTGCTTGTTGGCGTTATAACATGTCTCGTCCGGCGTAATTTTTCCGGAAATCACCCGCATCACCGACAGCTTCCCGGCAAAAGGATCGATCAAAGTCTTGAACACGTACGCCGAAAACGGTGCGCCGGGATCCTGGCGCCTTGTCTCGACCTCACGCGTTATCGGATTGTTCCCTTCCAACTCCGTCTCTTCCCCGGGCGCAGGTAAGTAATCAAGCACCGCCTCGAGCAGCTGCGCGATTCCAATCAGATGTGTCGCAGAGCCATAGAGGATCGGAAAGATTTTCCGTTGCCGCGTGGCTTCACGAATGGTTTGCTTCAACTCCTCCAGCGAAAACTCGCCGCCGTCGAGGTACTTTTCGAGAAACTGGTCGTCCGCTTCGGCGACACTATCCAATAACCGTCGGCGCATATCTTCGGCCGCTTCCCGGAGATCAGCAGGGATTTCGCTTTCGCTAAATTTCCCGCCGCTTCCTTCATAGAGATAGGCCTTCATTGAGGGCAGATCGACCACGCCCTTGAACTCGCCTCCGGCTCCCACCGGCAACTGCAGATAAACGCCTTTGGCATCTAACCTGGAAAGCAAAGGATCGATTCGCTCGTGCGCATCTGCCTGCTCGTGATCCATTTTATTGACGAAAAAAAGACGGGAAATTTCATTGGCGTTAGCCGTCGCCCATAGCTGCTCAGATTCGACCCGCAATCCCACCGAAGGATTGAGAACAAATACTGCGGCGCCGAAAGCACGCGCACAGTTGATTGAATCGGCGAGGAACGCCGCATAGCCCGGGGTATCCACCAGAGTCAAAGAATGCTTTTTCCATGAAAGAGAGTGAAAAGCGGCTGAGATAGAAACCTGGTGCTTGATTTCTTCGGGCTCATGATCAAGCACCGACGTGCCATCTTGAACCCGTCCGAGTCGTTGAGTTGCCCCGCCGGCAAACAGCATCGCCTCCGCTAAAGAGGTTTTTCCCGAGCCTCCTTGACCCAGAAGGCCGAGGATTCGAAGGTTTTGCAGCTCCATTGCAGCCATAACTGTGGGTTCCTCCTTTTTGCTATGTTTGCGCTCTTACCTTCACCTCTTGAATAGAATTCCGTTCGTGAATGATCCGCAGTCCCTGAAGCGTTAAAAACTCGTCGACATCGCTGATCGTAGAGCATTCCGAAGCCACCAGTGGCGCCAGCCCGCCGGTCGCGACAACCTTTGGCTGAACTCCGCCTTCCTTCTGAATGCGCTTAACGATACCATCGACCAAGCCGACATAGCCATAAAATATTCCTGCCTGAATCGAGTTCACCGTATTGCGGCCAATCACTTCCCGTGGTTTGACGATTTCTATTCTGGGCAGTTTGGAGGCGCGTTGCGACAGAGCTTCCAAAGAAATCGACAAACCCGGCGCGATCGCACCGCCGACATATTCCCCTTTCTTCGAAATCAGATCAATGGTCGTGGCAGTCCCGAAATCGACGATAATGCAGGAGTCCTTATATCTCTCGTAGGCGGCTATGCCGTTGACAATCCGGTCGGCGCCCACGTCCCTCGGATTTTCATAAAGAATCGGCATGCCGGTTTTGATACCGGGGCTGACGATCAATGGTTCGATTTTAAAAAACTTCTTGCTCAGCTCCTGAACCATCGTCAGCATCGGCGGCACCACGCAGGATACGACGATGGCGCTAATCTGGTTGCAGCGAAATCCTTCGTAATCGACTAAATGGGCGATAATGACGCCGTATTCGTCGGAGGTGCGCTCGGCTTCGGTAAGCAGTCGCCAGTGGGTAATTAGTTTCCTACCCTGGTACAGTCCGAGAACGATGTTGGTATTGCCGATATCGATGGCGAGCAGCATGATTTATGGGTTCACCGGAGTGACGTCCCCGGCGATGACTCTGTGCAGCTTGCCGTGGTCGTCTTCGAGCAAAAGCGCGCCGTCATGATCGATGCCTTTGGCTGTTCCGAACAAAACCTGGTCCAAAATCTCAATGCGCACCCGCCGCCCTCGCCATCCAAAATAAGCCTCCCAACGAGATGCCAGCAGCGCGAAACCATTTTCCTCGAGTTCTCCATAGCACCGGTCCAGGTCTTTAATCAATCTCCACAACAAATCTTCTCGGCTTACATTGCGCTGGCGTTCGACCAAAATCGACGTCGCGCGTTGGCGGATTTCTTCGGGCATCAGATCGAAAGGATAATTAACATTGATACCAATGCCGACTATCACGAAGTCGACAGTGTCGTCGCCGCAGCTCATTTCAGTCAAGATACCCGCCAACTTTTTACCGTTCACTGTAATGTCATTGGGCCACTTGATAGCTGGAGGAACTGGAAGAAAGGACCGCAGCGCATCGGCTAAAGCAACGGCCGCCATCAAGGTGATTTGCGGCGCTCTGGCAGGGGGCAGTTTGGGTCGCAAAACGAAAGAAAGATAGAGATTCATATTGGGCGGCGACACCCAATGCCTGCCGAGGCGACCTCGGCCGTCCGTTTGCGAATCCGCGATAATTAAGGCGCCGTCTCTGGCGCCCTGGGCGGCCAGCCGGCGAGCGTAGGTGTTGGTTGAGCCGATCTCAGCAAAGTAGTGAATCTCAGTTCCGAGCCGTTGGGCGGTTAATCCTTGGCGGATCGAATTAAGATCGAGAGGCGAACCGGCGCTGCTTCGTTGATTTTCCGAAATGATCACTTACTAACGTTCATGGTTATTTTCATATTAAAGTCGACCACCGGAGCCGAATGTGTCAACGCGCCTGAAGAGATAAAATCTACCCCAGTGCCGGCGATCTGACGGATAGTATTAAGGGTGATGCCCCCGGACGCTTCCACCCAGGCGCGCTTGTTCACCAAACGCACCGCTTCGGCCATTTGCGCAACCGACATATTGTCGAGCATGATCACATCGGCGCCGGCGTCTATTGCTTCCTGAACCTGGGTTAAGTTACCCGCTTCGACTTCAACCTTAGCCATGAACGGCGCATGCAGTCTGACCGCTTTGACTGCCTCGGCGATCGATCCGGTGGCTTCGATATGGTTGTCCTTTACCAGAGCCGCATCGTAGAGGCCGATCCGGTGATTCGTGCCTCCCCCCATTCGAACCGCATACTTCTCCAGCGTACGAAGTCCAGGGGTCGTTTTTCTGGTATCGAGCACCTTACACGGAAAATCTTTTACCGCCTCGACATACTGGCGCGTTAGAGTCGCGGTCCCGGATAGTCGTTGAAGAAAATTTAACGCTGTCCGTTCAGCCAAAAGCAGCGCGCGAACCGGCCCTTCGGCTTCGGCCACGACGGTGCCTTCTGCGACCTGGGTGCCATCCTTCGTGAGAAGACGGACGCTTACCTTGGGATCGATAAAGTAGAAAATTCGCTCCAACAACACCAAACCTGCGACGACGCCTTGTTTCTTGGCGCGAAAAAGCCCTGTGCCTTGAGATTCTGCCGAGATTGTCGCCATCGTCGCAAGGTCGCCGGCGCCGATATCTTCGTCCAAAGAATCCCGGATTAAGCGCTCGATCTGCGGACTGACAAGAATGTCCATTTGCCTAGTTCCTTCCTGCTTGAATCTCCTGGATCTGATCTAGGCTCGCCTCAAGCGTGCGCAGCTTTTCTGCGTGTTGGATTGCCTTTTCACGCTCTTTTTGAATGATCTCTGCTTTGGCCTTATTGACGAACTCCGGATTGCCGAGCTTTTTCTGAGTACGAGCTATTTCCGCGCTAATCTTAGCGATCTCCTTGGTCAATCGTGCGTGTTCCTCGTCCAGATCGAGGAGATCCTCGATGGGAAGATAAATTTCGGTGGCGCCAACCATCGCGGTGGCCGCTCCCTTGGGCCGATCTCCCGATGGAGTAAAATCAGCGGAACCCACTCGAGCCAATGCGCGAAGATAAGGCATGTGCGAGTCGAGAAATGCAAGATCGCCGTCAGAACCGTGGAAGATAACCTTGATTTCCTTAGCCGGCGGGCAATTCAGCTCAGTGCGCAGATTTCTGATCGCTCGAACCACGCCCATCAGATGATCCATTTGCTTTTCAGTTTTGGCATCGATCCAGTCAGCTTCCGCTCGCGGATATTTTTGCAGCATTATTGTTTCCCTGCCGTCGCCCAGCCCTTGCCAAATTTCCTCGGTAATAAAGGGCATGATCGGGTGCAATAACAAAAGAATCTGCTCTAGGACTTCGACCAGCATACGTCGGCTTCGTTCGGGATCATCGGCGAATTGTCCATTAAGCGACAGCTTGCTCATCTCGATATACCAGTCACAGAACTCGTGCCAGGTAAACTGATAGAGAATATTGGCGTAATCGTTGAAGCGATAACCGTCGATAGCGACGCGCGCGTCGCGAACTGTTGAAGCCAGACGCGAAAGAATCCACCGATCCGCCAAGCCGAGCTCGGTACTGTCGAGAGCAGACGGTTCATCAGCCTGTTTGGCGGCAGCGCTTTGCGCCAAATTCATCAGAACGAATCGGGAAGCGTTCCACAGTTTATTGACGAAATTCTGGTAGCCGGAGATTCGTTCTTCAGCAAGTTTGATGTCTCGTCCCATTGCGGCCATGGCGGCCAAGGTGAAGCGAAACGCATCGGTGCCATATTCAGCCATAATGTCCAAAGGGTCGATGACGTTTCCTTTGGACTTCGACATTTTCTGACCTTCCTCATCCCGCACCAGGGCGTGGATGTAAACATCATAGAACGGCACATCGCCCATAAACTTGAGCCCCATCATGATCATACGCGCGACCCAGAAAAATAGGATATCGAACGCGGTCACCAATGTAGAGGTTGGATAAAAACTTTTCAGGTCATCAGTGTCCTCAGGCCATCCCAAGGTGGAAAACGGCCATAAACTCGAAGAAAACCAAGTGTCGAGAACATCCGGGTCCTGGACCAAATCATCCGCACCGCAGCGAGGGCAGGTCTTCGGCGGAGCGCGGGAGACGATGGGTTGAGCTTCTTTGGTCAGGCTGTACTCGCCATCATGACCCTCGACGATGTTTTCACCATCGCATGAGCGGCAGTACCACGCGGGAATTTGATGTCCCCACCAGATTTGTCGCGAGACACACCAGTCCTTGATGTTTTCCATCCAGGCAAAGTAAGAATTGCTCCATCCTTCAGGAATAATCCGGATATCGCCGCGGCGCACCGCTTGGATCGCGGGGGCCGCTAAAGGTGTGATATTCACGAACCATTGCGGTGTGAGATAAGGCTCGACGACGCTTTGGCAGCGATAGCAATGGCCCACCGAAAGTTTGTGAGGCTCGATTTTCCGAAGAAATCTCCGTTCCTTCAAATCCGCAACTACCAGCCGGCGCGCTTCGAAGCGATCCTTACCACGATACCGGTCGATCCATTCGCCGGTTTCGCCACGTTGCAGAAACGCCCCGGCATCGATGCGGCCCTCAGCATCGAAAATACTGATCTTGTCAAGAGCGAATCGCTCGCCAATTTCAAAATCGTTGAAGTCATGACCCGGCGTGACCTTCAACGCTCCCGTTCCGAATTCACGATCGACAAATGGATCAGCGATCAGGGGAACGATGCGTCCGCTCAGCGGCAGCCGGATATTTTTGCCGATGAGATTTTGATAGCGCTCGTCTTCGGGATGAACCGCTACCGCGGTATCACCGAGCATGGTTTCCGGCCGCGTGGTCGCCACGACGAGCTCCCGGGAGGAATCCTCCGCCAATGGATAGCCGATATGCCAGAGATTGCCATCGGATTCCTGATGGATAACCTCAATGTCGGAGAGCGCGGTTTTGCATCGAGGACACCAGTTGATCAGTCTTTGCGCCCGGTAGAGCAGCTTATCATCCCACAGCCGCACGAAAGCTTCACGCACGGCGCGCGAGAGGCCTTCATCCATGGTGAATCGTTCATGATCCCAGTCGCAAGAAACTCCAAGCGCTCTTAGCTGATGCAAGATGGCATTACCCGCCTGCTGCTTCCATGACCAAACCCTCTCGATAAATTTTTTGCGTCCGAGCTGATTGCGGGTCAGACCCTCAGCCGCAATGCTACGCTCGACAACATTCTGGGTCGCAATGCCGGCATGATCCGTGCCCGGAATCCATAACACCCGAAACCCGTCCATCCGTTTGTATCTGCAAAGTATGTCTTGAAGTGTGTTGTTGAGAGCGTGCCCCATGTGCAGTGATCCGGTCACATTGGGGGGCGGAATCACCATTGAAAAGTAAGGACTGTCCCCTTTCGAGGGCTTGAACGCTCCCAATTCGGTCCAATGTTGGTACCACTTCGCCTCGATTAATTTATGCGAATAAGCTTTGTCCAGTTGCATGGCCTATGGTTTCTTTCTCTCCAGCCGCTTATCTTGCTTACCGGCGGTTGGTTCTTCTTCGACGACATCGACCAGTTCTATGATCCGCGCCCTGTGCTCAGAATCTGGCCTGGGTTCAGTGCCAGCCAAAACGGGTTCATTCCGAAGCTTTTCACCGGCCTCGTTCAGCGGAATGGTCGATCCGTTCGCCTGACAGCGAGCCAGCGCTGCGAGGAGATCGTTGCGCGCGATCGGCTTCCGCACAATTACCAGTTGATCGCGCACCGGCGCGGCCTTTGAAATGTTCTCCTCAAGCCAAATTATGGGTATTGGCCAGTCCTGCAAACAGCGGTTCAGATCGCCGGCGGTATTTTTTTCGCGCAGGGCCCCGGCATCGATGATGGCTGCGTCATAAGAGCGCTGCTCAAGCGCGCTCATCTCTGGAACCTGCTCAGTCACCTCAACTTCATGCTCTGGAAAAAGACTCACAGCAATGGCTCGCTGTAGGATTTTGTAGGGCTCAACAACTAGAATCTTACTCATTCGTTTGTCCGTGGCACAAAGCAAGAATCCAACCGAGCCAGAGTCGGAAAGCACGCGAGAATCGCGGCCATACGTTAAATTCTGTCCGCCACAAAGGTTCGGCGGGATAGTCGGATTAGCCCATCATGAAAACAGGGTTTTAGTGAGGCTGCACTCCAACCGAAGCCTCCACTTTATTACAACGCCGGGAGGACTGGTTCGTATCCGCTTCCTTAACTACATACGCGTACGTCTCGTGGAATTGCTGAATCGGCTCGTTTAGCTCATTGTGAGAAAGAAAATCATGGACCGCGCGGGTGCACCCGCTCCAGGTGTAGTAGTCGTCAAGGATTATGAGCCCACCAGTGACCACATGAGGCCAAAGGTTGATTAAAGAGTCCATGACACTCGAATAGAAATCACTGTCCAACCGAAGAATTGCAATCGGCCCAGCGTCATAAGTGGACAAGGTTTCACCAAACCATCCCTTGATAATCGTAACGCGTTTTGCGCCAGACAGCTTCATCGCCTCATTCGCGTGCTCCTGAGACGCCTTCAATTTCCCTTCCCAACTCTTGGCCGAAGCCACGATACCGCGTATAGCGTCTTCATCCCCAGCGGCTGGGAGTCCTTCAAAACTATCGTAGAGATAATAGGCGCGCTGGTCACCAAGCAAATAGGCAATTCCAGCGCTCATCCCGCCTTTCCATACTCCGCACTCCACGATGTTTCCGGCGATATGGCCGAAATTTTCGCAGAGTTCGAGGTTCGCTACGTACCAATCCGGCAGTAGCATCGTGTAATCTTTGAAGCGGTTATAGATCTGG
>DASUVS010000391.1:0-13698 GCA_036378835.1 Binatia bacterium | reverse complement strand
AAATACCGACCAACCACCTTAGCGATGGATTTGCATTTACAACTGGAAACGAACGAAATGGTTTAATCGCGCATTGTTCGGATTATCAAAGGCCGCGGGACAAACAACTATAGTAACGACGCTTGGGCCTTAGTCCAAGCCGGCAGGTAAGCATTTCTGAGATACTGAAACATCATTCGTTGCGTGTTGAAAAAGGATCCATTAAAGCCAATCGCCGAACGCATGATATGGGCGAATTTATCTGGCGCGTTATAGTAAAGAGGTAGAATCACGTCGCCCAATTTTTGATAGAGGGAATTCACCTCGGCATTCGTGTCATTATCGCCGCTGCCCAATTCGCCGATAGACCAGCCGGTCACTCCCTCAATGTGACCCTCGATCCACCAACCGTCTAGAACACTCAAACTAGGCACTCCGTTCAGCGCAGCTTTCATGCCGCTGGTGCCGGAGGCTTCCTGCGGTCGCAGCGGCGTATTGAGCCATACGTCAACACCAGCGCAAAGCATTTTCCCGAGCGCCATATCGTAGTTTTCCAAATAGACGACACGGACATCATTGGCCAGAGCTGCCGCTGCCTCAAAGATCCGGCGAATAATGGCTTTTCCACCCTCGTCGCGCGGATGGGCTTTGCCGGCATAAATTAGCTGTAAGGGTCCCACCTGTCGCGCGATATTTTTCAGGCGCTCCAGATCAGTGAAGAGAAGATCGCCACGCTTGTAGGCGGTCGCACGTCGGGCAAAACCTAGAGTGAAAACGGCATCGTCGAGTTGACTGCCAGTCAGCCAGCGCACTTGCTGCAACAGTTCTCTTTTGGCCTCGCCGTGCGCCTCACGAACCTGCTGCGGTGGGAAGCCGATCGCATGACGAAGATAACAGTTGTCGCGCCGCCAATCGGGTACGTGCCGGTCAAATAACGTAGCTATGGGTTTTGTTATCCACGCTTCCGCATGAACTCCATTGGTAATCGCCTCGACACGGTGCCCGGGAAACATATGGCGCGAGACCTCGCCATGACGCATCGAGACTGCATTGGCATAACCAGATAATCGCAGCGCCAACTCGGTCATATTGAGCGAGCCGTCCATGACTCCCAACTGGCGTAGCAGCGCGTCACGATTCTCGCCCAATACCTGGTGCACGAGCTCCGCAGAAAAGCGATCATGACCCGCCGGAACCGGCGTGTGTGTTGTAAAAACGCATTGGCGCCGCACCGTCTCGATTTCAGTCTCAGAGAAACGACGATTAGCGGATAGCTGCTCGAGTAAGGCAATCGTCGCCAGCGCGGAATGTCCTTCGTTCATGTGATAGATTTTGAAGCCCGGGTAGTTTAGCGCACGCAGCATCTGCACGCCGCCCAATCCTAACACTGCCTCCTGGCACAGGCGGTAACGATCATCTCCGCCATAGAGATGATCCGTCAGTGCTCGATCCCGTGAATCGTTCTCTTCCAGATCGGTATCGAGCAACAATAAAGGAACGGTGTGACCCATAACACCATTAAAGCGATGCTGCCATGCGCGTATTTTAACCTCTCGCCCTTCGATCAAAACCGAGACACGCGGCGGCAATGGCTCGAGAAACTTTTCCGGAGACCAATGCGACGGACTCTCTAATTGATTACCGGCGGCATCAAGCCGCTGATCGAAATAACCTTTTCGATGCAGGAGTGTGAAAGCGACCATCGGAACGCCCAAATCAGCTGCCGAGCGTAAGGTGTCGCCGGACAAGATGCCTAGACCGCCGCTGTACGTTGGAATGTCGGAATCAATCGCCACATCCATCGAGAAATACGCGATCGTCGCCGGTACAGAAAAGGCAGTTGGTTCAGTCATCATCCGTAACTTTGCGTTTACCGCGTTAGTCTGGGTTTGAAGAATTGGGGGGCTGTCACTCGATTGCTTGTCTTACACGAGAATGATACCACGAGTGCCAAACCACGGCAATTCGTGCGGCTAAGCTATCGTTAAGACTTATACCTTGAGTCGATAAGCAGATATAAAATTTTTCCAGGATCCGAGTTCCGCAAGGGCTCGGAGCGCGATCACCGTCGGCGGCATCATTGGGAAAACTCCCGACTCGGATAATTTTAGAGCTTCTTGCGGCACGAGCCAAACACTCTCCGCCACCTCCTCGGAGCAATTCAAGGGTGACTGTCCTTGCGGCAGGAAACTTACATAAAATCGGGTGTCGAAGCGCACCGGGTGGTGATTCGGAGTAATCCGATGAAACAAGTAGGTCAACCGACCAACATCGCAAAAGAGTTGCTCCGATTCCAGCAAATCCGCCAACACCAGTCTTCTTTGCCACAATGCTTCACGACTTTCCGCCAGACGCTCGCGAAGGCTATCCGAGATTGGATCAAGCGATTCCCCTTGCTTGGCAAAAAAGTGAATTCCGGTTTCTTCAAACAGCTCTCGTATCGCTGCGACCCAATGACCCATCGCTTGCTCCGGAGCCATGGTCGCGGCTAAGATTCGCTGAGCCTCGATTGGCGACAAACCTCGGCAGCGCGCCAACATTTTCTCCGAGCAGTCATCTTCTTCCACGGCTCCGCCTGGAAACACCAAAAATCCCGCCAAAACCTTCAAATGCGGGGAGCGACGGGTCATGAGAACTTCAAAGCGTCCACCCGCGCCTGGTCTCGCGACTATCACCGTTGAAGCTTTTCCGGGAACCACAAATTCGGTCATGAAACTCTTGACTATCCGAGGTGAGCCGTTATCCCGGCATCTGTACGCGGAGATGGCAAGAACTTCACCGCCTCATAGCAGTTAGAAGTGATGGCGACGGCCTGCCGATATGAATGTGCGCACCGGTCGATGAGCCGGAAACAGCATTTCTAAACGCAATAAATGGAATCCGGCTTTGACGTAGATGGAAGATCAAGGACCGGCCTTCTTGGCTGTCGGGGTGAAGCGCAACATCCACAGCGTTTCTATGATCGAACTGTAGTCGGTCATGGATGACGGTTTGACCATAGGCACTGATCGGTAAGGCGCGACCGAAGGTCTGAAAGAAGAAATTCTGAATTTTGGGCGCCTCAGCAATAGTCCAGGCTCCGTTACCGTTAAAGCGAATTAGAGAACCGGTCTCGCTGTAGCCGTCGACGGCTAAGCCGGGCGATTGCAACTCCTCGCCCCTCATCAAAGCTTCAGTAATCGCGATATCTTGCTCGCCAAGCCGCCTCTTATCGTCTTGCAAGCGAGCTATCGCCTCCGCGAGAGAGCGCTCGCTTTGATCTAGCTCCGCTTTTGAAATCAGCCCTTGATGATAAAATTGGCGCCGTTTTCCATACTCCTCGGTGAGTTTCGCGACTTCTTTCTCACGCAACGCAATTAACTTTTCGGCTCCCGCCCGTGAGTCTCTCATCTTCTGTATTACATCGGCGCGCAGTCGCGCCAATTCGGCATCGGCCGCCCCCCCGCGGGAAACCTTCGAGGTTTGTCTCGTATTACCGCTTTGCCCGAGCGCACTGCCGATCCAGGCTGGCGGCAGTACCAGAAGAATAACGAGGATCAGCAGCGGTGTGCGTTGAGAGAAAGCCATGAGTACTCAGATCCGCGCCATCGTTCAGCGCTTTTCACACAGCGGACTGTCGATTTCTCGACGATTATTTTAGCCTCAAGCATGAGCTTCAGCCCAATTGGGGCCCACATGGATATCAACGACAAGGCCGCAGCGAAGATCCGCAGCTTGCGTCATCGCTTGCTCGATCAAGGCCCGAGCCAAATCAAGGTGCTCGACCGGGATCTCGAAGACGAGTTCGTCGTGCACCGTCAACAGCATCTTTGCAACCGGTTCTTTGCGCAGAGCTTCATCCACACTGATCATTGCCTTCTTTATGATATCTGCGGCGCTGCCCTGAATCGGTGTATTGAGCGCCATACGCTCTCCCAGCGCTCTTAGCCGGAAGTTCGATGAGCCTAGTTCCGGCAAATAGCGACGACGGCCAAACATGGTCGTCGTAAATCCGTCGATCTTGGCCTGATTCACTTGCGCCGCTAGAAATTCCTTCACCTTCGGAAATTGCGCATAATAGGCTTCTACAAAACTCGCGGCCACATCCATCGCGACGCCCAGCCTTTGCGATACTCCGAAAGTGGACATGCCATAGGCGATACCATAAGAAAACTGCTTTACCTGGTTGCGCATCTGCGAGGTGACATCAGTTAAAGCAATGCCATAGACTTTAGCAGCGATGGTGGCATGAAAATCATGCCCCTGCGCAAAGGCTTGCAGAAAAGTTTCATCCTGTGATAGATGCGCGAGCACACGCAGCTCGATCTGAGAGTAATCCGCTGATAACAGCACATGCGCCGGCGGCGCAATAAAGGCGCGGCGGATCTGACGTCCTAGCTCACCCCGTATCGGAATATTTTGCAGGTTGGGCGCGGTTGACGACAAACGGCCAGTGGCAGCCGTTGTTTGCTCGTAAGTAGTATGGATTCGATTAGTTTTGCGATCGATCAACTCCAGCAGCATCTCCGTGAAGCCGCTCTTTAGTTTCGATACTTCCCGGTATTCGAGCAACACCCGAATAATCGGATGCACATCGGCGAGCTTCTCCAATTCGGCAGCGTCCGTGGAATAGCCTGTCTTGATTTTTCTGGTCTTGGGTAGAGCGAGTTTTTCGAAGAGAATCCGCTGAAGTTGTGGCTGCGAGTTCACCTTGAAATCTTCACCGGCGAAATCCTTAATTGCCCGTTCAAGGGCGATTACTTTGTTTCCCAGTTCGGCATCGAACTTTTCAAGATAATCGCGGTCGATGAGAATTCCGTTATGCTCCATTCTGGCAAGCACGCCAACTAGCGGGAATTCCAAGGTGCTGGCAAGTTCCCAGATCCCTTGGTCCTTGAGCTGCTGTTGGAGTATTGGAACCATGCTGCGAACGGCCACCGCTTCACGAGCAATCCGCTCTTTGTCATCGGCGTCGAAGGCAAGATCGCTTTGCTCGCCAATCTCGGGTTCGGACGTGTTTCCGTTGAGCGAGACACCGAGATAACGTTTCACTGCGTCAGCCAGCTTATATCCGGACGCCGAACCCGGTTCCAGTAAATAAGCGGCAATCTTGGTGTCACAGTACAACGAGTGAATTTCGATCCCACCACCCAAGGCTAACCGGTAGATGGACTTGGCGTCGTGAGCCACCTTCAGCCTTGCAGGATCTTGAAAAAAATCCGCCAGTCGGTGTATTGCTGCGCTCGTGCCAAGCGTGTGCGTCTCGCCAGGCCCGTCACAAACAGCGAGCCAGTTCTCGTTCCAAGCCAAGGCGGCGGCGCCCTCTCGTTTGATTTCGTCCGCCGACGTCAAGTCCGAAATTGATTTTAGTTCCAGCGCCGCGGCCATAGGCGCTGAAATATGCATGTTCAGCGCTCTCAAACGTTCGTGCAAGCTGCGGAATTCCAGTGACGTAAAGAGCTTTCGAACTTCTTCGTCATCCCAGCGTTCGAGACAAAGTTTGACCGAATCCAATTCGAGTGCGACATCACTCAGCAGACGCCCGAGCTCTTTATTGATCCGCACTTGCTCGGCGTGCGCTTTAAGCGAATCGCGAAGTTTGGGCGTAAGCTCATCCGCATGCGCGATGATGCCTTCAATATCGCCATATTTTCGGACGAGCTGAGCCGCAGTCTTGTCGCCCACGCCCGGAATACCGGGAAGATTGTCGGAGGGTTCGCCCTTGAGCGCCACGAAGTCGAGCCATTGATCCGGGGCGACGCCGTAGCGTTCCGTGACAGTAGGTGCGTCATAACGGATGACATCGGAGATCCCGCGGCGAGTCATGATCACCGAAACGCCATCGCCTACGAGCTGGAGAATGTCTCGGTCACCGGTGACGACGATTACTTCGCAGCCCTCACCGCGGCAGTTTTTTGTAAGCGTCGCCAATAGGTCATCGGCTTCGTAGCCTTCGAGCTCGACAATCGGAATTCGCAACGCTTGAAGCACCTCGCGAATCAACGGCAGCTGCTGCCGGAAGAGGTCCGGAGTCTCCGCGCGACCCGCTTTATAGGCGGCGTAACGATCGAGGCGGAACTGCGGCGCGCCTTTATCAAAACAGACAACCACAGCTTGCGGCCGTTCGTCGGCCAATAGCTTTATCAGCATCGAGGTGAACCCATAGACGGCATTGGTCACCTGTCCGGAAGATGTGATCAGCGTGTCAGGGAGTGCAAAAAAGGCGCGAAACGCGAGGGAATGACCGTCGATTAGAATAATCTTACGCAGGTTATCTCTTGACCGGGCATCTTTGCTGGATCCAGGCGCTTTTCGACTGGCCTGGTTTTTGATTTTTGCGTTCACTGGTAGCAGTCTACCCGTTGAATTTACCTGGAGCAAACATGCGCGGGGTCGAGCCGCGGCCATCAGGAATGAGCTAAGACCGGCATCGTTGCTCTAACCGCGGCTGAAGGCGATTCCACTATTTTTCAGAAAGCCGTCGCGATAATCAGTTCGACAGCAATGTGTCTGGCTCACGAATGACTTTCCCCGAAGATGTGCGCGGCAGCGAATCACGAATGGCGATTTTTTGCGGCACTTTGAAATTTGCCAGATTGCCGCGCAGGAAAATGAGCAACTCTTTTGCCGCAATTGTCTTGCCCGGCCGAGGCACGACAGCAGCGCCAATCACCTGACCCCGCTTCGGATCAGGGATGGCGAAGACGACGGTCTCTTGCACGTTCGGAAAGCTGTAGATCAGGTTCTCGACTTCCGCTGGATACACATTTAGGCCGCTGGTGATTATCATATCGTCAACTCGGCCGAGATGGGTCAGGTAACCGTCCGAATCGCGTTTGCCGACATCACCGGTGTAAAGCCAGCCGTCACGAATGCGGGCCGCAGTGGCTTCTGGTTTGCGAAAATATCCTTTCATCACATGGGGACCTCTCGTAATGATTTCTCCGGGTTCATCGATCGGCATTTCCCTGCCAAATTTATCGATGATCTTAACTTCAATTCCCGGAACTGCACGGCCGATACTTCCGATCTTGGCTTCGGCTTTGTCCGGTTCAACCAGGGTGATCATCGGCGAGGTCTCGGTCAAACCGTAGCCCTGGATAACTGCGATGTGCGGCTGAGCTGAATGAAAGGCGCGCAGGAGCGGCAACGGAACGGTGGTCCCCATCATAGCGGCGATCTTCAAGCTGCTCGTGTCATAGTTTGATAAGTTGCGCACCCCCAATAAGAGTTGAAAGATAATCGGCACGCTTTCGAAAACACTGATGCGATATTTCTGAATGCCCTCTAATAAGGTGACCGGATTAATTTGATCGAAGATGACAAGTGTGAAACCTTTGTCCGCTACTTCGTTGCATACCAATGGGCCTACAATGTGCGACATCGGCAGGATGCAGCCTCGGATCGTGCTCGAATCGGTAATGCCCATCTCGGTCATGACACGCGGATACTGCGCCAGGTTGCGGTAGCTTAGAACCACGCCTTTGGGTTCGCCCGTAGTTCCCGAAGTATAAAGGATAAGCGCATCATCGTCAGGATTCGGTCGCGGCGACAGCGCCGATCGAGGCGGTGCGGCATAGCGATTTTCAAATGCCTCTTCTCCGCCGCCTTGGACAATCCATACCGGTACCCGGGTGAGCTCTTCGAGGACAGTAATAGTTTCGGAGCTCAGCTGTTGATGGATAACCAGCAGCTTCAGATCCGCATCCCGCAAGACCTCCTGTAACTCCTTGCCCCTTAACCGTGCATCAAGGAGCACGTTAACCGCGCCGATTTTCTGACTGGCAAAATAAATCAGCGGAATTGCCGCACAGTTCGGTGACAGCACGCCGACCCGATCGCTCTGTCGAATGCCTTCGCTCTGTAAGTGCCCGGCTAGGGCATGCACCCGTCGGTTAAGAACCGCAAAGCTTAGGGCTTCTTCCTTATCAATGACGGCGATTTTGTTCGGATGCTGCCGTGCCGCTTGATCGAGCAGCTCCGCGGCGAAAAATCCTACTGAATCAATATGGTTTGCCACAGCGAAAACGCCCTCTGAAAAGGTTTGTACCAGCGCGCGAGCTGCGCCAGCTCACCGCGCTCGAGTTTCAATTTGCCGTGCTGAGTCGCCAGAAAAGGATCGATGCGGGCGCCAAACACCGCGCTCCACCACTCTTCCGTGCCGCTGATCAGAAACTCACCACGATCATCTGAATCAAGGTGTGTGATCTCGCCACGATCAAAATAGACGGTCCAGGCTGCGGCTCTGTCTTCAAGAAAAAGCGTCAGGGACGTGGAGAGGCCGGTCTCTTCCCCTTGAGAACGGAACTGAGAGTCATGATTGGCGCGGTGGACCAGCGCCGACATGTGCTCTTCCGAGAACAGCACATAAGATTTACCGGTTTGTGTTTCGACGAGACCTTCTTGTCGTTTCCTTTGATCGGCAATCAACACGTCCGACTCACCTCGAATGTTCGTGAAGAACCGGCAACGCACAGCTTCTTCCAGTAAATCGGTAAGCAAGAACGCTTCTTGGAAATTCTTACCGATAGCAATGGTGCCATGACCCTTGATGATGCCGACCGGCCGGTACTTTAATTCTTCCGCGAACCTCTCGGGCTTTGTTACCGTCGGTGTATCTTGGGCGATGATAGGAACTTCGCCGATGGTATATTTCTCTTCGAAACTCACAGGAACAAAATGATCGTGGGTTAATGAAAATGCCAGGACCATCGGCGGATGAACATGAACGATGACGTCCGTGCCGGTGGCTGCATACACAGCCAAATGCAACGGCGTTTCGCTCGATGCGGGATGCTCTCCGTTAAGCGGCCTGCCAGAGCCATCGATCTGCACCAAATCCTCGGTCGTCAAAAAGCCAAGCGGCGCATGACGGCCGGTGATCAGGAACTCGTTCTCTCCAATCCGACAGCTGAGATTCCCCCCCCAGCCGCTGATTAGATGCCGGTCAAACAGCAGCTTGCCCCATTTGATCATCTCTCCTTGAAGCTTTTTCATCATGCGTAGTCTCAAGCTCGTTTAAGCATCTCCAAGGGCATGACTTCTCTTTCAAGGGGAAATACCGAGGCTCCGGGGGGACAAATCGTTTTCCCCATGAACGTCGAAACATCGGTATCTACAGTCGATCGCTTAACTGAATCTGAGGCCAGCAGTTCAACCGGTACGGCATGAGCGCGCGCCAAACCAAGCGCCAACAGCGAGCCACAGATGCCCATAGCTCCCTGCCCGTCGAGCAGGCTATGGTAGAGGTAGAGCTTACGGACTTCGCCCCGGGCGAAGAAGATTCCCATCATGTTGTCCGAGATCAGAGTAGTGGGCGCATCGTGCTTCAACAGAGCCGGCGCGACAAAATGAACACCCCACATCTGCGGCCGCATCTCGGGAATCAAGAAACGACTGGCTTGCTCTATTTTGAGCGCACCAATTAAGTGATCCCCCTGATCTAACGGCGGTATGCCATAGACCAGCAGGTACTTGCTTTCACTCGCTGTTGATGTTGTTGCCGCGGCTCTTCGCTGGTACTTTCGGCGAAAACTTTCGGGTGTGTAAACATCATCAAACCCTATGAAATTCGTAATCAGCGCTCCCGGCGTGACATCGAAGGCAGGATAACGCACGGCGATGCTGTTGTTCGCTATCAGCTGATGCCCTTGAAAGGTAAGCAGTTCTGAGCCAGGTCTTTCTTCAATCGCCACATCACTCCCTTGAGCCAAGGAACGGGGATCTTGAACCAGAACGTGGAATGGAACGCCATATTGCTTGGCCATAATGGCCAGGGAATAGGTTCCAACTTTATTGATGACGTCGCCGTTCTGTGCCGCACGATCCGAACCGACGACGATTGCATTGACTTCGCCTTTAGCCATCACCTGGGCAATCGCACAATCGGGAATCAGTGAGACGCGAACGCCTGCTCGTGCAAGCTCCCACGCAGTCAGTCTGGCGCCCTGCAGGTACGGCCGGGTTTCCGTGGCGATAACCGCGAACTCTTTGCCCATGACCGCGCAATGCTGCGCTGTTGCCAGCAGTTCTCCGCTCATATTGCAGTGGGTCAGAACCCGCGCCTCATCTGGCAGAAGCTCGGCGACTCGCTTGGCTCTTGCGCCCCGGGCACGGACGATTTGCGCGGCGAAATCACAAGCCCGCTCGCTGATCCACTCACCGGCACCGACCCCTTCCGGCAGCTTGTCAAACCATTCGCTGAAATGTTGGCAAAGACCGTCGAAATCGAATGTCGGTCGTGCCCGGCAGAAAGCCTCGGTCATTCGATCGATTGACTCTCGTAGCGGCAAGATTTCCTGTCGATGATAGTTTTGTGCCAGCAGGGCACCGCTATAAAGGAACGTGAGGACTTGGCCGAATGCGCGCGTTTTCATCTCGCGCACCGCATTGATTGCCTGGGAAACGTCAGTAACCGTGATATAGCGGATCTGCTCGGGAAGGCAGACCTCATCGAGAATTCGGAATCCGCCCCTTTCCCACAGAACCGGCTCAAAAAGCGGACTTTGTACCGACGTCATAGCAGATCTGCCAAGTGTAATGGCTAAAAATATTTGAGAGCTTCGCGGGCGACCGCGATGATTTCCTCTTCGGCTTTGAGAAACAAAGGGTCACGAAATCCGAACTTACCGAATAAACATTCATCCGACACCGCGAGAATGGCAGCCGCCTTTTTCTTGCGAATTTGCGCGACTGTGAGAAAAACCGAGGTCACCATGTCGATGCCCGAAATATTTTGCTGTGTGAGTTGCGCAATCAATTCCGGGGTTTCCTGGAATAATGCGTCAGTTGTAAAGATCCAGCCTACGTGGAAGCGCACCTGAAGGCTTGCCGCGGCTCTTTTCAATGCCTCGACGATCTCGGGGTGTGCCACGGTGGAAAAACTCTGTGCTACGTAATAGGGCGATGTGCCTTCACCGCGGAGAGCTCCGGTCACGATGATCAGATCGCCAATCTTCACGTGTTCCTGCAACGAACCGCAACTTCCAACTCGGATCAGCGCTTGGGCACCGGCGCCGCAAAGAATTTCCGTGGTAATCGCTGTGTCAGGAGCATAGCGCCCGCCATTACCCACCGTTACTCTCTTCCCGTCCAGAGTTCCCGTATGCATCTCGTAATCTAAGAAAGTGAAGTTTTTTTGCGGTTGATCCAACATCGCCAATAGCAATTGGCTTCTCTCCTTGGGACCAGGAACCAAGGCATAAGGACCAAGAGAATCGGCTTTCAACCCGAGCATCGAAAGCATTTTCTGTGGTGTAAAATGAGCTTCTTTGAGCATTGTCAAACAGCCTGGCCGACAAACTCGATCAGATCTTGGATCGGCAGAGCAGGTTGTTCGAGCGCCTTAAATGAGCGCTGGCAGAGAGCGCTGGAAGTCAAAACCAATTCGGCGCCGGTTTCCTTCGCCTCACGCAAACGATCGGATGCGCTGCATCGAGCGAGGTCCGGATCGGCTTCAGGAACGCCGCCACCGCCGCCACAACACCATGCCCACCGTTGATTCCGCTTCATTTCCACGAACTCGAGTCCGGGAATGGCTCGCAAAACGGCTCGCGGGGCTTCGTAAATCCCGCAACCTCGCCCTAGATGGCAGGAGTCGTGGTAGGTGACCCTTTTTCGGAGCGGTGTGGTGATCTTTAATCGACCCGCCTGCAACGCGGCTTGCAGGTATTCCACGCCATGTAAAACTTTGAAATCGGTGCCATCAACTTTGACATGTTCGCGCCACATGCGCTGACAGCTACCGCAAGTAATTACCAGCGTACGAACTCCGGCCTTCGCGATTATTGCCAGGTTTTCTTGCTGCAGACGGTCGTACTCGCGCCGAAATCCAAGGTCATAAGCGTGCAGTCCGCAGCATTTTTCTTGATCGCCGAGGATCGCAAAGTCCTCGCCCGCCTTTTGCATCAGCTTGGCCAAGGCCACAACGCCATTGCGACCGCTTGCTTGATCGGCCGAGCAGCCGGCGAACAACAGCGTCGGCGCGCCGCGGTGAGGAATTTTGTTAAGCCCGAGTCCGTCCGCCCAAGAACCGCGTTCGGCCCTCGATTCCGACCAGGGATTATCGTATTGCCGCAAATTTTGGTACAGCCGGCGATGGGCATCAATCGGACCCTCTTCCTCAGTGATCTGCTCCCGCATCGCAACCGTAATATCCCATGGGCCGTAACCGTCATTGCGCACGCCGCAAAGCTCCTGGCACATCAGGCAGCTTGTACAACTGTAGATAATTTCTTTCAGTTCCGGTGTGATCGGGTCAAGCCCGTGAAAGACACGCTGCGCCATCAACCAACGCGACTTGGGGGTGTGCCGTTGGAAACGATAAAACTCGTAGGGAGGACATTTCTCTTTAGGGCCGGGAATGTCTTCCATCGGATTGGCCGGACCATGTCCATAACAGGACCCGCATAAAACACAGCCACTGCTGCGCTCGTCTAGACCTTTGGCGTAAAGCCATTTCTTGACCCGCTGGAGGCCGAGTTTCTTGTTTGATTCGTCGTGCACAGTATGACGGAGGTATTAGACTGCAATTCCTCGGGACTAAATGCTTAAGGCTTTAATTGTATAGCGCCGAACAAACCGGTGTGTCAACAAACTAAGGTAACGCCGGATAGTCGGCGTGATTCAGATTTCGCAGCAAGGCAGAGAGCTCTTTTTGACGCGGCAGATCTAGCGAGGAGAATATTTCCGAGACACTTCTCTCGAACAGAGGAATTGCGGTTTTGTATAAGGATGCCCCTTTCTCGGTCAGTGTCACGTGAACAACGCGGCGGTCGGTGCCGTCGCGCTTTCGTAAGACGAGTTTTTTTTGCTCCAGGCGGTCAACGATACCGGTTAGATTACTGACTGTGACCATCATCTTAGCGCCGATCTCGCCAAACGGGAGGCTCCCGGCGTAACCTATAGTTGCGAGGACGTAGAATTGTGGCGGTGTTAGACCGACTTTCCCAAGGTCGAATTCCAGCTTTTTATGCGACGAGAGATTAAACCGTAGAAACCGCACCCAGAGACTCGTGCTGTAGGAGGCAAAAAAGGGGCGCTTGTGGACTGGCACCTGGTCAATTTAGTCGCCGGGAAATCAAAAAGCAATGAAATAGCTCGGGGTCGCCCTATGGGAGGGTTGGATACCGGGTCAGCGCTTCCGCGCCTTGACTCGTAAACACCAGCGGCTTAACTGGACGATAGATTTCGGAGGGAGCAATGAAGCTTCATATATTGGGCTGCGGCGATGCATTCGGCAGCGGCGGCCGTAATCAAAGTGCCTATCTAATCGATGACCCGGACCGCGTTTTCTTGCTCGATTGCGGTGCCACTTCCCTGCTCGCAATGAAAAAGCTTGGATTTGATTCCGGCCGACTCGACGTCGTCTTGCTTAGCCACTTGCATGGCGATCACTTTGGCGGCCTGCCTTTTTTCTTCATCGAATACTTGTACGAAAAAAGCCGCGAAAAGCCGCTGCATGTGGCTGGGCCGGTGGGAACCGAAGAAAAGGTTCTTAACCTGTTTGACCTCATGTACGGCAGGGGGACCAAGTCCGAAGCTCTTACCACTACCTGCTTCCACGTTTTAGAGCCTGGGAAAACGTCAACTATTGAGGGAGTTCAGGTATTTCCATTCCGCGTGCCGCATCAGGTAAACGACGTATCGCTTGCGCTGAAGGTTAGTTACAAGGGCAAGCACATTTTGTTCTCAGGAGACTCCGCCTGGACGGATGCGTTTATTGAGCACGCCCACGCGGTC
>DASUVS010000390.1:0-12446 GCA_036378835.1 Binatia bacterium | reverse complement strand
GGATATCCTTCCGGCCTGATACCCGGACGTGCCGGCTCCCGTCCCCGTTTTGCCAGCAAGCGCTGCCCCTCTTCGGAAAGCACATATTCAATGAAAAGCTTCGCTGTGTTTAAATGCGGCGCCCGCTCGATGATGCTGATCGGATGCAGCGCGACGAATGCGGGCTCCAGAGAAAACCAATCTACCGGCGCTCCTTGTTTATTCATCAGATAGGGCCGATACCAGTAGGCAACGATCTGCAAGTCGAACTCTCCCGCGGCCATTAGTTGGGTGATCAGCGAACGCCCCGAGCGGATGGCCACTTCTTGTTTCGCCAGCGCCTGCATGAACTCCATGCCTCTTTTTTCTCCCATATGATGAAGCATGTTGGCAAACCAGCGATCCTCGTTGCGATCAAGCACCATGCGGCGGCGCCAACGCGGATGTAGCAGATCCTCATAATTTCTAGGCAGCTCTTCGCGCTTGACTCTCGTGGTATTGTAAGCGCTGACAATTAGATTGTCGTAAAAATCCGTCCAGTAACCATCCGGATCCTTGAATCCTTCGGGGTAAACGGCGGCGGAGGGCGCCTTGTAAGGTGTCAGCAGCCCGCGCTTTTGCATGTGGTAAGTTTCGAATTCGCCGACGCTGAGCACATCCCCGGCGAACGTGCCGGCCTTTCGCTCGACGTTCAACCGGCTAAAGATTCGCTCGTGATTCGAGCGGAAGATGTCGGTCTTGACGAACGGATATTTTGCTTCGAAGCCGGTGGTCAACAGCCGCGCGAACTCGGTTTCGACCGACGTATAAAAGACTAACTTGCCTTCCTTCTTGGCGCCCTCGACTAATTGACGTTGCGCGTCGGCTTCGGCCCCTGGAGCAGCATGAGACAGGAAGAAGATGAAAACAAACGAGACCATCGCCAGCATGTGCTCTTTCCTCCTGTGTCTTTCCAATCGCAAATCTCTTTGTTACCGGTACTACTTGCTCTCCCAGAGCTTCTTTACGAATCCTTCATCTTCGAGTTGCCTCAGGTAACGATCGTTGACGTAAGCTTTGCCATCGATTTTCCTCGCTTTGACATTTGTCTCGGCTAATTGCGCGACCACTGCCTGCATCGCCTCCGCTGACGGATACGGCACATTGCGAAGCTGCTCTTTGAAATAGTCATATCCTTCCTCGATCGCTTTAATGTTGTTAACCCGAGTGAACTGAGCGGTCGATTTGACGGCGTATTCTCTTTCGGTCTTGAAAACTTTTATCGATTCAAGGTAGGCGCGAAGGAAGTTGAGGACTTTTGCTTCGTTCTGATCGAAAAACTTCTTGCTACCCAGCAACCCGGTGTTGAAGAATGGAATACCCATCTTCACCGAATCCGCTACGACATTCAGTTTCAATTTTTCTGCTTCCGCGCCAAACGGCGCATTCATGACGGTTCCGTCGATATTACCGGCCTTTACCGCTGCGAGGCGAGCGTGCTCATCGCCAATTTGAAGTATCGTAACATCCTTAATCGGATCGACGCCGACTTTTTTTAGCAAGGCGCGCAGCCCGAAATCCGCCGATGAGCTAAACCTGCTGATGCCGAATCTTTTACCTTTGAGCTGTTCGATATTTTTGATTTCCGGTCGTGTGATCAGTTGGTAGTTCAACTTATCCAACAAGCCGAGAATGTAAATAATGTCGGCGCCCTCTAGATTGGCCGCGGCTCCAGGTGCGCCTGAGAGCTGTGAAAGATCCAGATTACCGGAAATCAGCGCTTGAACATTGGTCGAACCGCCGGGAATGTAGATAATTTCAGGGACGAGGTTGTACCTGGCAAAAATTCCGCGCTGCTTGCCGATAAACGGCAGCACCGACTGCAGACTCACCGAACCGATGCCGATGCGGATCTTTTCCTGCGCTCCTACAGCGCTCGAGAAAGCGAACAGAAGCACGCCGGCTAAAATCGATAATTTTTTCATCATCGCCAGAAATACCTCCGGGGCATGGACTTTCTGTTCCTACTTGTTCATCAGTAGACTAGTCAAGAGAATTTACAGCTTAATACGCCCGGGAGACCGCTATTCGTGATTCTGCTTGCCGCCTTTTGAATAATCTGACCGCAGTAGAGCGCAAAGTGCGTCCCTCGATGGATAGGACAAAAACGGTTGGATCTGGTAAAACCGACGGGCCGGCAAAGCTGCGCGTCGAAAAAACGCAGCGATCGCGCGATTTCAGCCAACAGCGGATAAGCGGCAGAGAATCGAATCCGATTAGGCGCTCCGATGCTGGATTGGCGGGCAAGAGCGCCGAAATAAAAGACTGCCCTTCAATAGTTGGTCAGCGAGATCCCGGCCGGCGAGATTCATTAGAGCTAATCCGGGTGAATTGAGATGGTGGGCGCGCCGGCGGCTGAACGACGATGGAAACTAGATCTGTCTCAACCATTCTGTGATTAGTACAAACATGACCATTCCGTTCCGCCCGCGCTGGTATTTTTTCGTCGCGCTCCTTTCCGTCACCTTCATCGGGCCGCTCTCGCTTCATCTGTTCATTCCGGCCATGTCGGCGGTGAAGGATGCCTTCGACGTCTCGACCGGCGTGGCACAGCTCACGATGTCGCTCGCGATGCTGTCGATGGCCTTCTTTACGGTGGCCTATGGCGGTTTGTCCGACCGCCTCGGCCGCAAGCGCGTGCTTCTAGCCGGGTTAGTGCTGTTTACCTGCGGCGCGGCCGCCTGCATGGTCGCGCCGAATATGCCGATGCTGCTCGCGGGCCGCATCCTGCAGGGAGCCGGCGCGGGATGCGGCGTCGTGCTGGCGCGCGCCATCGCCCGCGATGTCTACGGCCAGGAGCGCGTCGCCCAGGTGATCGCTTATCTCACTGCCGCCTACGTGCTGGGGCCGATGTTTGCGCCGCCGGTGGGCGGCCAGTTGACCGCCGCCTTTGGCTGGCGCGCGCTGTTCGTGTTGGCGTCCGTGGTCGGGTTGTTAGTGATCTTCGCGGTGATCTTTGGTGTGCCGGAAACTCGAGTTCAGAGCGCCGCGGCGCCGCGGAGCGTATTTGCCGGTTACAAGTCGCTGCTCCGGCGCCTGCGTTTCGTCGGTTTCATGCTGCAACCGGGACTGATGTCCGCGGCCTTTTACACTCAGGCGACAGCGGCCTCGTTTCTCGCCGCCGAGCATCTCGGCGCCGATCCTGCCAAGATCGGCTGGTGGTTCTTCGCCTTTCCGATCGGCTTCATGGCCGGCAGTTTTATCTCGGGCCGCATCGGTGCGAAACGCTCCATCGAATTCATGACCATCCTCGGTGGCGTAATCGGCGTGGTCAACGGCGCGCTGCTGGTCGCCTGGTTTTACTTCGGCGGCATCTCCATGGCCGCGCTCTACATTCCGGGCACCTTCGTGAGCCTCGCCCAGGGTCTCTCCATGCCCTATGCTCAAGCCGGCGCGATGGCGGTCGATCCCGAGCTGTCCGGCTCGGCGTCCGGCGCGGTCGTGTTCTCGCAATTTTTCTGGCCAGCGGCGCTGCAGCAGCTCACCGGCCTGCTCGCCGACGGCACCTGGGTGCCGATGGCGGCAGTGCACGGTGCGGCCGTCATCGGAGCCCTGGTCGCCGCATGGATGGCGGCGCGGGCAAAGGGCCAAAACTAAATAGAGTTAAAGCAATCGTCCCTCGAGTATTCGTCCAAGACCCATCGCCGAATCAAGTTTGTTGCAACGTCATCCTCCAGTTCCGCATCTACTTCGAATTCAATTCTGCATGCCTTGAATCGATTGACGACGTTTAACTTTACACTCTCCCTCAACTGCTATACCTCGAAACTGTCGGCGAAATAATTTTCATTGACGAGCTACTCTCGCTGAGGCTAGTGTTCGCTAAGCAAATCGCAGGAGGACGTGTTGTGAATTTTCGATTATCGTTTCGAAGCATTGCGCTGCTGAGTATCGGTTCCATGCTGTTCCCCTTAGGGCGCGGCAATGTCCGTGCGGCCGGCGCACCCTCGAGTCGCTTTCATCTCGAAGAGGCGACCATTGCCGACGTGCATCGCGCCATTCGCGCCAAACAAATCACCGCGACCCAACTCGTGCAATTCTATTTTAAGCGCATCGAGGCTTATAACGGCATCTGTGTGAAAGGTGACGTCGATCCTGCCACCGGACTGATGCTTGGTGATCTGACACCGATCGAAAATGCCGGTCAGCTGAACGCTTATATGACCCTCAATATTCGCGGTAAACGTTCCAAGACCGATAGCGCCGATAACGATCCGAAATTGCCGGATGCGCTCGAAGTGGCCAAGGCTCAGGACGCGCACTTCGCGCGCACCGGCAGATTGGTTGGAGCGCTGCATGGTATTCCTTTCGCGATCAAGGATAACTACGACACCGTGGATATGCGGACCACCGCGGGCGCAGCCGCGGATTATGCCAACGATAAACCGCCGCAGGATGCGACGATGATTGCAAAGCTTCGCGCCGCCGGCGCGATCTTTCTTGGCAAGACCAATCTGGATGAGTACGCGCCGGCCAGCATCGCGCGCAGCGCGCTCGGCGGCCAGACTTGCAACCCATACGACACCAAGCGCGTTCCGGGTGGTTCCAGCGCTGGGTCTGGCGCTGCCGTGGCGGCCAATCTGGCGATGTGCGCGCTCGGCACGGACACTTCCGGCTCCGTGCGTTTTCCATCCACCGCGAATGCGCTGGTGGGCATGGTCGCTACGCAGGGACTGGTAAGCCGCGCGGGAATCATTCCTTTGTCATTCTCGCGCGACCGCGGCGGACCGATGTGCCGCACCGTGCAGGATACCGCGGCGGTGCTCGAAGTCGTCGCGGGCGCCGACCCGCGCGATCATGTAACGGCGCCGGCGCATGGTAAAAAACCGGTGCCGTACCGAAATTACGCCGGCAGAAAATCGCTTGCGGGTAAACGTTTAGGCGTAGTCCGCGAGTTCATGATCGAAGCAACCATCGCCGACCGCGACAGCATCCGCATTGCCAATCAGGCGATCGCCGACATGAAGCGTCTCGGCGCCACCATCGTCGATCCGGTAAATTTTGACGGCGCCATCGCCGAGATCATGGCGTCTTATGAACCGAGCTTCTTCACGCAGACTTTCAAAAGCGCCGTCGCGTCCGGATCCGACCCCATCGATCGCATGGTCGAAATCAGCGATGATCCGAAAACGCTGCCGACCGGTATGCGCGGCGTTAATCTGCGCATGATCGCCGGGCAGCGCCGCGGTGAAGAAGGCAAGTACGCGATGAATCTTTATTTACGCCAGCGCGGCGATGCCAAATTTCGCAGCGTCGAAGACATGTTCGCGACCAAAACCTTCTCCGGCGACCTGCCGGTGCTGCAGAATGCATTTGGCGCCAAGGCAAAAACCCTCGAGACTCCGGCGCACACGAGCCACATCTTACGCATGCAAAACCTTCAACGGATTCTCTACAAAGTCATGGCGGATAATAACCTCGACGCGCTGGTGTATCCCTACAGCACCATTCCGCCGCATACGGTGTTAGCCAACCGCACCCCAGAAGTCTATGACACGCACACCGAACCACGGGTATTGAAGGCCGGCACGGAACTTTCCGATCCGAATTTATTGCCGGGCGAGACCAAACTGAAAAACGATTTAGATCTGTGGCGCGGCGCCGGCAGCAGTTGGAGCGTGAACTTGAGTCCGGTAAGTGGCTTCCCCGCCATTGTTGTGCCGGCGGGTTTCACCCGAGAAGTTTACGACCGTATCCCCGACGCCAACGATCCCAATCGCAGCCGATTGGACGGCCCCAAACCCGATCAAATTCCAGTCGGCATGGAATTTCTTGGTCGTCCGTTTGATGAAGCGACGCTGTTCGAGATCACATCGGCCTATGAAGCCGGAACCAAGCACCGGCGCTCGCCAAAAGCTTTTGGCCCGCTAAAAGAAGAACCATGAACCGGTTGCGTTGAAGGCGAGGCGTTCGGGTTACCCGAACACATGAAGGACGGTAGTCAGAAAATCAACGACGCATAATATTCGGTTCGATCTTCGATATGCGTCGCGGCTGCAAGCGTCACCACGCGCCGATCGCTGCCCAAGGACTAAAGCATGGCGTCAACCCTGAACGACCGTCGGATCGGTTCATGTTGAGGAATCCAATGAACGACCGCACGCCTCATGAGAATACTTCATTCGTTATCTCGTCGGTGGCGACATCAAGGCCACTGTGCACGTCAAACGTGCGTCCGGCATCGCTCTGCCGAGAACAGTGAGACCCACGAACCAAGCCGGCCGGACAGCAGCCAAACGGAATGCGACGGGATAAAGGCCGAGACGGCGCTAGCAAATGACGCAAATCATCGAGAACTGGGCTCGAATTGCCGGGCGAGTCGAGCGTGTCGAATTCGATGTGCGGCGCGGCCGAATAAACAACTCGATTGGTTCTTGATCCCGGAATCCGTTTCGGTTACGAACGCGTCGATATCAAAAGATATCGCAAATTAAGATCACTATGGCCACACGATAGGACCTTTTGCCTTTTAGTGCGCCGGCAAGGTTTCACCGCCGGAGCGGCGGCGGAAGTACTGCAGGGACCCGGCAGACGCAAACAGGACCAAGCCGATGACGTCCTGAATCAGACTCGGGTAGACCAATACCAACCCGGCGGCGAGCAATAAACCGCGCTCCAGCCAAGTCGTTTTCATCAGCATCCAACCGGTAAGTCCCGCTGCGAGCGCAGCCAATCCAAGCGCCGCGGTCACGCTCGTCCAAACGACATTCTCCCACGGGCCTTTGAGAAGCAGGCCGGCGCCGTCCGGATGCAAGGTGAACATAAACGGCACCAAGAACGTGGGAAGCGTATACTTCCATGCCATCATGGTGGTTTTGTACGGATTACCGCCGGTAATTGCCGCGGCAGCAAACGGCGAGAGCGCCGTCGGCGGCGACACTTCGGAGAGCACGGCATAATAGAAGATGAACATGTGCGCGGCATAGTCGGGCACGCCCAATTTGATCATTGCCGGCGCGGTGATGACTGCAGCAATAATGTAAGAGGCGGTCACCGGCATCGCCAGGCCGAGAATCCAAACGGCCAGGCCGGTATAGAGTATGGTGAGAAAAAGATTGCCTCCCGCCATTGTCAAGATGATCATGGAGAACTTGAGTCCGAGACCGGTGAGCGTTACCACGCCGACGATAATTCCTGCCGTCGCGCAAGTGGCGGCAACGGATAGCACCCCTGTGCTGCCGTCGATCAGAGCGCGCCACAGACGAGGCGGAGTGAGCGCCGTCTCGGGCCGCAAGAAACTCAAGACGACCGAGACGAGGATCGCGTAAACCACCGACGAAATCGCGGTGTAGCCCCAGACCATAAAAATGACGATCGCCACCAGTGAAATGAAATGGTAACCGTACTTCCGCGTCAGGCTCCAGACGCCTTCCGTTTCCACCGTCACCGGCCGTGCGCCGAACTTATGGGCGTCGAGCTCGACCATGACAAAAATAGACCAGTAAAAAAGCAACGTGGGGATCGCCGCCAACGCAATGACTTCGAGATACGAGATGCGGAGAAACTCGGCGATCAGAAAGGCAGCGGCGCCTAGCACCGGCGGCGAGATAATCGCGCCGATTCCACCGGCGGACAAAAGGCCGCCCGCAGAATCTTTGTCATACCCGGCTTTTGCCAGCAGCGGGTACGCTACCGAGCCGAGCGTAATCGTCGTCGCCACACCGGATCCTGACGGCCCGCCGAGCAAAAAGGATGCGAGGGTGACGGTTCTGCCGGCCGCCGTTCGTTTTCCGCCAGTTGCCGCCATTGAGAAATTCACGAAGAACTCGCCCGCTTTCGAATGCTCAAGCACCGCGCCGTAAATGGTAAAAAGAATGATAAACGTCGCCGCGACGTCGAGCGGTACACCGAAGATGCCTTCCAGGGTCATGTACATGTGACCGACCAGACGGTCCAATCCGTAGCCCTGATGAGTCCACGGCGATGGCAACCAAGCGCCTAGCCAGGCATAAGCCAGAAAAACCAATGCTACGACCGGGAGAATCCAACCGCTTGTGCGGCGCGTGGCTTCCAGCACCAGCACGATCGTGAGCGCGCCAAAAATTTGATCTTTAAGATCCGGCAATGCCGCTCGGTAGATGAATTCCTCGAAATCCCACAGCGGGTAGCCGAGGGCCAAAAGGCTCAGGGCAACCAGGATCCAGTCAAACCAAATCACGCTTCTGAGTCGGGCTTTTTTGGTGGGCGGGTAAAGGAGAAAAGTCAGAACGAGTGTAAAGGCGAGAAAAACCAGCCGGAGAATTTGCGTGGTGACGGTGGTCCAAGCCCAATAAATAAAAACCAGCGACATCGCCGCGGCAAGACTATAGGCAAGCCAAGAGAGGGGACCGGCCAATCGGCGTCGCGGTCCTTCTTCTTCCTGGGCGATTTCTTTTGCCGCTTCAATACGCGAGGAGTCAATGACTTCGTCAGCCATGATTGCTCCTTCGGCAGGCGCTTAACGCCAGTCGAGCGCGTCCGTCCGCTGAGTCATGATTTACCGTCAGCTTCTCAGTGCCGAAGATCACGCCAATCCAAGATCCTGGGCTTACACGAAGGTCTAGTATCGCCATCAGAGGCCCGCGCTTCGAGACGATCCACCAGCCGTTTTTCTTAACGGCCGACTCATAGCCATAAAATTCGATCAGGCGTGGCTCGGCATAGCGAAGCTCAGTCAGCTGAAATCCTTCAGAAGTGGCGCGGAAATGTTCTTCGACTTGGGAGCCATAAATGGAATGCGGAAAAGTCAGATAAAGTTCGTCACCGGCGGTGATGGCATAATGCGCGCTTCCGCTATTCGTCTGCACGTTCAGGCAGATGGGTTGGGCTGCGGCTGCCGTGACCAGAAGGCAGGCGAACGGCAGGAAGAAAAATCCTGTCATTCGCCGCAAGCGAGAAGAGATCACTGGGCACCGGAAACTTTAATGCCCTTTTCCTTGTAGTATCGCAGCGCGCCGGGGTGGAACGGGATCGGCGACCCGGTGACTGCGTTCTTCAGCGTGATTTCCTTGGCGGCCGAGTGAACCGCCACGAGCTCCGGGGTATGCTCATGCAACAACTTGGTGATCTGATAGGCCAACGGCTCCTCCAAACGTTCGTGCGCTGCGAGCAAATTCGTCACCGCCGCGACCGGAACGTCGGCATCCATGCCCCCGTAGGTGCCTTCAGGAATATTGGCGACAAAATATAGCGGCCCATACTTGGCGACCATCTTAGGGACCGCGTCGCCGTGCGGAATCAGGCGAATCTTAATTCCCGGTGTGGCGCCCAAATCAAGAACCGCTGCGGTTGGCAGACCGCCATCCCAGATGAACGCATCGATTTTTCGATCCTTCAATGCGCCGGCGGACTCGGCGGCGCCCAAACGGTCCTGACTTCCTAGATCTTTGGGGCTGATTCCATAAGCCTCGAGAACCCGCAGGCCTTTTACTTCCGTTCCGGAACCCGGAGCGCCTGTGGAGACTCGCTTGCCTTTGAGATCCGCCACGGTTTTGATCCCAATCCCATCAAGCGCAACAATGTGCATGTAATTGGAGTAGATGGCCGCGATGGAACGAACCGCGACTTTTTCTTTCAGCCCCTTCGATTGTCCTTGATAGGCGTCCAGAGCGCTATCGGGCAATGTAAACGCGAGAGCCACCCTATTGGCATGCAGAAGCTTCATATTGTCCACGGAGGCGGTGGTCACTTCCGCCGTCGCCTCCACCCCTGGGATATGCTTGGAGATGAGCGCCGCAAGGCCGCCACCCAAGGGATAATAGACACCGCCGGTTCCCCCGGTAGCGATCGAGAGACGGGTTTTTACCTGAGCATTTGCCAGTCCCGCGAAACCAGCGATTGCAGTAATGGCAATTAACACTACGAGCAGCAAACAGCGTCGCGCGTTGAAATTCGTCATAGTACCTCCTGGCTGTGAATTTTTTCCAAGACCCGAAAGTTTCCAGGCAACTTTGGGATCGAGATCACATAGTAGGAGTAAAACCATTGCTGGAGTCGACTTCAAGGCGTTTTCCGAAGCGCCGGTTTCGGTGAGGAGTTAATGTGTGGAGCGCGCGTTCCCACTCGTTCACACGACGGGGCGGGATATCAACGAGTTATCGTAGCGAGGTCAAGCTGCTTGGCGGCTCGTGACTGTATACGCGACTTCTCTAACAGCCTTATCCTGACCGGCATGCTTTTTCCGGATTATTCTCGAAAACCTCGATAGAAGAGCGAGCCAAAAAGACAGAGTTCTGGAATAAAAGAGGCCACCTTCGGTCTTATCCAAAGATGGCCTCTTCCCGGAAGCTGATAAACTCTATCTTCTGCCGATCGTCATCGTCGCGCTCTTCGTCGCGCCTCCGTAAGACGCGCTGATGGTCGCATTGATCTTTTTATTAGTGGTGGTCGTGCTGATGTTGAAGGCCGCTGAACTCGCGCCCGCCGGTACCGTGACGCTTGCTGGAATCATCGCGTTCTTTGGCTTGCTGCTGGCGAGCGAAACGATCACAGGACTCGAGGTCACCTTGCTCAGCGTGACGGTTCCCACCGAGCTCGAGCCGCCCACAACCGTTTTCGGATTCACGCTCAAAGATAGCAGTGCTACTGGGACCGCCGGATTGACCGTCAATGTCACCGACTTACTGATGCCGGCGTAGCTTGCGGTAATGTTGCCCGCGGTTGTCGCCGTCACCGTCAATGTGCTTACGGGGAAATTCGCAGACGAGGCGCTTGCCGGTACGGTAATAGAGTTCGGCAGCGACGCGGCTGGGTTCGCGCTCGCAAGACTTACGATGGCGCCGCCCGCCGGAGCTGCGCCCGACAGAGTCACCGTGCCGGTTGCCAACTGGCCTCCGGTAATGCTCGACGGTTTGATACTGACCGATGCCAAGGACGCGGGCGCCGCGGCCGGCGGATTATAGCCAAGCTCGATGACCTCGAAATCGCTGGCCGTGAGATTTCTGAAGGCAGGATTCAGGATATCATTGTTCCAGCGGGTGTCGTACGTCCCGGTGACATACATGTCCGACCCATTGTCTGCGACGATGAGACCATATGTCTGCATCGCTCGAAAGATTTTTTGTATATTGGGATCGCTGGTTCTTTGCGTCACATCCACGCTCGCCTTCAAGCGCAAGCGCGCGCCCAGCGGCAAAGCGCCCGCTGTAGAACCGGCGCGATGCGATGCCGGATAAACGTAACCGTTGGTAGCTCGCACCGTCATTCGGAAAGCGTGCCGAATTTCCGCGAGAGTCGGGTCGTACACTTCATCGTAGCGAATCAGACCGGGAAGTACCGCCAATCCAGCGGCGTCCGCCGAGGTCCACGTGTCCGGACGCCGATTGTTTGTGTTCATATCGAAAAAGGCGCCGGAGCCGGCAAACCACTTGTTCTGCGTCGCATTGTAGAAGACGTTGTACAGCTCATAGAGGTGATTGCGTTCTTTGTCGACGATCAGCAGGTGACGGTCTTGGCTGCTGCGTAAATCGACATTGCCGGGATCGCCGCCCTCGATCCAGAACGGCTGGGTAATCGCATCGGGCGGAATCGGGTAAAAGGGGAAGCTGATATCGGTCGAATGTTCGACGCCGTCGCTCTCATCTGAATATTGAAACTGTACCGCCTTGAGATCAGCATCGGCAACATTGGCAACGACCGCGTAAGGCATGCCGTAAATGGCGTCTCCGGTCCCGGCGTCGCCGCCGAAGTCCGGATGTAATCGCCTCGTCGCACCATTATTGATAAAGGAAATAAAGCTCGCCGAATTCGGATCCACCGGCCAGCTGCTGATGTCTAAGTTCCACCAGTTATCTGCGGGAAATAGCGGCAGCGGTTGCGGCAGAGCGCCGCCGCGAGCTGAGTCCATCGCCCATGCCGGACGCATCGAGCTCGTCAGGAACATTATTAATGTGAGCAGCGCAGTAATGGACGAGCAGCTGCGCGACAAAAGACGAAACCGACGGTTATTCATGCCGACCTCCGCGAATTGAAAGAATCTCGGTAGATCGGCGCAACCGATATGCCACTTTTGAACTGACACTCGTTCTCGCAAAATGCTTAGGAGTTACTTAGAGACTACGAACGGTGACGAGCCTCCGCTAATCACGGACCGTCAATGTCGTCCTGTATGGCAGCCTGTGAGGATAAGAAGATGATCGAAGGTAAGAGATTTCCGGCAAATCGCCAGCTTCTCCGGCGCCGCATAGGAGCGGCGCAGCGCTTCCCGAGCGAGCTAAACGCCGAGACCGATTCTCTCACCATCCTCTCACACGGAGTGAATCGTTTACCCACGGGCAGTGGTGCTTGGCTGAACTTCCGCAACCGGAACTTTTAGGGAGGTTCTTAAACAACCGTTGATTTGGTGCCATGATGGGCCATGAAGCAGACGTTGCCCTTAGGCATTGTGGAAATTCTTTTCATCACGCTCGCTCTCAACGGTTGTTCAACCGCTACCCCAATCGTCAGTGAAT
>DASUVS010000389.1:0-7961 GCA_036378835.1 Binatia bacterium | reverse complement strand
GCTCGACAGTCTTTCAGATCGCTAATGACGCCTATGGCAGCAGAAGCGCGATTCTGGGTATGGATCTCATTGCAGAGTTCAACCCAAGCATTTCAAATTTAAACTGGATTAGCGCGGGAGAGGACCTGTTACTGCCTGCCCTTAACGAAGATACCCTGCTGCGCCAGCAGCCGGACGGTTCTTTCCGTCTTATCGTCGCATCGTTTCTCTCCCGCAGAGAAGCGGAGGAGTTCGCCCAGCAAATTGCGCGTGACGGCCTTTCAGCGTTCGTCACTGCTAAAGCAGTTTCGAATAATCTTGTGTTGCACCGGCTCGAGATCACCGGGTTGAAAAACCTCGAACACGCAAGGCAAACAATCGAGATCGGCTTCAAAAGCCGTTGGGCCCCATTCGCTCCGAAGCCGCTAATCGAAACTGAAGCAAGCCAGGCAGTAACGGGGTACTAGCTCGGGGCTGCGCACCAGCAATACCCGTTGCATCCTTAATTTAAGCAGCTCTCTTGATCGCGCCGAGTTTCTTGAATTCCAAAGCGGCACCGAAGACGCTTTTCGAACGATCCGCCTGATTGTGTTCTGGCGCGTGGTGCGCTGGCACCGGCATTGATCTTCGATACGGGGAAATGGCATTTCCTGACAGGCACCGAAGCATGTGGTGGACTCGCACTGAGACTCATGAACCGCCTGCTATTCCGGTCGAGCTTCTGATATCGCGCGTGAGACATTCGCACGCCGCAACGGTCTTAAATTCCCCCCGCGAAGAATCTAAAAACATTCTTGACAACCATTGCAACAGTATGCGAACAATATCCCCTGTTTTATTAAGAAACGATTGTTCGAAGATTATAAAATGATAAGCCGAGTCACTGAGGTTCAGGTACATCAAGAAAATAGGCAGTCTCGATCCGGCGCAACGGATCGCTCTCCATGTTATCGGCACTTCCGTCTAGCGTCACTAGGGTTCTGAACGCGAAGTTGAAGCTGTTTAATAAAGACCGGCATCGGCCTTGTTATGTATAACGACTATTTTGGCTTCCTAGCGCCGCCTTTCAGCGCGACGCCGGATTCTCGAATCTTTTATGATAACGAACTCTATCGCGAGGCCTTCGCCAATCTGCGTTACGGCATTGAGTGGAGGAAAGGTTTAGTAGTTCTCACCGGCGAGGTCGGTACAGGAAAGACCACCCTGCTCGATAAGATCATTCGAGATTTGGGCTCGATTATACAGGTTGTCTTCATTTCTTACGATCAACTCAACTCAACCGAGCTGATCCAGCTGGTTTCCCGGGAGCTGGGCCTGGATAGCGACCGCCACGACCGGGTTTTGAAAATCGAGCAAATTCGAGAATATTTGATTACAGAATTTCGCAGGCAACGCATCGTCGCACTCCTTATCGACGAAGCTCAGAACTTGAGCCAGGAGACATTTGAATCGGTTCGCTTTCTTTCAAATTTTCAATATGGCGGCGAAAAATTACTACAGATTGTATTGACCGGCCAACCCGAACTGCAAATGCGCCTGAACCAGCCAAAACTCCACCATCTCAAGCAGCGGATCGTGATTCACAGCCGCCTTGCTCCTCTGACCAATGATGAGGTCGGTCGCTACATTCTTTTCAGAGTTCGTAGTGCGGGATTTCGCGGTAAAGAATTGTTCCCGACGGAGGTACTTGGGGATATCAGTTTGTTTTCCGGCGGTATTCCCCGCTTGATTAACATCATCTGCGACAATGCACTACTTCTCGCCTATGCCGGTGGCAAGAAAATAATTACGGCCGAAATCGTTCAAGAGGTCGCGCGCGATCTTGGACTGGGTAACCTATCCCAGGCACAAATTGCCGCCGCTTCGGCGCATCGGGAGATACGTGACGCCGGCCTTCAAACCACCCCGGCTATATCGCTCATTCCGGCCGCTGTTCCGCAGCAATACCGCCGCAATCGAAGTCTAGCTTGGGTACCTGTGGGCATGGTCTCGGCGTTAATTGCCCTCGGCGGCGCCGGTGGCGCGCTGTACTCCCAGCAGATTAAAGGATACCTCGGGCAAGAGTCCTCATCGCGGAATCACCAGCCGGCACCGCTTCCTATCCGTCAAAATCGTCCGGTGATGTTCCGAACGAGCGAGCCAGAGATTTCTTTAGAACTGCACCAGAGTGTAACTCCAGTGCAAGCGAAGCCGGAGGATCTCCCGAAAGATCCTGTTATCGCGCAAGCGCCCGCGCCCAGTTCCGAACAAACCCAGCCTCAAGAAAGCTCTCCTAAGAAGAATGACTCGCGTTTAGGAGTCTTCCAAGTTGTCGGACAGTCATCGTTTGTCCGCGGCAGTCCTCGCGCCGACGCCAAAATTCTAGCTACGCTCGAACCGTCCACACGAATAAAGGTGCTCAGTGCGAAAGGAGACTATCTTCAGGTACAAACGGTTTTTGAAGGTAAGGCAATTCGCGGTTATGTTCATCGCGAAGATGCTTTTTTTGAGCGTCCAACCAAAGACAAGCGGCCACCCAGTGCGAGCAGTCTCGTGTCCGGGGGTCAATTAAACAACCCGAGCGCGCAGCAGTCCAGAGACAAACCATAAAGACACGTGCTGTCATCCCGTCAGAGTCGATCGATATGCGGATAAGAATCTGTCCAGAGCCCTATGCGCGTTTGCACCGGCTGAAGCTAATCTTCAGAATCGGCGATGGGGCTCATATATTTCTTAAACAGCCGCACCGCCAGATCCGGGTAATCGTTTTCAAGCAATCCGACCGCATATAGAATATAGGATAAATCCAGATAGATTTTCGGGTGCTTTGGCCGCAAGACCGTCGAGTCTACCTGCTCTTGGCCGGAACTGGATACGATCATGGAACCATAAGGATTGTGCACGAATACGCCGCCGGTTGCGATGAGGCGCGGCGTATTGCGCAAATCTTTACCATAGTGGACCCACGCCTCACCCGTCGAAGTCACAACCCTTTCTCTTTTGCCCGCATGACGCTCTAAAGCAAGATCTACGGCGATGCGCGCCAACACGGCATCCGCTAGCGTATGCCATTTTTGTTCGGGAACACGAGCGGTTTTTTCGGTTATTTCGGTGATGTAGCGGCCAATCTCATCTCGCGAGACCTGCAACTGAGGAAACATCGCGCGCCACTGCGCATCAAAACCATCCGGACCGACCTGTGCCAGAAGAGTGGCGGCATTAAAACGAATCCCCAAATCTCCTTCCACGGTTCTCTTGGCGTAAGGCTCCGGGAGGCCTTGCTTTATAACATTTTCCCCGACCGGATAGCCGTAGCCGATCGAGTGCACATCGGTGGTTGCGCCACCAACGTCGATCACGACCATCTCGCCCCAACCCTCTTCCCGATCGGTGCCGACGGCTCCAAGCCTCACTCCTTTGAGAACGGCCATCGGGGTCGGCAGCACCACCGAAACAAATTCACCAATCGCCGCCATTCCTCGCGCATGGATTATTCGCTCGATGAACAGTTTGCGTATCTCATCGCGCGCGGCATCTACTGCGACGACGCCTGAGCGCGGCATGACATTGTCAGTCGGACGAACTTCTTTACCGCCGGCTTCTAGAATCTCGCCAACTTGCGTCGCGACTGCCTGGTTTCCGGCAACGATGATCGGCACGGAAATCGTAGAATTCGCAAGCAGGCGCGCGTTGTGCAGAATCGTTGCACTATCTCCGCCATCAGTACCGCCAGTAAGAAGCACCATATCCGCACGCAACCGGACGATTTCTTCGATGGAGTTGTTGGCCAGTTTAAACGCAAATGAGCCGACAACTTTCGCGCCGGCTCCCAGAGCTGCCTGGCTTGCCGCAAGGAGTGTCAAACCAGGGACCAGGCCGATCACCGCCATACGCAAACCGCCCGCGGCGCTGCTCGAAGCAAGCGCCAGGTGACCGCTCAAGATGTCTAGGCTCGACGGTCGCTGGTCAAACAGTGAATGGTGTTCGTGCAGTGCGGATAGCGCCTGGAGCAATCCTTCACGCACGTCGGTTAGCACCGTGCTCGGAGCCTGGCTCCTGCCCACCACTCGAGATGCATCAAGGTCAACGGCGATGACTTTGGTGAAGGTACTGCCGAAGTCGATGAGGAGAGCAAGGGATGACATTTAAAAGCATGGACACTTGAAACAACGAAAGGGAGCTTTACAGCCGGCATCAGACGGAGAATGCCTGCTCCACCCGGACTTCGAAGCTACCAGCGATTTACTTGGCGGATGCGATCATCCGATAGAGATCCATCAGCCGTTTATCGCGCAGCGTGCCTTCGATGTCGCGGTTCATGTCCTCGCCGCGTATCAAATCCACTTCCAGGCCCAACTTTTCAGATTCCTTTAAGAAAAGCTCGTCTCGGGTCATCGCGGCGAAAGCATCGCGTAGGATTTTCACGCGATCGGCGGGCACTCCGGGCGGCAAGACCACCGAGCGCGCGAGATTCTGCCCGGCGTACAATGCTTGCAGCAAGCCTTTGCTGCCCGGCGGCGCCAGCTCTTCCATGGTTGCTACATCCGGAATGCGCGGATCGCGCCGTTTCTTCGATGTCGCCAAAATCTTGATGTAACCGCTTTTAATCCACTCCCGTCGCGTCGCCATCAAAGAACCGATGCCTTGCGCGCGGCCATCCAGCGCGCCGCGCTCGATATCGAGGAGGATCTGCGGCGTGCCCGGATATCCCGGAATCACCTGGAAATCCAGACCGAAAATCTGTTCGGCGATTTTGACGACGACATTGCTGGTGTGATCGAGCGCCTGGGCGCCCATCTTGGGCTGTTTCCCTGCGCTATTCGCCTTCCGAACCGCTTCGAAACTGGTATACGGCGTCGAAGTTTTGAGATAAAGCACCTGCGCATCATCGAATGCCTGGCCCAGCCAGATGAATTTTTGCAAATCGAACTTGATCGCTTGATTGCCGGTGGCAGTCGCGAACAGGCTTCCGGTATTGAGCGTGCTGATGCTCAGGCCGTCGGGCTTTTTCAAGTTGTAGAGCTCGTTGGCGGAAATCATGCCGCCTGCGCCCGGCTTGTTGGCCACGTCGATACGCGGCTTGCCAGGAATGTAACGTTCAATATGCCGAGCGATCACACGCGCGGTAAGATCGGTCCCACCGCCGGCCGAAGAGCCGACCAGAAATGTAATGATCTTGCCCTCATAGAAATTCTTGGAGGTCTGCGCGTGGAGAGGCAAAGCCAGCACGAGCGAGACCAACGTCGCACCAGGAATGATTCTTGCCCAATACAACGACTTTACTAGGTTCACTGATTAACTCCTTAAATACGACTGAGTAAATTCCCAGCGGCGCTCATTCAAACTCCTCTGAACGATCTGCGCGTTTGGGGTATCGGAACAGCGCGAAGCGCAAATCGTCCTAATAGCCCCACCGCTGTTCGACTTTGCTGACCCGTTCGTACTCTTGCCCAAGCTCTTGTCGCCCGCGCAATTCTTTATAGGCTTCATCCACCAAGTCCTGCGCCGCCACCTCTTGGATCGGCGGAACCTGATAATTCAGCTCGCCCAACCGCTCTTCTTCTTTGAGCATGTCTTCGAAGCCTGTGGCCCGGCCATTCAACGGAAACGGCATGGCTTCCAGATCGCGCGGGGTTCGCAGGTGCGTTACGATCCGCTCTTCCGGATCCGCGCTTTTGAGCCGCAAGCGCTTTTCCAGATTGTTGACGTATTCATAATTCTTCGGCATGTCGCGGATAAACCAGTAGCTGCGGATAATTCCCCTGAGAAAACTCTTGACCAAGTCGGGCCGCTCCTCAAGGATTCGCCCGGTAACCGCAATGATACGTTCGGGGCGCCCGTTGGGATATTGATCCGCCGGCGAAACCAACGCATTGCAGCCTTCTTTCTTGAGATCTTCGGCGCTCCAAGGTGGCACAGGGGCGCATTCGACTTTGCCATTACGGATCGCGTCGACGTGAAATCGCGCATTGACGCCGAGTCTCACCCACTCGATATCGCGCTCTAAATCCAAGCCGGCCTTCTTCAACTGAATCTGAATTGCCCAATGGCGAATGCTATTGAAATCGCTGATACCGACCCGCTTGCCCTTCAACTCTTGCAGCGACTTGATGTGCGGCGGCGCCATCCATACGTTGGTATGCTGGTTGCGCCAGCCGCACAGGATGTACAGGTCGGCACCGCGCGCCCGTTGATAGAAAACCGTGCGTGACTGAACGTCCAGCGCAATATCGATGGATTTCTCTTTCATCGCTTGCGAGATGCCGAGCTTTTCAAGTCCGAAGGGCACCATCGATTCGGTTAAAATCTCGTACCCCAGGGTTCCATGCGGCGTAACCAGGCCCTCGTCATAAAAGAAATTCATCTCATGCGCCGTCATCACCGGCACTTGATGCAACATATGATAACAAGTGGGCGCAATTCTCAATTTACCATCGAGCATGGCAGCAGTTCCCCATTTCTGAATGGATGCGAACGTTAGGTTTAATGATTCTCCCCGCGCTTAAATCGCCCATCCTGTGGGCGAATGAAGGACTTGGAACGTCTCGAACGAAGTTATTTTTTATCCAGCGCTCGAACGAAGCCGCTGTCGGCAATTCGCTTCATGAACGCCGGCTCGATAATCAGACTCGCATCGGTTTGTTTCGCCTGCGGATATTGCAGGGATAACATCTCCAATCCGGCCTTGACAACTTGCAGCGAAGGGTAAGGCGCGTCCTCAATCGTACCGCGAGTGTGCTGGTAAGATTCTTCTAGAATTCCTTCGTCGGCACCTTTCATATAGAGTCTCAAGGCCGCCAATGCCTTTGCTTTGTCGGTCTTGAAGATATGGATTCCTTCAACGATACATTTGACCAACCTTTCAACCAGATCCGGACTCTTGGCTGCTGTTTGCCGCAACACCACCACGCTGGTATAGGGATATTCGACGCCGAGCTTGTCGAAACTTACCAGCTCCTTGAAGCCGGCTTTTCGCGCGATGAACAAGTGCGGTATCGACATTGCGGCGGCATCGACAATACCGCGTTCCAGCGCTTGCAGACCGAGATAAGGTTCCCCGGTGGGTAGTAACTTCACGTCCCGGTCCGGAACAAGTCCGAACTTGCTGCGCAACACATATCTCACGGTTGCGTCCAAAAAAGCCGCCGGCCGGCCGGTCGCGACGGTCTTACCTTTCAACTCTTCGACACTCTTGATCTCCGGCTTGGCAAAGAGCGATGTGCCTATCTTACTGGTAATGGTCGCCACCAGCACCTGGTCCTTGACCCCGACGATATGCGAGGTCATGGTGCCGGTGCCGGAGGCAATGACCACCGGCACATCTCCGGTGGCAAGCAATTGCTGCGGACGCACCCGACCGGCGTAAATCGCTTTCAAGTCCAACCCATATTTCATCCCGACACGCTCTTCGACGGCGATCCAGAGCGGAGCATAGGTCGCGGTGATATTGGAATAACCGACGGTCAGCGGTTCTAGCTTTGTGGCGCCGAACACTTGACCCCCGGTAAACAGGCTTGCGACGATCAAAAATTCGGCGATAAAGTTGATGACTCGGAACATAGGATGATGACTGGAAAAAAACAGACTAGCCTTTCCGGTTATCATCGTGATGGTTTCATGTCAATGGATTTACCCGCGATGGCGCCGACGTATTTTCACGGCTCTTCTAAATTATTCTGGAAGAGCGCGGTGCGCGAACCCTCGCGCGAGGCGTTGGGTTCGCACGCGACGGGATGATGAGTTGGTTTACTCGAGTGAAACTCTCGCAACTCCGTCGCGCGTCACTTCTTGTACAGCGCCTTGATGAAACCGCTCTGCTCGATGCGCCGCATCATCGATGTATCGATAATCAAATTGGCATCGGTCTCCTTGGCTTGCGGATACTGGTGCGACAGAATTTCCAGCGCTGCCTTGATCACTTCCAACGATGGCGTGGGCACCTCTTCCAAGCTGGATTTGGTATATTCATAGGTCTCCTCCAGGATGTCGTCGCTTGCTCCGCG
>DASUVS010000388.1:0-13797 GCA_036378835.1 Binatia bacterium | reverse complement strand
GCTGCCGCCTTGAGGCGGCGCTGGCGAACCGCATGTGCGAGATGGTCTACCACTTTACGGGTGTCTTCCCACCCGACACAGGCATCTGTAATGCTCAAACCGTAAATCAGCTCTTTACCCGGGATCAGATCTTGACGGCCTGCTTTGAGGTGGCTTTCGATCATAACGCCGAAGATCCGGGCATCGCCATCGGCAATCTGGGCTGAGACCTGCTGCCCGACCTCGACCTGCTTTTCCGGCTCTTTGCCGCTGTTGCCATGGCTGCAATCGATCATAATCCTGGCCGATATGCCGGCTTCCGCCATACTTTTGGCCGCCGCATCGATATTTTTTGAATCGTAGTTGGGATTGCGGCCGCCGCGCAGAATGACATGGCAATCTTCGTTGCCCGTGGTGGAGACGATTGCCGAGTGACCGTCTTTGGTAACGGACAGAAAGTGATGTGGCGCCTGGGCGGCCCGGATCGCGTCGACGGCGATGCGGACATTGCCGTCAGTGCCGTTTTTGAAACCTACCGGACACGATAAGCCCGAAGCAAGCTCCCGGTGCACCTGACTTTCGGTGGTGCGCGCGCCGATGGCGCCCCATGAAACCAGGTCAGCGACATATTGCGGCGTAATCATGTCGAGAAACTCGGAACCCGCCGGAACCGCCATTTCGTTGAGATCGAGCAGCAGTCGACGGCCGATGCGCAGCCCTTCGTTGATCCGAAAGCTGCCATCGAGTTGCGGATCGTTGATCAGCCCCTTCCAGCCGACAGTGGTGCGCGGTTTCTCGAAATACACACGCATCACCACCAGTAGATCACTGCTGAGACGATCCTTAACTTCTTTGAGCTTGCCGGCATACTCCTTAGCGGCTTTAACATCGTGAATCGAACATGGGCCCAAGATGACCAGAAGGCGGTCATCGGCGCCGTGCAAAATCCGGTGAATTGCTTGGCGCGTCTGATAGACCGTTTCGGCGGCCTTGGTCGTGATCGCGATATCGCGCAGCACTTGTGCCGGCGGTAGAAGCTCCTTGATTTCCTTTATGCGTAGGTCGTCTGTTCTATATTCCATGACATTTTTCGGAGACATATATGATAAACCAAAAGTGTTGAAAATCCAGTAGACCACCGGAACTGCGGTTGCTCCTCGCAAATCTTCCGCTCTGAAACCATCGCCAGTTAGGTTCCGGGGCCGATGCTAAGTCATCACGTGAGATGTTTCTTCACCTGACTTCACCGGTGTTATCATCGTCCCGTAGATGGAGAGTTGAAGGGTTCTTTTCGCACGGGTGAGACATCGGCCGGACGCGCTCGGAACAATTTTCCTTCCTTTTGCATGGCATGTGCTTTGCGGTTTTTGCACGGCATCGGGGACTTCTACTTAGGTCGCCCGATGGCCGCTGACACTCATGGGTTTCAAGCAAGATCTCAAAGACACATTTTCGCTGCGTGGGGTGAGTGCGATGCAACTCATCAAACGGGTTATCGCCGAAGTGCAGGAGGACAATTGCGCGGTCTATGCGGCTTCACTGGCCTACTATTTCTTGTTTGCGCTGTTTCCGTTCTTTCTTTTTTTGACCGCATTGTTGGCTTATCTGCCGATTCCAAATCTGATGGACCGGATCATCGGTTTGCTAGCCGAGGTTATGCCGGGTGAAGCGTTAAGCCTGGTTGAAGAGAATGTTGGCAAACTGGTTTCACAACAACGTGGCGGGCTGCTCTCGTTTGGCATCGTGGCGGCCCTTTGGACCTCATCTAGCGCGCTTACCGGAATTTCGGATGCCTTAAACCATGCCTATGACGTTGAAGAAGGCCGGCCCTTTTGGAAAGTCCGCGGCATGGCAATCCTCTTAACCGTCGGCCTATCCATCTTTCTAATTGCCTCGATCGTTCTCTTGATGTTCGGACCGCAGATCGGCGGCTGGATTGCCGACTTTGTTGGTTTGGGGAGAGTCTTCGAGATCGCCTGGAATATTCTACGCTGGCCGGTCATCTTGATTTTAGTTATGTCGGCCGTGGCTGCGATCTATTACTTCGCCCCGGATGTCGATCAGAGCTGGAAATGGATGACCCCGGGGTCCGTCTTTGCCGTGGTCTTATGGATACTTGTTTCGCTGGGCTTTTCGTACTACGTGAATAATTTCGGCTCATACGACAAGACCTACGGCAGTATCGGCGCGATCATCGTGCTGCTCACCTGGATGTACGTCAGCGGATTCGTCATTTTAGTCGGCGGTGAAATCAACGCCGAGCTCGAACATGCAAGCGCAGAAGGGAAAGCCCCGGGAAAAAGGACCGGCGCTTAGCAGGTTGCTGAAAACGCCCATAGGCTTCGTTGCCGCTCAATCGCCTCGCTCGCTCGTCGATTTTTCGCGGCGCCTCGATCTGAGCTTTTTGAGTAGCCTGGAAGAGCCTTTTCGGCACCCTTTTAGGAATATCTCAAAACTCATGTGCCTATCCGGCTTGTTGTCATCAGGGGCGTCTTGCGATTCTCGATCACGTTGGTTCATCTCTGCAGTGTTTCACGCCCGATAAACGCCAGCAGTACAGCCGATAGAATGATCAGCGGAGCATAGACGAGAAACGGCACTCCTGGGTTGAAGCTGTCGGCGAGAACGCCTCCCGCTAAAGGCGCGCCGACGCCGCCGAGCTCGGCGATGGTTCGTCGAAGCGCTTGTAATCGCCCTCGAGCATTGACAGGGATAACGTCAAAAGTCGAGGTCGCTAGAGAGCCTAACGAGAGGCCGTTGGCGATGCCGAGAAATAACATCAGCAGGGAAAGCTCGAAAAAATTCCCGGCGAACGGTATGAGCAGAAACGCCAGGGCCGGAATTCCGGTGCTGGGCACCGTGGCCCACTTGCGACCGACTTTGTCGATAACGAAACCCGCAGGGAGAATCATTGCAAAAGCGGCTACACCGGAGATTGTGAACAAGAGTCCCACCTCTTTGGGTGATAGGCCGAGCTCAGTTGTCGCAAACAGCGGCAACATACTTTGCGTCGTGACCCGGTGTATGAAACTGGTAAAGGTGGCAAATACCAGAACAACGTAAGTTGTTCGCAAGTGTGGCGGAATCTGATGGACAAGGTCGCTCACATTGCGCAATCGCTGCGCCCAAGCAGTTATCCTCCGGCTCTCTGTCGCCGGGACGGCCTGAAAGTTGTGGGGAGTTGGAGAATTTTCGACCGTGAAGCCAAGCAGCACAGAAATTGCCGCGCAAGCGGCGTAGGCAATAAATGCTCCGCGAAAGCCGCTGGTTTCAGCCAGGAGGCCTCCCGCTAAAGGTCCCAACGCCAGCCCCATGTAATTGACGCCGTGAAAACCGCTGAGGACGCGCCCGCGTTGATTGGGAAGCGCCAAATCGATGCCCGCTACCTCGCGCGCAATTACCCAAACGCTTTCGGCGATGCCGAGGACAAAAAGCAAGAGCAGAATGATACTGAACCACGGCACGATGGCAGCCAAAAGCGCAACGGCGCAGGCCAATGTGGGTCCGGTGATCAGCGCGGCGCGCGTGCCCAGTCGGTCGAGAACGACTCCGCTGATCGGCATACCGGCAAGCCTGCCGAAAGCCAAGGCCGTAATGATCTGTGCGGCGGTACCCGGAGAGATGCCGAAATGAACCGCCATGACAGGAATACTCGGCACCAGCATCGACCACATTCCGGATAGGAGCGTGCTTGTATAGAGGATGATCAACCCGCGCGCCGTGGGCCTAAGTCTTAGCCAAGGTGCCATGTTTTTTAATTTAAGATTCGTTCCGATACGGCGTTCTGGCCGGAAGCCGATGCGGTGAGTCAATTGTCTCTAAACTGTACCACCATGAAAGATCAGGAGCACCAGATAATACGCGGCGGAATTTCTAACGCGTTCTTCGCTGTTCGTATTGTCGGTGCGTAGCGTGGTGAGTCAGAAAACAGAATCCATTAGTTAGCATAGACTACTGAAGGGATCTATCCATTGTGGATAAGAGCTTGGCAATATGTGATTGAGCCCGGGTGGCGCTTGGTATAAAGCTCGGATCATAAGTGACGTAAAAGATGACGACGATGGAAGAGAACAGCGCGACCAGACAGCTTGGTTTGGATCCTCAGGAATCAGCGGAAGGGAAAGAATTGCCGGAACATCGTTCGATGGTAACAAGCCGTATTAGTCGCACGGCCGGCAAGGTAAACCCTTTCACGATTGCTGCAACGGTCCTGGTGATTGTTGCTTTCTACTGGGCGCAAGCCGTGCTGATCCCGTTTGCGTTGGCGCTTTTACTAACCTTTTTATTGAGCCCATTGGTCACCAGAATCCAACAGGCAGGTCTCGGACGCGGACCGTCGGTCACGATTATCATCGCCCTGACTTTTGCGGTCCTGGCGATGATCGGCTGGGCTACGGTTTCTCAAGTCACAAGCCTAGCCGAAGAACTTCCGGCATATCGCCATAACATCCGTCAGAAGATCCGGGATCTGCGGGGAATGGGAAAAGGCGGAGTAATCGAGCAGGTACAGGAAACGGTCGATGAGGTTAAGGATGAGTTGGAGCAGGGTCAAGCTCCTTCGGCGGCGAATGATCGCCGCCCGATTATCGTTCAAGCTGAATCGGCGGTTTCCTGGCGCTCGCTCTATTTAGGACCTTTGATTCAGCCGATCGCCAGCGCCACGCTGGTGTTGGGCTTGCTGATCTTTATGCTTGCCCAACGCGAAGACCTGCGCAATCGGCTGATTCGGATCATCGGCTATGCGCATCTGACGGTTACGACCAAGGCGTTGGAAGAAGCGGGACAGCGTATCAGCCGTTACTTGTTAATGCAGATCACCATCAATGGCTGCTTTGGCATCATCATTAGTTTTGCGCTTTTTCTGATCGGTCTGCCCTACGCGTTTCTCTGGGGATTCTTATCGGTTCCGTTGCTGTTTATACCGGTGATCGGATTTTGGACGGCGGCGGCACTACCGACGATAATGAGTATGGGGGTCTTCACCGATTGGTGGTGGCCGTTGGTCGTGGTTGGGCTTTTCCTGGTCTTGAAAACTATTATCAACATGCTGTTAGAACCTTTGCTGTACGGCCGCACTGTCGGAGTCTCGCCGGTGCCACTCCTGATGATGATCGCGTTTTGGACCTGGCTATGGGGACCGGTAGGACTTCTGCTTGCAACGCCGTTGACGGTTTGCCTGGTGGTTTTCGCAAAAAATGTTCCGCAGCTCGAGTTTGTCGAAGTGCTGTTGAGCGACGAGCCCGCAATGGAAATTCAAGTCAGCTTCTATCAGCGGTTATTAGCCATGGATCAGGTCGAGGCAGTCGAGATTCTCAAGCAGTATCTAAAGGAACATAAGCCCGAAAATATTTATGATGAGTTGCTCATGCCATCTTTGAGCTATGCCAAGGAGGATCGCCGGCGTAACAACTTAAGCGATCGTGAGGAACTCTTTTTGTTCAAAGCGATGCGGGAAATTATCGAGATCGCCGGAGACGAGCTTCAGCGAAATACAATATCGGAAGACGGTGCAACAGCGTCATTCGTCACGGACCATTTGCCAACAATGAAGATCATCGGTTGCCCGGCGCACGGCGAGGCCGATGAGGTCGCTCTTTTGATGCTGCGCCAGCTGCTCGCCCAAAAAAGTTGTTCAGTGGATATTCTGTCCTCGGCTGTTTTGGCTGCTGAAGTCATAGCCCGAGTGCGGGAACACAATCCAGATTTGCTTTGCATTGCAGCGGTCGCCCCCGATGGATGGGTCCAGGTTCGCTATCTATCGAAGCGCCTGCGCGCATCCTTCCCCGATCTCAGGCTGGTGATTGGCCGATGGGGGCTCGGTGAGTTTGATGAAAACGGGGATGCGCTCAGCGACGATCCAGGCGAGGTCGGATCAACTCTGCTGCAAACTCGCGATCGGATCACCAATTTGCGCCAGCTCATTTTGGATGTCGAACCAAAAAACCGCACCGAAACGTTGCCTGCCAGCTAGGATTTTGCTGCGGCAAGCTTGCTGTCTCACGGATCGACCGTCCAAGAGGCGCGCGGCGCATTAAATAATCAAAAATCGGCGTTGCCCGGCGTGCGCGGAAACGGAATCACGTCGCGGATGTTTTTCAGTCCGGTGAGATACATCATGATGCGCTCCAGTCCGAGGCCGAAGCCCGAATGCGGGACGGAGCCGTATCTGCGCAGATCGAGGTACCACGAGTAGGCTTTTTCATCCAGACCGCTGGCGCGCAGACGTTCCAGCAGGACGTCGTAACGATCTTCGCGCTGGCTGCCACCGACGATTTCACCCACACGCGGAACCAGCACGTCCATGGCGCGCACGGTGCGGTCGTCATCGTTGACCCGCATATAAAAAGGTTTGATGTCTTTGGGATAATCCGTGACGATCACCGGTTTCTTAAAAACTTCTTCCGAAAGAAAGCGTTCGTGTTCGGTTTGCAGATCATGACCCCAGTCAATGGGAAACTCCCAGGCCCGGCCGGATTTTTTTAACTCCTGTACCGCGTCGGTGTAGGTGATATGGCCGAAACTGGATTGCGCCACGTGTTCGAGCGTGCTCAACACGGTTTTCTCGATGCGTTCGTTGAAAAATTCCAAGTCTTCGCGGCAGTGATCCAGGACGTGGCGAATAATGTATTTCAAAAACTCCTCGGCCAGGCGCATGTTGTCTGCCAGCTCGTAGAAGGCGATCTCCGGTTCGATCATCCAGAACTCCGCGAGATGCCGCGGCGTATTGCTGTTTTCGGCGCGAAAAGTTGGGCCGAAAGTATAAACTTTGGAAAACGCCAGCGCGAAAATTTCGGCTTCGAGTTGGCCGCTGACCGTGAGATACGCGGGACGGCCGAAAAAGTCTTGTTGCCAATCCACTTTCCCGTCGGCTGCGTGCGGCGGTTTGTTCATATTCAAAGACGTAACATTGAACATCTGCCCCGCGCCCTCGCAATCCGATGTCGTGATAATCGGTGTCTGAACGTAAATGAAATCTCTTTCCTGAAAAAACGTGTGAATCGCGTGAGTGAGCGCGTTGCGCACGCGAAAAGCGGCGCCGAGGGTGTTGCTGCGAACACGCAGATGGGAAATCTCCCGGAGAAACTCCAGGGTGTGACCTTTCTTTTGCAATGGATAAGTGGCGGGATCGGCGCTGCCGTAGACATGAATGTGTGAAACCTTGAGCTCCACCGCCTGGCCTTTGGCCGGCGATTGGACCAGCACGCCGCCGGCCTCGATGCTGCTGCCGGTGGTGACTTGTTTCAGTATCTCATCGGCAACGCCGCCGCCGTCGATTACCAATTGCATGCTTTTGAAGCGCGAGCCGTCGTTAAGTTCGATGAAGGTGACACCTTTGGAATCCCGCCGGGAACGCACCCAGCCGCGCAGAGTAAGCGACGTGCCGACCGGCAGATCAAAGGCGTGTCTGACGCTGGTAGCTTGTTGATCCATAGTCGGCAGTATCGAAGATCGGCTTGCTCGATGTCAACCTGGTAAGTGAAACTGCCCCCCAACGTATGTTCCGGTTGGAACTTAGCTGTAGCTGTCGCAACATCTAAGTGTAATCTTCCAGATTGTAGCCCGCTCTCGCTATAGCCCGGCGTGTGGCCTCCATGACCAGCGGCCCATCGTTGTGCGGGGCCAGCTTGATCTCGGCATACGACTGCAGCTTGGCAAGCATGGTAACGGCTTCGGCGCCCGCCAATGCTTCGCAAACCTCGTAGACGCCGCCGGAGCCTTCCTCCAGAGGATTATGCTCTTTCAGGATTGCGCGAATGGCCGCGCCAATCGCGCATGTCGGCGAAGGAACAAGAAGCGCTGCCAGTGCGCCGTGTTGGATGCGCAGCTTCGCGGCAACCGGCAGGGGTTCTCCATCCCGCGCCTGCTGAGCTGCCGGTAACAATACTTTTTCTTCCATTGCGATGTGCTTGAGCAAGCCGGAACGAAACTCACTGTAAGCGTGTCGATCAATCCGCTCCGGGTCGGCAAAGGCACGCTGCAGTAGCAGATCCAGCCGAGCATGATCGTCCGCTAGAAAGCGGTATACAGGACCTTGCTTCATTTCAGTTTCTGCCTCCGCGAGATTCCAGCGTGTTGGTCTTCATGATTTTGAATTTTAAGTATAGACATTTGATTTCTAAAATCTATTCGTCCCGTAAAAAGACAGTGATGGCTTCACTCGAAGATCATTAAGATGTAGTGTTTTCTTGGAAGGAAACATGGCAGCCGCTTCTACGAAGAAGACATCGTTCATAAAACTCGAGGTCATCAAAGCTGCTGCATGGGGGATTGGTGCAACGCTAATCCTGGCCGTGCTGATTGTAGTCGGATCGCGCAACCTGTCGCAATTCGATGCGGCCCTGGTCGGCTACACGTTCGCCACGCTATTTGCGGTTTTTGGAATTACTTATCGCTATTCCATGTGGCTGCAGCGGCCGCCGACGGCGCTTTACTGGCGCCGAGGCTGGCAGGCTTATTTCAAGCGCGAGCAGCGGCTCGTGAACTTCAAGAACTGGGTTCAGCGCGTCGTCAACGACATCGGATTGAACCGCTTCATCCTGCGTCGCGGCCGTCACCGCTGGCTGGCGCACTGGTTGATCATGTGGGGTACGATCATCGCCGCCGGCATTACGTTTCCACTGGTATTCGGCTGGATTCACTTTCAGTCTGTTGCCGGTGAGATCGATCGGTATCGTCTGTTTCTCTTCGGCTTTCCCACGTTCACGTTTTCGGTCCACTCCACATTGGCGTTTTTTCTGTTTCACGGCCTGGTGTGGTCGGCCTTTCTGGTCATCGCGGGCGTCATGATCGCAATGCGCCGGCGCATGCGCGAACAGGGGGCGGCCGCGGTTCAATTATTTACCGAGGACCTGCTGCCACTGATTCTGCTCTTCGCGATCAGTGTCACTGGATTGCTGTTGACTGCCAGCTACACTTGGATGAAAGGCTATGCGTTCGATTTCCTCGCTATCGTCCACGCCATCACCGTTATCTTTACGCTTTTATGGCTGCCATTCGGCAAGTTGTTCCACATCTTCCAGCGACCGGCACAGCTTGGGGTCGGCTTTTATAAAGATGTCGGTTCGCGCCAGGAACATGCACTTTGCCGACGCTGCGGTCATCCTTTCAGCTCGCGCCTGCATGTCGAGGATCTCATTGGAGTCGAGCGCGAGTTAGGCTACCGCTATGAGATGGAAGGAAACGATGCGCAACACTATCAATGGATCTGCCCTCCCTGCCGGCGGGCGATGCTAGCCATAGCTCAAGGGAAAATCTGGCAACAGGCGCGCGGCGCACAGCCGCCGTCGAAGCTCCAGACTCAGGCTGCAGCGATGCCATCCTATGCCAATCCGGTCATCGGCGAAGGCCCGCTCGGCGAAGAAGATCAGAACAATTTTCATCCGTAAGATTGTATGGCGACCATTCCCGTTAACACTATTGAAGTCATCGAACGTTTCGGGCCGCATCTGGCGCGCTCCAAGGGCGCCAGGCTGGACCCGGGCGTGGAACCCGACAAAACGGTGAAAACCCATTGCTGTTTTTGCGGCCAACAGTGCGGCATCGAACTTCTAGTCAAGAACAATGAGGTCATCGGCTTCGAGCCGTGGATGGACTTTCCTTTCAACCAGGGGAAGCTCTGTCCCAAAGGCGTGAAACGCTATCTTCAGGGGTCCCACCCAGATCGGCTGTTGCACGCTCACGAACGCGATCCATCCGCGCCGGCGGGTTTTAAGCCCATAGAATATCGCCGCGCAATCCAATGCGTCGCCGAGGCAATCGGACGCATTCAATCGCAGTATGACAACCATGCTTTCGCAGTGCTGACTGGTGCCAGCCTGACTACCGAGAAGGCTTATCTCATGGGCAAGTTTGCGCACATGTGCCTCAAGACCTCGAATATCGATTACAACGGCCGATTGTGCATGGTGAGCGCCGCCGCCGGCAATAAAAAAGCCTTCGGCATCGACCGAGCGGCCAATCCATGGTCGGATATTCTCGACGCACAAGTAGTCTGGATCAGCGGCGCCAACGTAGCGGATTGCGCCCCCATTACCACCGATTATGTGTGGCAGGCGCGGGAAAACGGCGCCAAGATTATCGTCGTAGACCCGCGCATCACTCCCGTCGCGCGAACTTGCGATCTGTTCCTGCCGATCAAACCAGGGCGCGACGTGGCGCTCTTCAACGGCATCCTTCACCTGATGATCGAAAACGACTGGCTGGACCATGATTTCATCGAAAGGCACACCGCCGGGTTCGACGAAGTCGCCAGCCATGTAGCCGAATGGACGCCGCGAAAAACCGCCGAGGTAACCGGCATCGCCGAGCGAGGCGTCCGGCAGGCGGCCGAGTGGTGGGGCAAAGCTAAAACGAGCTTTCTGATGCACGCGCGCGGCATCGAACATCATACGCACGGTGTGCAGAACGTGCTCGGCGCGATCAACATGGTGTTGGCATCAGGCCGACTCGGACGCAACGGTTGCGGCTATGCCACGATCACGGGCCAGGGCAACGGCCAGGGCGGGCGCGAGCACGGCCAGAAATGCGATCAACTCCCGGGAGCGCGCGATATCTCGAACTCGGAGGACCGGGCCACCATCGCCAAGGTTTGGGGCGTGGAGGCGGACGAGATTCCCCAGGCCGGCGTCGATGCCTATGAAATCTTTCGCAAGATCGACGCCGGCGAGATCAAAGGACTCTTGACGATTTGTTTCAATCCGGTGGTCTCGTTGCCCGATAATAATTTTATCAGGCGCATGCTGGAGAAGCTCGACTTCTATGTCGCCATCGATTTCTTTTTAAACGAGACCGCCCGTTACGCCGATGTTGTGCTGCCGGGCTCGCTGCAGGAAGAAGACGAAGGCGTGGTTACCACCGCGGAAGGACGGGTGATCAAAATCAACAAGGCAGTCGACTGTCCCGGGGAAGCGCGCGAGGATTGGCGCATTATCCAGGATATCGCCGGCGCGCTCGGCCGAGAGCGCGGCTTTACGTTCAACAGCCCGGGTGAAATATTTGCAGAACTGCGCCAAGCTTCGCGCGGCGGCATTGCGGATTACTCCGGCATTACCTATGAAAAGATCGAGCGCCAATATGGAATTTTCTGGCCTTGTCCGAGCGAAGATCATCCGGGGACACCCAGACTGTTCGAAGAAAAATCCTGGAATCCAGTTGCTCGGGGCAACGGCAGATTTTATTTCCCGGACGGCAAAGCCCGCTTCAACGTGGCGCGTTATACGCCGCCGGCCGAAGATGTCGATGATGAATATCCGATCATTCTCACGACCGGAAGGGTCGTGAGTCAATTTCTTTCCGGCACCCAGACCCGGCGGATTGGGCCGCTGGTGGATCATTATCCCGAACCGCGCGTGGAAATTCATCCGATACTGGCCGAAACGCTCGAGATTGGCGATGGCGAATGGATCACGGTCGAGTCGCGACGCGGCGACTGCACTCTGAGAGCGCAGCTGGTCAAGACGATCCGCCCCGATACCGTCTTTATCCCCTACCACTGGGCAGGACCGCGCAGCGTTAATCAGCTGACGATCTCCGCACAGGATCCAATTTCCAAAATCCCTGAATTCAAGGTGTGCGCGGTCAGACTGAAAAAGGCCGCGCGCGAGCCGGAGTACGCAAACCAACTCGAGCCGCAGCAGTAGAGCAGAGACGACCATGCCAGTTCCAACACAGATGGAGTTCTTCGTTGACCCGGGCCGCTGCATCGGCTGTCAATCGTGCGTGCAGGCTTGCAGCGAATGCGACACGCACAAGGGTCACTCGATGATTCAATTGGATTACATCGATCGAGCGAGCTCGACCCAAACCGTGCCGGTGATCTGCATGCATTGCGATTCGCCGACCTGCGCCGAAGTCTGCCCGGCCGATGCGATCAAGCGCACCGGTGACGGCGTGGTACAAAGCGCGCGCAAGCCGCGCTGTATCGCCTGTAATAATTGCGTGATCGCCTGTCCGTTCGGCGTGCCCAAGATGAACACCGGCATGCATCTAATGATGAAGTGCGACATGTGCTATGACCGCACCTCGGTGGGCAAAAAGCCGATGTGCGCCTCGGTCTGTCCCAGCCAGGCTCTGTTTTTTGGAACCCGCGACGAGATCGAAAAGCTCCGGCCTCTGTCGCAGCCGATCAACCAGTTTCAATTCGGCAATCAAACGATCAGCACGCGAGTCAACCTGATGGTACCCAAGGCTGCCAGGATCGAGCATCTCGATGTCACCGCAGCGCTGCACGAACCCCCGGTGGGTCAAGATGTGCTCGCTGATTTGCTGATGGACAACCTGACAGCGGATGGGGAGGAAGGGTGAACAAGCGAGATCACGACCGGCTGACGGTGGCGCCGGACGGCAGGCCTGAAGCAGACCAGCCGCGATGGCGGCAGGATTTTCCCGTAGACTGGCCACAGGACGAGTACATCGCCCGGCGCGACTTCACCAAATTCATGGTGCTGACAAGCTTCGCTTTCGCGGTGGGGCAGCTGTGGATTTTGACGCGAGATATTTTCCGGCGCAGCAGGAGAGCGTCGCCGGCGCGGGAAATCGCCGCGGTCGACGAGATTCCGGTCGGCGGTTCACGAATTTTCAATTACCCGGGCGAGCACGAGCCGGCGCTGCTGGTGCGCTTGGATGAGTCGCGGTTCGTCGCTTACGATCAAAGATGCACGCACCTGGTATGCCCGGTGATTCCTCAAATCGAAGCCGGGCGCTTCCATTGTCCTTGTCATGAAGGCTCGTTCGATCTGGTCAGCGGGCGGCCGCTGGCGGGCCCTCCGCGCCGGCCGCTTAAGCGTGTCCGGCTTGAGATTCGCGCGGGGCGGGTTTTTGCAATCGGCATCGAGGAGCGTACGGCATGAACGACCCACGCTTCGCGCGCCATCAGAAAAAAACCATTCTCTCCGGCGTCCTGTGCTTTGTCATGATCCTGGTTATTCTCCAGCTGTGGCTGCTCACCGCGTCGATGAATGCCTATCTCGGCGGCGACGAATCGGTTCTCGTTCCGGCAGCCCTGGCCAGTATCGCCTGTCTCGGGCTCAACCTCGGGTTGCTCTGGTACGTCTATGCCTTGGATCGATGAGTGCCGAGGCATCTCTTGCCATCGGCCCGCAGTCCCAGTCAAACCTGTCGGCACTTGGGGAGGTGCAAGTCTGGAGTAACGAAGGCACTCACCGTGAGTTTTCGAGAATCATTTTAGCGATTCCACACCTTGTTGCCGTGAGCTTCAGATGCTCGTCGAACACGATCGATCGATGTCTGATCAGAGGCAGAGAGCCATTGACTTCGTTATGGAAGGGTTGCTCCTCGCTTGCTGCGTCGATTGCAACTGCGGAACTGAGAATCGGCAGTGACAAGCGCTCGCTTCCGGCCACTGAACAGTCGATCGTCTTCGCCAGGATGAAACACAGCTCATGGCTCTTCTTACCGTGATCACGGCATCGATCAGGGACCTGCACCCGGCATACTTTGCCATGGTCATGGCCACCGGGATCGTCTCGATTGCCGCGCATCTGCTGCAGATGCGATGGCTGGCCATCAGCCTGGCCTGGCTTAACCTCGCGGCCTTCGCGGTTCTCTGGCTGTTGACCTTGGCACGCCTGTTTCACCACAGATCGCGCGCTTTTGCGGATCTGATCGACCACAATCGGGGTGTTGGTTTCTTCACCATGGTGGCGGCATCGTGCGTTCTCGGAACCCAGTGCCTGCTCGTGCTGGAAAATGCGCCGCTTGCCCGTGTTTTGTGGTGCTTGGGAATTGTTCTTTGGATTGCCCTGACCTATACGATTTTCACCGCCCTGACGGTGAAGGAAAACAAGCCCGCGCTGGCGG
>DASUVS010000387.1:0-9074 GCA_036378835.1 Binatia bacterium | reverse complement strand
CTGCTGGGATTCTCTGTAAGATCTTTAGACATGAGCGACGTGACCCTAGGCTCCTGAGCGATCGCCGTGCCGCTTATGAGGCATAGCAGGAGCAATGCAACGAGTTTGATTGTCATAGTCGCCTCCTTCGTTCGTCGCTTTGGATTAGCTCCGTGCCCGGGGGGTGAGGCTCCCTGGGCGTACCTCCAATGCGGGTCAGGCTGCCGTCCGTGAGCGGCGGAGCCACTCGTCAAGGCCGATGCGGCCGAGGCGCGCCTCGCCTAACGGCACGAGCGAGTGCTCCTCGACCCGGCCGCCCCAGTATCGGGCCTCGGGGTCGCTCACGACCACACGCGGGTCGCCGACCCCCTTCAGATAGCGGGCGACGATCTCGTTGAACGGTGCTCGTTCCGGGCCGGCGATCTCGACGATGCCATTTCGCGGCGCTGCGAGCGCCACATCGGCGACAATGGCAGCAACATCGTCCGAAGCGATCGGCTGAAACAGGCCGGGCGAAATCCTGACCGTGCTTCCATCCGTGCCTGAAGCGGCGATGCCGCCGAGAAATTCCATGAACTGGGTCGAGCGGATAATGGTGTACGGGATACCGGAGGTCTCGATCAGTTTCTCCTGGGCGACCTTGGCGCGGAAATAGCCGTTGTCGGCCGTCCGGTCGGTTCCGACGATGGAGAGCGCGATATGGTGGCGAACGCCGGCTTCGGCCTCCGCCGCGAGAAGGTTGCGGCCGGAGGTCTCGAAGAATTCCAATACCGCCTTGTCCTCCCATGAAGGCGCATTCGCCAAGTCGACGACAACCTGAGCGCCGGCAAGCGCTTCCGCCAATCCCTCACCGGTGATGGTGTTGACGCCCGAAGAGGGTGATGCAGGCAACGCCTCATGTCCCCTTTCACGAAGCAGCTTCACGAGTTTCGTGCCGATCAAGCCGCTGCCGCCTATGACTACGATCTTCATATGCGCTCTCCTTTCTGTAGTCGCGTCGCGCAATCCGACGAGTGTTTAAGTGCACCCTTTACTCGGATTCCATTCCATCGTTAGCTGTGAATTTGCCTGTCGAAACCTGCGGTTCCACCGGACCTCCTCTCAAGACCGAAGAAATTCCAAAAGGTCAGAGTTGACCTGATCCTGATGGGTAGCCGTTATTCCGTGCGGCGCTCCGGGATAATAAATTTCCTTTGCGCCTTTTATCAGTTTCGCCGACTTTTTTGCCGAATCCTTAACAGGAACGATCTGGTCATCTTCGCCGTGCAACACCAATGCGGGAACATCGATCTTCTTCAAATCCTCAGTGAAGTCGGTTTCGGAGAATGCCTTGATCGATTCATACGCGTTCTTCAGACCTGCTTGCATGCTCCAAAGCCAGAATTGATCCAGCGTGCCCTGGGAGACTTTTGCGCCGGGCCGGTTAGCGCCATAGAACTGAATGGCCAAGTCCTTGTAGAATTGAGAGCGATCCTTGACTAGGCCGGCGCGCAAACCATCGAAAACTTCCATGGGGAGCCCCTCTGGATTGGCTGGGGTCTTTAGCATGATCGGCGGCACTGCAGCGATCAGAACCACTTTGGCGACACGCTTCGATCCATGACGACCGATATATCGCGTGACTTCTCCGCCTCCTGTCGAGTGACCGATCAGAGTGGCGCTGCGCAGATCAAGCGCTTCGATAATGGCCGCAAGATCATCGGCATAACCATTCATGTCATTTCCCGAGGAGGCCTGGCTTGATCGGCCATGACCACGACGGTCATGCGCGACGACTCGATATCCGTTCTGCGCGAGAAACAGCATTTGGCCGTCCCAAGCATCGGAGCTCAAGGGCCATCCGTGCGAGAACGTTACGACCGGGCCTTCGCCCCATTCCTTGTAATAGATTTCCGTGCCATCTTTGCTCGTGATGGTAGACATGGTTATCCTCCTTAATCTCGAAATATCTGTTTGTTGAACTTCAGAGCGGTTGATAGCGTCGCGTCACAGCTTATAACCGCAATAGGAGAAGACGCTCCCCCGGTCACTTCACTGGCACGAGCACCGGCGCGCCCTTGTCCTTGACCAAGAACACAACGAATTTTGCCGGCTTGGTCTTGTCTGCGCTCCGGCCAACGATATGAACATCGTCGGGGCCTTCATAAAAGGTCTGTCCCGGTGTCAGTGTCACTTCTTTTCCGCCTTTCAGCTGCATGACGATGGAGCCCTCCAGCACGTATACAAATGCGTGTGCATTGTGACGATGGATGGGGTCTGTAGCTCCGGGCGGATACTCTACTGCGATCATCACGCCTTCCTTACCAGGGAACTCTTTCAGATCTTTCGACATGAGAGGCGTTACCTTAGCCTCCTGAGCCATCAGCGTTCCCGCAATGAGAGAGAACAGAACCATAAGTATGATTTTCTTCCTCAGCATATTTAACCTCGTTGTTTGTCCGAGCACGTGTGCCGATCGGGTCCTACTAGCCAGGACCGGATAGCTCCGCACCCTATTAACTCCGCTGATTGAGCGGACTGAAGAGGCGCACCTCTTGAATATTGCTAATGATCTGAAAAATAGGAACGTCTAACCGGGAGGCGACGTGGTAGGGATCATGAGTTGCGCGAGCTCGACGAAATGAAAATTGCTCGGCATTCTGGATAATCGGAAGACTCTCGACGGCTTCATCGGCGTGTTCCCTCCGTGGAGTGGCACGTACAGTCGCGATGAGCAGTAATGCAGTTCTAGCCCCACGCTATAACAAAATCGAGATGCGTCAAGTTAATTTTCCGGTTGAGAGCAGTCGGGAAATAGCGAATTGCCACTTCCGATCCCCTGAGGACTCGTTAGGAGCTGCGCGACGCCCTGAATGAGCTCGCCGGCGAACAGCTTCATCATCGTCGGCCCGAGTGGATGACAACGAGTACAACTATGATAGTCATCGAGTAGACGCCAGTTCTAGGCCGAAAAAGTTGTTCCTGAGGAAAACGATCGTCGAGAGCTAACCGTCATTTTCTCGCTGGTTGAATTTACAATATCACTCATCCCTACTACCAAAAGCCATTCCTACTGAAGTTCCCCCACTATCGACGTCGGTATCATTGGGTTTTCCAAGCCAGGGAGCGAGAAGTTGTCGCAAGGTTCTTTTGATTCATACTTCAGATTCCATTCAATCTGACATAGTTTAATAACCGTCGGAAAAATCTCAGCACGACTGTCCTAAAAGCACTCACTCATTCGTCGCACTATTGAGTGCGGCATTCGGTGTCTGGCGGTCGAATGCAGCTGCAATGTCTCCAAAACTATTTTGATGAAAAGCTTAAGGAGGTATGAGCCATGGCACAGGACAAAATCAATGCGACGCGTCGACAAACCAATTTGCCCAACGAATCCCACGAATATCTGTCCAAGCGAGAAGAGCTTCGAGGGGCGGAAATCGAGCTGATGCGCCAGCGAGAGCGAGTAGCAGAACTTCGCCGCGGGCTTCCGCAAGGCGCGGCGATTCAGGATTATGCATTCGAAGAGGGTCCGGCGAGCCTCGATTCCGGCGACACGCCGATCCGCACCGTCCGCCTGAGCGAACTGTTCAGCGCGCCCAATCGTTCCTTGGTCGTATATCAGTTTATGCTCGGAAAGAAGAACACCACGCCGTGCCCAATGTGCACGCTCTGGATCGATGGTTGGAATGGTGTCGCGCATCATCTGGCTCAGAACGTCGACGTTGCGATCGTGGCCGCGGCCGATCCGATGGCGTTGCGAGCACATGCACGCGCGCGCGGGTGGCACAGGCTCAGGCTACTGAGTTGCGGCGCTAACACGTTCAAATACGATCTCGGCAGCGAAGACCGCGAGGGATATCAGGATTCGACCATTTCCGTTTTCACACGAGACACTGACGGGACCCTTCGCCACTTCTACTCAGTTCATCCGTCTCTGGCGAGTGACATCAAAGAGCGCGGTATCGATCTGCTGTCACCGGTTTGGCATGTCTTGGATCTCACTCCACAGGGGCGCGGTGAGTGGTACGCGGAGCTTGGTTACGGCACGAAGGTGAGTGCGGCGCCTCGTTGATGTCGTCGAAGCACGTACATCTCTTGGTGGAAAGACACAGGCAGGGGATGTCATGCCTGCGCATGCTGATCTCTATCGAATCGTCAGATTTTCAAAATTCGATCTTCAAGGGCTGATGCACTAGCCAAGCAAGAATCTTCTGATCTTTTAAGCTCCAGGTACCCGACTTGAAGATCAACATCACCAGATAATCGTCAGGATCAGTTTGAGATTTAAGCTTCTGCCAGACATCTCTCGCCGGCTCATCTGCAGTGATCGCGTAATTTGATCCGTATAGCTTCACCCATTGATAGCTTCCGAGGACTTTGTAGAAAGCCTTATCTGCTTTGGACGTGGCCGCATTACACTTATAGGTGATGAGCAGAACAGCCATTGGCGTATACCATAGCACACGACGCACAGACGTTGGAAAAAAAATGCGGCAAGGCTGAGGCGCTAGTCGGTTACTTCGTCATTGCGGGTGCGGGGTATGATCGCTCGGCGGGTCGGTACCGTGTAGATGTTGGGCCTTGGATGGTTGCACGATCTGCGGACACTTTCCACGAAAATGTGGATAACCCTGTGGATAGACTTCGCCTGTCACGCCTCAGAGCCTAAGTAGAAGCGGCGTTGACCAAATTGCCTAAAAATTCAACTAAATTTCCGGTGATCGTACAGGCAGTTTCTCCATTTCCACTCTGCCGTACGCTTTGTCCTGCAAATTCTAAGCTTTTCGCAAAACGGTTCCGTATTTCTGAAATGCAATGGACGAGCTTCCGGAGCACCGGCAATCTTTGGTCTTTTTGTCATTTTTTCACCCTTCAACCCACTGATAGATGTCGGTTATCAACAGCTCTTTTTTGGTCTCCCCGCCCTACGAGTTCCTTGTTGACGCTCAAGAACGTTTGAACGCAGCAGCAGGGCAAAGTTGGGAAGCTGAGCTTTCCAGCCTGCCAAACGAAGGAAATCGCTGGAATGATGTTGAAGCCAATATAAGAACACAAAAAAGAATACGTACGCCATCGCGCTACAGATGAAGACTTAGCGAGTGAGCGAGATTACGAGTCTTCAGCAAAACGCACGCGCCATAATGTCAGGCTTAGCATAATGCCAGGCTTAGATTGTTTGCTTAAGCGAGGCGTGCAGGATCCTTGATGAATGTCTAGCGCGCTTTCTCCAAATCGGCCAAACGAGTCTTCGCCTGATTCGCGTAGGACGAGTCGGGATATTCTTCTACGATCTGCCGATAAAGTTTCGTCGCGTGCGGTTGGTTGTTCTGCTTCTCTTCGAGCTGCGCGGTATCGTATAGATCCTTGGCTTTATCGCCGCAGCCCGCGAGCAGCAGAAGCAGGCAAGCGGCAAGAAATCTTCGCATCAAATTTCTCCTAAATTGCTGGTGTCAGCCGCGGCCAAAGCCGAGAAAAGGGACTACATCTCTGCGCGAGTGTCAGCAGGAACAATCCACAAACAGGCCAAGACGAGTAGGTAACGCATCCTGATTGACAATCCTCAAGGTTGCGGGGGTTTAGAGGCGTCGGCTGACTGTCGCACAATTGCGCACTCACAGATAAGCCACGATCTCATGGCGCCGAGACCATGCTGCCGGTTGCTACGTGTTCTAATAGTTTTAACGGCAACGCTGGGCGCTCGGCTACGGTCTTGAATCTTGATGTTTCCGTTCTAGCTTTGTTCCCCAAAAGGCACAGCGAGATACCTCGGTCGTCAGTGACTGACGCTGTGGGATTCCGATGAGACTTCCATCGATACCAATAAGTATTCTGCTTCACGACAAGCCGTAAAATTTCCGCGGGTTGTCCTCGACTATTTTCCTATGCATTTCGCCGCTGATGCCGCCGCTTTCCTTCAGTGTAGACAATGCCGATAGCTCGGTCGAAGAATCGGCGTGGCCGTAGTCGGTGCCGATCATCAGGGTATTCTCGCCCATGCAACTTTTGATCAGATAGGGCACGTCGTCGCCGATCTGACAGGTTACGAAAATCCCCGAGCGTTCCAAAATATCATCCGGCAACCTGCTATCGACCGTGTCCAGGCGCCGGCGCAACTCATAGACGACCCACGGCACCCATGACGCCGCCGTCTCGATAAAGCCGAAACGCAGCTTGGGAAACATCTTAGGAAGTCCACAGTTCATAATGCGAAATAGCGCGCCGACATTAAAAATGCGGTACTGGTTGAAAAAATCGCGGCTACCATCCGGATTGACCATCATGTCGACCGCCGCGGCGCTGCCATTGGCTTGATGCAGTCCGATGCCAAAATCGATTTTCTGCGCCTGTTCATACAAAGGAAAAAAATAAGGGTCCGTGATCTGCCGTGTCCCTTCAAGCGGCCGCATAAAGATTCCGCACGCGCCGTTCTCTTTGGCAAAGTTCAATTGATCGGACGCGTCGGGCATGCTCAGCAGCGGCAACGTGCACATCCAGCGCAAACGCCCTTCGCTCTGCTTCCAGACATCCGCCAGCCAACGATTGTAAGCGCCGCACAAAGCGACTTCGGTATCCGGCCTCTCCGTGCATTGATCGAGGAAGATGCTTGGGTACAGAACCTGCACATCGATACCAAGCTCATCCATGTGCTTTAACCGCGCCGAGACATCGGCTAGATCACGGGTTGCCATGGTGGTCGCCATATCACGGCCGATTTCGGCGGATTTTTTTTCTAGATCTTCTTTGCTGAACGTGAAGCGAAACAAGCCGCGAATTTTGCCGTCGATGACCCAGTGAGCTCTTTGCGTGTCGCCCTCGGGTTTAAACAACATTGGGCGAAACTTTCTCTCAGCAGCCGTTAGGTAATCCCAGGTGTGGGGACTTTCGACCACATGAGCGTCAGCGTCTATCCATCCCATGGCTTACCTCCAGCGATTTTGGATTGCCGATTTGGACTTCGGATTATCGGATACAGCCAGATTTCCGCACGTTCGGTCCATCGATTGCCTGCTGCCTACTGCCCATTGCCTTCTTCTCAATGCAGCACCGCTCCGCCGTTTACCAGGATCGTTTGACCGGTGACAAACGTGCTTAAATCGGATAACAGGTAAAGAGCGGTTCCAACCAAATCTTCCGGCTGCTCGATTCGTTTGAGAATCCTGGTCGAAGCCGAACGCTGGTAATTCTTCAGCGCCGCGTCGCTGGCTTTTTCCTCGCTCATGGTTGCGCCGGGCGCCAGAGTATTGACACGGATGTTGTCGGCGCCAAGCTCGCGCGCCAGCACCCGGCTGAAACCAACTACGGCCGCTTTGGACGTGACATAATGCATCATCGTAAGTCCGCCGTTGAACGCCATGTTCGAGGAAATATTGACGATGCTGCCCTGCTTTCGTTGCTGCATCGCCGGTACGACCGCGCGGCTGGTCAACCATAATCCTTTGACATTGACCGCCATCACCCGGTCCCATTCCTGCTCGTCGATCTCCTGCCAGCCGCCTTTGGTTACTGGCACACTCATGAAAATCGCGGCATTGTTGATCAGCCCATCGATCTTACCGAAGCTTTCCAGCGCTACCTTCGCCATATCGAGGCAGCTTGCCGAACTTGCCACATCGACTTGCACGCTCAACGCCTTACCGCCGCTGTCCGCGATCGCTTTTGCAACCCCGTCGGCGGCAGCGCCGTTGATATCCCCCACCACAACTGCCCCGCCTTCTTTAGCGATACCCTGACAATAAGCCCGGCCGATGCCGTTGCCGCCCCCTGTGACCACAACGACCTTTTCGTTCATTAAACCCATATTCTTGACCTCTGGTGATCCAGAACTTTCGCTATCACCGCCTCGTGATAAGTGTCAACGGCTGAAGCCAGCAACCTTATAGACAGGAAAGCGGATTAGCGATAATCACGCCGGAAAACACGGTCGTTAGCGGATGACCGGGGGAAGTAACACATCTTGCCGGGTTCTGTGATATGAACAGCAGGAAAACAATTGAGCCAGGAGGTTCTCTGATGAACAGCCGGTTAATTTATCTCCTATCATTCAGTTTGATCACTTTTGTTGTCACGCTGCCACAGAATCTCCAGGCAAAAAGCTACATCGCTTACATCTCGGACTCGACGAATTCTTCTGTAATTTACTGGATCGCTAAAGAGGCAGGCATATTTAAAAAGCACGGGCTCGACCTCGACACAATCTTTATCAACGGCAGCGTTCGCGGCATCCAAAGTTTGATCGCAGGCGATTTAAGTTATAGCGGCGCCGTCGGCACCGCAGTGATCAACGCCAAATTGGCGGGAGCGGATATCGCAATCATCCAGAGCCAGATGAATACCTTGCCGTACTTCATCATCGGCAATGCCAACATCAAGTCGCCTGAAGGTTTAAAGGGTCGATCGGCGGCCGTGCACATTCCAGGAACGTCGGCGGATTTCGCGATGCGACTTGCCCTCTCGAAGGTCGGCATCCCTTACTCGGACATCAAAGCGGTGACGGTTGGCGGGGCGCCAGCCCGGCTGGCGGCGGTCACGAACGGCCAGATGGATTTCACCGTCGTCACCGACGGCGAACGGATCCAGGGAGAAAAAATGGGGCTGAAAGTCATCATCGACATGGCCAAGCTGAACGTCCCTTTTCAGTTCAACTGCAGCGTGACCACCCGCACAAAGATTCGCGACAATCCCGATGAAGTGCGGCGAGTCGTCTGGTCAATGGCGGAATCGATCCATTTTTTCAAAACGCGTAAAGAAGAGTCGATCAAGATCATGCAGAAGTACACACGCGGGTTACCTCGTCATGTCTTGGAAGGAGCTCATGCGGCCAATTCCGAGCTGCTCGTCGAAGATACTTATCCGACTATCGATGGGCTCAAAAATACTTTGGAGGTTCAGGCCGCGACCGATCCTCGTGCCGCCAAATTCAAGGCTGAAGATATGGTCGAGCTGCGTTTTGTTGACGAAATGAGAAAGAGCGGCTTTGTCGATAAGCTCTACAGTCGAAAAAAGTAACTTAGGTTAGGTCACAGGATGATCTTTCCTCAGGTTCCGGCAGCGGATGTTGCAGCGGTCGCCGCGCATTATGACGATCTTGATCTCTTCTATCGCACCATCTGGGG
>DASUVS010000386.1:0-4507 GCA_036378835.1 Binatia bacterium | reverse complement strand
TCGTAGACTTGGACTTCGGCGACGGTTTTACGATCCGCCGGATAGCCACCCATGACGTAAATCTTGCCATCGAGTTCGGCCACACCAAATTCGGAGTTGGTGCGCGGCAACGGTGCCTTGACACTCCAGCCGCTCGTGCGCCCCGCGCTACTCTGCGTTTCGGCGGCGAACGAAGGGATAGCTGAAACCGCGAATACCAAGTCTATTGCGATTAGTAAACTTTGGTTCATGCTAGATCCTGTTCAAGATCGAAGTACTTCGTCTTCACCCGAGTAAACATATTTGCTCATCCAAACTCGGATAAGCCATAAACATGAGCGGTATTTTTCCAAAGCAGCCTCTGCTTCGAATCCTCCTTGAGCCCTAGTTCATTGATTTCGCGAGTAGCTCTTTCGAAATCGATAATGGGGAAGTCCGTTCCGAACAGAACTTTGTCTTGCCCCCAGCTATTGATGAACTGAACAAACTCGGGCTTCCAGAATTTAGGCGCATAGGCATCCGAGCCAATGTAAACGTTAGGATGCTTCCATGCTACCGAGATCATTTCCTCGACCCAGGGCCATCCGGTATGAATTCCGATGATCTTCAGTTCGGGAAAATCACACGCTATGGTGTCCAGGGTGATCGGCCGGCCGACACTTCTGAGCGGCCGCTCTCGTGAATAGAGAAGGCAGTGTCCTACCTGCATCTGGATGGGAATATTTAGCTCGACGCACTTTGCGTAAAACGGGTAGTACTTTCGATGATGCGGAGGCATTTCGAACCAGTGCGGATAAACATGAGCGCCGACAAAGCCGAGTTCGCGGATAGCGTGCTCCAGCTCGCGCACGCCCTCCATTCCCTCCGTAGGATCAATTCCAGCGAGAGCCTTGAACCGCGCTGGATATTTACTCACAACATCCGCAACGATCTCATACGGCAACTGCCAGTTCGACGGATGTCCTTTACTGCCTGATCGAGACGCGGCAATGAAAGCCATCTGTATGCCTGCGCGGTCCATGCGCTCCAGGTATTTTTCGATCGGAAGACCGCTTAAGATTTCTGCATCGGCACCGATTTTTCCGCCGATAAAATCTTTGCGCCATTTGGGTTTCAGGGGCAAAACCTCCGGCGTGTGCAGGTTGATGACAATGTCGATAGCGCCCGGCATATTCGGTTACCTCCCGGTGGTTTCTGACTCGGCTGATTCCAGTTTGCCTCTATCGATCTTTCCCAGAGCTGTGCGCGGAAGACTGCAAACAACTTCCACTATCTTGGGCGCCTTATAGGGAGCCAGAAGATCCTTGCAGTATTGCATGAGACGGTCCGGCTCGACGATGGCACCCGCCTTGGGGATTACCAGAGCTTTGACGGATTCGCCCCATTGGGGATGCCGGCACGCGACTACGACCACCTCTGCAACATCCGCATGATTACTAAGAACGCACTCGATCTCCTCGGGAAAAATACTGATGCCTGCGCTTTTGATCATACTCTTCTTCCGGCCTGAGACATGAAGGTAACCTTGATCGTCGAGATAGCCGATATCTCCTGTGCGGCACCAGCCATCACTAAAGAACGCATTCGTCGCCTCCGGGTTGCGGTAATAGCCAGCGATTGCCATCGGGGTTCGCACAAAGATTTCTCCCGGCGGTCCCGAAGAAACTTCGCGGTCGTGCTCATCTAGGATTTTCAGAAGCACGGCCCAGATAGGCTTACCGACGCTGTCGCCGTGGCCGGGCCGATCCTCTGGCTCGATAATTGTAATCTGGCCGCAGTCGGTCGAGGCATAGGCTTCATAGATTTGGAGCGATATCCTTTCCATCATCGCCCCGGCCAGCGCAGGAGAGAGATGTCCGGCAGAGATTCCGACAAAGCTTAGAGTCGATTTATCGAAATGATCCAACGTAGGATAGCGCAAGAGGCGCTCACCTATTGCCGGGACAATGATCGTATAGGTGATTCGTTCTCGCTCGATGGTGCTAAGGAAGCTCCCTTCATCAAACTTATCACGAAGAAAAATAGTCCCGCCGAGGTAAAGAAGAGTCATAGCCGATTGGCGGCCGGCGTTGAACTGAAGAGGAAGAGTAATAAGGCCACGCTCCTTGGCATTTAGCCCCTTACTAATGGCGTTGTTGAGAGACCGCAGCGCATAAGTCTCATGGTTAATGACACAGCCCTTTGGGAAGCCGGTGGTTCCCGAGGTGATCATGATGATGAAGGGTTGTTTGCCGTCAACTTCGATTCCGTTATTCCCCGGCGATGCGGTGCTGATCGCCTCTTCGTAAGGCTTAGCTTGCGGTGTCAAAGTTTCGCCGATGAACAACACTCTTTTAGCTCCTAGGCGGTCGAGTACCAGATCGGCAGTGTCCGCTGTCTCGTGTCGTTCTTCGATGACAAATGCTTTTGGCGCAAAGAATTTGAGCATCGCATCGGATTCCTGGCGGCTCCAATGGTAATCGAAGGGAACTGCAATAACGCCGATTTTCGCCAGAGCAAAGATGACTTCAAGGTGCTCGGCGCGATTGCCACAGGAAACCGCGACGTGGTCACCGGGACAGATACCCTGCTGTAAAAAATAGTTGCCCAAACCGTTGGTTCGCAATTGAAGGTCTAAATACGTGCGCCTTACCCTGCCATCATCCAGCGCCAGCTTGGTTGGAAATCGTTGCGCGTTCCGGAGTAACGCGTCTCCCATATTAAGCTTCACCGGATTTAGTTTCTCCAAACGGAATTCACAAAGCCAGTTTTTTCTAACTCCTGCATGAAGCTAGGATCGACCACCAAAGTGGCATCGAAATTCTTGGCGCGAGAATCTCGTAGCTCAATCACTTTGAGAATAAAATCGATTCCTTTCATGTTGACATGAGGAACCTTCTCCTGAAATCGCACCACCGTTTCGTAAGAGGGCTTCAACACCTCAAGATCTTTGTTCTGAGTGAACTCTGCGATGACCTTCAAGGAAAAATCTTTATTGTCCTGATAAAACTTGACACCTTCGACGAATGCTTTCATAACCCGCAACACCGTATCTCGGTTGCTGCGGATGTATGATTTAGTGCTGGCAAAACAGCTGGCCGGATTATAAAGACCCAATTTCGCCATATCGATAAGTTCGTTCATGCCGAGCTTTTCGGCTGCGATGTCCTGTGGTGGTATAAAGGATGCTGCCTCGATAATCCCCTTGCTCAGTGCCGCCACCCTTTGAGGGGCCGGGCCTACCGCAATGAAGCTGACATCTCGTTCAGGGTTTAGCCCGCGCTCTTTTAAAACATAGCGCAGAATACCGTCCTCCAGGGTTCCCAGTCGCGTCACGCCGATTCTTTTCCCCTTGAGATCGGCCACTGTCTTGATCTCCGGAACGGAAAAGAGCCGCCAGAATAGTGTGTTAATGGCGCACGAAAGAAGAACAGTATCCGCCCCTCCTATCGCCGAAGTGACAGTGGCAGCTCCGGCGAGAAATGTCAGCGGAACTTGCCCGGATACCATGGCAGCTGTCAGCACTCCGCTTCCCGGAATGAATACGAGCTCGACGTCGAGACCGTGTTTGTTAAAAAGTCCTCCTTTCTTCATCACATCGATCATGGCCAACGAAGCGACAGGCGCAGCATAGCCGATCACCAGCTTCTGCAGCTTTGGTCCATCGGCGGGTAAGGCCTGAGCTGGATGAAACAATAGCAGGATCAATATTGAGGCGCCGTATCTTATCTTCATGGACACTCCGTTCTGAATGAACATGTGACTTATGAGATATGAAAGAGAAGATGTCGGTCGGTATTCAGCGGAATTTGCTGATCGAACGCAAAAATCCACCGGCACTTCAAATCGAAGATGAGAGCGTACGCCGAGACTGTGCTTGTGAAGACTCAGGTTGACAAATTATTGAACACGTTTAGATCTGCCCAATAGTCTACCCGAGCCTTACTCGTACATTAAATTTACTTAGCCAAGGATCCGTCACGATGCCAGAGCCAAAATGGGCTCATTGGGATTGCCCTGCCGGTATTGTGCGCACTCGGCCTTTCTACTTGGCCAACGGATCGGGTCGAAGCTGAAAATGCACCGCTAGCGGCTTGGACCCCTTGCCGTTCTCCATTAGCCATGGCGTGCGGTCGCCGCTCGAGCTCCACAAGCCACGCCCTTTCCAACCGGTTTTAGGATCATCGATGCGCCCGTCGAAGCCCTTTGCGTAAAACCCCATCGGATACGGCACGGTTAACAGGATCATCTTGCCGTCCTTCATCGCCACCAACCCGTGCTGCAAATTGGCGGTGGACATCGGCACGTCTTCGCCGAGTCCAAAGGTGTTGTGCTGATCGACCCAGGAGTAGTAGCTCGACTCAGCGCTGTTGTCGCCGATGCCCTGAAAGCCAGGGCCAGGATACTTGTAGAATGACCAGCCTTCGGGGCAGTGATCGCCGGTCGCTTTCGGACCGTTGAGCGGACCCTTGCACTTGCTGCGGTCGAAACTGCCAAGGTGACCGCTTGCGAGCGACGCCCAAATCACACCTTTCTTGTCGATATCGGC
>DASUVS010000385.1:0-10098 GCA_036378835.1 Binatia bacterium | reverse complement strand
AGCGAGAGCATGAACAATGTCATCGCCATCGCTAAGAACGGTCGCTTGAAACCTAGACCCGCAAAGTGTCCGTACTCTTCTTTCGGCCGGTCCTTTTCAGTCAATGCGGTGATCACGGCAAACGCGCCAAAAGTCACCGGCACATACGTGGCGAGATAAAACAAGAGGGACGTGCTGCCCCACTCCTCGCCGGCGACAATGCCGATCAGGATATATCCCGCATGGGCGATGCTCGAATAAGCCAGCATGCGCTTGACGCTTGATTGCGAGATCGCCAGCAGATTGCCGAAAGTCATGGTGGCAATGGCAAGCACGCGCACAGCATAAGCCCAGTCGCTGTCCAAGGGTGATAGCTGATGCATCAGAATGCGCGCCCACGCGGCAAACGCCGCCGCTTTTACGGCCACTGACATAAAGCCCGTCACCGGCGTCGGCGCTCCTTCGTAAACGTCGGGGATCCAAAAGTGAAACGGCACCGCGCCCACTTTGAATGCGAAACCCACCAGAAGCAGCAAACCGCCCACCGAAAGATATCGCGGCCACTGTTCTTGGGGCTCTAACAGGTAGCCGGATACTTGGGTTAAATTGGTCGTCCCGGTGGCGCCGTAGATCAACGCGATACCATAAAGCAGAAAGCCGGTGGCGAAAGAGCCCATCAGAAAATACTTCATGGCCGCTTCCGCAGAGCGAGAGCTGCTACGCCAGATGCCGGTCAGCACGTACACCGCGACCGACATGGTTTCCAAACCCAGAAAAAAAACGATCAGGTCATTGGCCGCCGCCATCACGATCATGCCGGCGGTCGCAAAGAGAATCAGCGAGTAAAATTCGCCTTGGTGAATGCCGGCTTCCCTGACGTATCGAACCGAGGACAGAACCGTCAAGATCGCGGCGCCGACAAATAGCTGAGTAAAAAACAAGCTGAAATTGTCCAACAGAAAGGTCTCTCCGAAGGCTCCTTCGCGGCTGCCCCAAAGCAGCACGGCCTCGACCGCGCACAGCGCCAGGCCGAAAACAGTGATCCCTGCCAAAAGCGGCTTTTCGTGGTCGGCGAAAAAAAGATCAAGCAGCATGACCACTAAAGCGGCCAGTAAGACTTGCGCAGCCGGCAAAAGCGGCACGAGATTAACGTCCATTGGTGTTTATCTCTCTGTCGGCGGCATGGTTGGTAGCGACGGGCGCTGCTTTGGAATTATGAATTCTTTGCAAGCTGACATCGACGGAAGTTTTCATCCGGCTCAGAAAAGGTTGCGGATACACCCCCATGATGATGATCAGGGCAATGACAGGAGCGAGAATCAGCAGCTCACGACTATTCAGATCGACCAGCTTCTGGTTCTCAGGATGGGTGACCGGTCCGAAAAATACCCGCCGAAACATCCAGAGCATGTAAATGGCTCCGAGAATGACGCCGGTCGTCGCAGCCGCGGCCCATCTCGGTGTGAGGCTGAAAGCTCCCAGTAAAATTAGAAATTCGCCGATGAAGCCGTTCAACCCGGGCAAGCCGATGGAGGCGAAGGTGACAATCAGAAATGCGACTGAGAGTAGCGGCAGTTGGTGCCACAGCCCGCCGAAATCACTGATCATACGTGTATGGCGCCGGTCGTAGAGCATGCCGACCAAGAGAAACAGCGCTCCAGTAGACAAGCCATGACTTACCATCTGGTAGATGCCACCCTGAATGCCTTGGATGTTGAGAGCGAAGAGCCCCAGCATGACGAATCCCAAGTGGCTGACCGAGGAGTAAGCCACCAGTTTCTTCAGATCCGGTTGCATCATCGCCACACAGGCGCCGTAGATGATGCCGATTACCGCCAGCGCGATAATCAGCGGGGTGAAAACCGCCGCCGCGTCGGGGAATAACGGTATGGCAAAGCGCAGAAACCCGTAGGTGCCCATCTTCAGCAACACGCCCGCGAGGATCACCGAGCCCGCCGTCGGCGCCTCGACATGGGCGTCCGGAAGCCAGGTGTGAAATGGAAAGAGCGGCACTTTGATGGCAAACGATAAGCCAAACGCCAGAAAGAGCCAGATTTGCTCGTTGACAGGCAAGCGCAAACTGTAGAGCTGCATTACGTCGAAAGTCATCGCCTGATTCACATGGGCATATCGGCTCGCCAGGTAGATAATCGCCACCAGCATGGGCAAGCTGCCGGCCATGGTGTAAACAACGAACTTCAGCGCGGCATAGATCCGGCGCGTGCCGCCCCATACGCCGATGAGAAAGTACATCGGCACCAGCATGACTTCCCAAAACACATAAAAAAGAAAAAGATCGAGCGCGACGAACGCGCCGAGCATGCCGGTTTCCAAGACCAGCATGAAGAAAAGGTACTCCTTGACTCTGTCCTGCACCGTCCAGGATGCGGCGATCGCCAAGGGCATGAGAAAGGTCGTCAGCAAAACTAGAAACAGACTTATGCCGTCGATGCCGACGATATAGCCAATGCCGAAGGCCGGCATCCATGGGATTTTCTCGACGAACTGCATCTGGCCTGGGCCGGCATCGAAAGCCTGAAACAGGCGCAACGACCAGACAAAAGCGGCGATACTCGCAATCAGGGCCAGAGTGAAGAGGGTTTGCCGCTGCTGGCGCGGAATCAGTAGTAGCACCAAAGCGCCAATCAAAGGCAGTAGGAGGAGTAAACTGATATCGCCCGGCAATCGTGACATAGCTATTGCTGCCGTAGGTAGTAATAAAGAAGCGCCAAGGTTCCAGCGAGGAAACCGATTAGATAGTGCTGGATATTGCCGGTCTGAACTTCACGCCAGATAAGGCTAAAGCCTCTTGTCACTCTGGCCACGCCGTTGATCACGCCGTCGATCACGACAGGATCAAAAACTCGCGCCAACCAATCCGAGGCGGCTGTATACGGCCGCACCACCAGCCGATCATAAATTTCATCGATGCCGTAACTATCGAGCAACAGACGATAGAGTCCTGTGTCGGCGGCCGCGGGCACGGTTGCTCGGGCGCGGCCGTATCGGGCGTAAGCCAGGTAAATGCCCAGCGCGACCACTGCCAACGTAATGGCAGTGACCAACAGTTCCGTGCTAACCGGAGCATGCTCCACGGAGTGGCCGGCGCCGGCGCCGAAGACGGGTTGCAGCCAGTCGTCCCAGACACTACCCCATAGATATTCCGGCGCGCCCAGCCAGCCGCTAAAGATCGAGCCCGCGGCGAGGATCACCAGAGGCACAGTCATAAGCGGCGGCGATTCATGGATATGCGCTTTGGTATGATCGTCGCCTCTAAAATTGCCATGGAAAACCATGAACAGTTGCCGGAACATATAGAAAGCAGTCAACCCGGCAGTGATGATGCCGATGGACCATAAACCGTACGACCCATCTTCAAATGCCTTCCAGAGAATTAGGTCCTTGGAAAAAAAACCCGCCGTAAACGGTATCCCCGCAATCGCCAGAGTGGCGATCAAATAGGTCCAATAAGTCTGAGGTAAGGCGTTTCTCAAACCGCCCATCTTACGCATGTCTTGCTCGCCGTCGAGCGCGTGGATCACACTGCCGGAGCCTAAGAAGAGACAGGCTTTGAAGAAGGCGTGGGTGAACACATGGAAAATCGCCGCGCTAAATGCGCCGATGCCCACAGCCAAAAACATGTAACCGAGTTGACTGACGGTGGAATAGGCGAGGACTTTTTTGATGTCATTTTGGGCGAGCGCCACGGTTGCGGCGAAGAAGGCCGTGGCCGCACCGACCACGGCAATGATCGGTAGGGTATAAGGCGCCAGGATGAACAAGAAGTGCAAACGAGCGATCATGTAGACCCCGGCGGTTACCATAGTCGCCGCGTGGATCAGCGCGCTTACCGGAGTCGGGCCGAGCATGGCATCGGGTAGCCAAACGAATAGCGGGATTTGCGCCGATTTGCCGGCGGCACCGACGGAAAGAAGCAGGGTGATCAGAGTGATCTTGGCCGGTCCAATGATCTGGACATTCTTCTGCAGCTCGGTGAAATCGAGCGTCCAAATCCCCTGCCTGCCCAATTCCGTAACCAGGAGAAAAATGCCTATTATGAAGCCGAAGTCGCCGATGCGGTTGACGATGAACGCTTTGTTGCCGGCGATCACGTTTTGCCGATCCTGGTACCAAAACCCGATCAGCAGATACGAGCACAAACCCACGCCTTCCCAACCGACAAACAGCAGCAGCAGATTGTCAGCCATCACCAATAGCAACATGAAAAAAATGAAAAGGTTTAAATAGATAAAGAAGCGCGCCATGCTCTCGTCATGGGCCATGTACGCCAACGAATAAACATGGATAAGGAAACCAATGCCGGTGACGATTAGAAGCATGACTGCCGATAAGGCGTCGACCTGAAATGCGATATTGACCTGGAAGGAACCTGACTGGATCCAGGTATACCAAAGATCGCGGACCACACCTGTGGCCGGGAGCCGCCAAAAGACATAAAGCGCCAAGCCGAAAGAAACGCCGACCGCAGCGGAAGCGATGCCCCCGGCTGTCTTACCGCCCAGCTTTCGACCAAAAAAGACATTGAACAGTCCGGCGCCCAGAGGGATCAACGGAATCCAGCGCAGCAAATCCAAAGCGGCAACGGTGGCGGTGGAGGCTACCATTTAAGAAGCTGCATCTCCTGAGGATCGAGCGATTGGCGATGGCGAAACACGGAAATAATGATAGCGAGTCCCACCACTGCTTCGGCAGCGGCCACGGCCATGACAAAGAACACAATCACCTGCCCGTCCATGGAACCTAGCGAGTTGGAAAAAGCGACAAAGGTCAGGTTCACCGCGTTGAGCATAAGCTCGATGGACATCAACACAACAATCAGGTTGCGGCGGATGAGAACGCCGATAACGCCGATGGCAAATATGATCGCGCTCAGAACCAGATAATATTCCAGCGGCACCATGGGACGCTTACGGCTCCTTGTTCGCCAAAACCACGGCGCCAATAATTGCCACCAAAAGCAAGACTGAGGCGATTTCAAAAGGAAGAACAAAGTCGGTAAAAAGGCTCCTGGCCAGCTCTTCCGGGCTGCCAAAAAGCTCGGTGGCGACCATTGGATCCTGGGCAGACCCGAGATTGAACAGAACCGGAGCCAACATCGCGATCAGAAGCAAGCCTGAAACCGAGCCGGCAACCCACCAAAGATTGCGGCGCTGTTCCAGCCCTACAGGATTCAACAGCATGATGACGAAGAGAAAGAGCACCATGATGGCGCCGGCATAAACCAGGATCTGCAACACGCCGACCATGGGCGCGTGCAGGCTCAGAAAGAGAACAGCAATTAGAAACAACGCGGCTACTAACGCCACCGCGCTGTGTACTACATTCCGTTGAAACACCACCAGTATCGAGGAAACGATCAGCAACCCCGCAACGATAAAAAAAATGATCTCTGGACCACTCATAGGTTTACGGGATGGAGTCGATATATAGAATCACAAAGGCGGTGATCATTACGTTGACCAGTGCCGCCGGCAAGAGCATCTTCCAGCCTAATCGCATCACCTGGTCGTAACGAAATCTAGGAACGCTCCAGCGCAGCAGAATCTGCACCCAGCATAAAAAGATCACTTTGAATGTAAACGCGCCGACCTGCAGGAGCACAATCGACAGATGGGGCAACAGCAGGGTCCCGCCCCAGGGGAAATGAAAACCATCGCGCAACAGGTAAGGCACCTGCCAGCCGCCGAAGAAAAGTGTCGTTACCAAGCCGGAAACAGTGACGATCTCCGCGAACTCAGCGGCAAAGAACATCAGGAACTTGCCACCGGAATATTCAACGTGAGAGCCGGCCACTAATTCCGATTCTGCTTCCGGTAGATCGAACGGTAACCGCCTGGTTTCGGCAATGGCCGCGGTAAAGAAGAGTAAGAACGCCAGCGGCTGCAGGAAGATCCCCCAAGCCGGAAGCCAACCCACCAGAGTTTTGAGAAATGGCCACGAATCCGGGAGCAAATCTCTGATCAGAGCGCCTTGGCTGCGCGCGATCTCCTGAAGGTCTAGACTCCCGTAAACCATAAGAATACCGATCACGGAAAGACCCAGCGCCACTTCGTAGGAAATCATTTGCGCCGAACCACGGACGCCGCCCAAGAGCGAAAATTTGTTGTTCGATGCCCAGGCGCCGATCACGAGACCGTAAACGCCCAAAGAGGTCATGGCGAAAATGTAAAGGATGCCGATGTTGAGATTGGCAACCTGAAGATTGATCACCCGCTCGCCAATCTGAAGAACGTCGCCGAAGGGAATGACCGCAAAGGTTATTAGAGCCGGGAATAGAGCCAGGCAAGGCGCAAGCGTATGCAGGAACCGGTCGCCGGCCGGCGGTATGAAATCCTCTTTGGTCAAAAATTTCAGCGGGTCGGCAACCAGCGTATTGATAAGCCCCATACCGGCAAAACCGAATATGGATGCCCGATTGGCGCCGATACGATCTTGAATTAGCGCGCTGCCCTTGCGCTCGACCCAACCGAGCACTCCGGCCAGGTTGAGGACCATAAAAAGCACCAGGAAGGCTTTGATCGCGACAATGCCGATATCAACGATCATGACGGGTCCGCACCACCACTCCCCAACTGAATTCCTTGATCGCCGATGACATCGTAATTGAGTCCTCTATAGGAAGGAATTTCCTGTGACAAGGCCTGAAAGATTTCTTCTGCTGACGAGTAGGATGCTCTCTCACCGGCCGCCTCCAGCAAGCGGATGAAGATTTCACAATCTTGCAGCGCGCCTTCCGGCGCGACCAGCGCGGCGTTGAGCCTTTGCACGCGCCCTTTCCGGTTGGTGTAAGTGCCCTCTTTCTCGCCGAAATGAGTTGACGGCAAAACCACGTGAGCAGCTTTGGCGGTTTCGGTCAGGCGTATATCCTGGACCACCAGGAAAGATAGCTTGCCCAAGGCAGAGCGCAACTCCGCTCCGTTGACATTTGCCGGCGTTAAGTCTTCGCCCACTACATAGGCGCCGCCAAAGTTTCCTGCGACCAGCTTCTGCATCAAAGGTTCAAAGCCGCCGTCAGAGGCGACCCCCATCTCGGCGCCACCACGGAAATTAGGCGAACGGTCCGGACTCACAAGGATCTTCTCGACTTCGGTCAGCTCGCGTTCCTGATAGAACACTTCCAGAGCCGCAGCGGGCGAAAGCTTCTTCATCAGCTTGGCGAACAAGAACGCTTCTTCGTTGGTGTTTCGGCCGGAAAGTATTCCGGCCAGCGAACCCGCCGAGCGTAGTCCACTGATCACGGCGCGCAAGGCTACCTCCCAGGTGGTCGGAACAAGCCCGCCCTCCTGCCGAATCATCGGTGTCGTCAACCGCTCACCCCCGGTCAAATCATGGAAACAGTATCGGCCCTCATCACAGAGCCAATGGCTGTTGACTGCTTCATTGACCCGTGGCTTAAAACGAGCGATCCGATTCTGATAATGTTCCGCGCTGATATTGCAGCCGGTGCTGCACCCGGGGCAAATGGAAGGGGTTTTCTGCAGATACCAGACCCTGACCTTGAAACGAAAATCGCGATCGGTAAGCGCGCCGACGGGACAGATATCAACCACATTGGCCGACAGCGGATTGTCGAGAACTGTGCCGGGAAAAAGCGCGATCGTCGAATCATCGCTGCGGTTATCGACGGTCAGCTCGCCGGTATGGGTGATTTCGTCAAGAAAGCGCACGCAGCGGGTGCATTTGATGCATCGCTCACCATCGAAGACGATGTTGGGGCCGAAAATCTCGCGTTTGCGGTCACGCTCTTTGCGCTCCTTGAACCGGCTGTCCTGCAGGTCATGCGTCATGTAATAGTCCTGCAGCCAGCACTCACCCGCCTGATCGCATATCGGGCAATCGATCGGATGATTGATCAGAAGAAATTCCATCACCGCCTTGCGCACCGATAGTACCTTGGGGCTCTGCGTCAGCACGGTCATCCCCTCGGCGACCTGCGTGTTGCAGGCGATCTGCAGCTTGGGCATCTTCTCGATTTCAATCAGACACATGCGGCAATTGCCGGCGATCGAAAGCTTCGCATGATAGCAGTAATGCGGGATCGTAATCCCCGCCTCCGCGGCCGCCTGAATAACGGTTTTGCCTTTGACGGTGCTGATCTCTTGACCGTCGATAATAAGTTTTACTGGATCCATGGAATAAGAAATCGTCTAGACCTTCTTTAAGCGACTCGGCTGCGTTCGAAACTTGGCTGTCCGTTTCTTACCGTGCAGCCTCTCTCGACAATATGCTGCTCGAATTCGTCCCGGTATTTTCTTATAAAGGCTGCGGCCGGCATGGCGGCGGCATCGCCAAACGGACAGATCGTATTTCCCATAATGTTGCCGCTGACGTTGAGAATCAGATCCATGTCGCCTTTATCGCCCTGGCCATGCTCGATGCGGTGAAAAATTTTTTCCATCCAGTGACAACCCTCCCGGCAAGGGCTGCATTGGCCGCACGATTCATGAGCGTAGAAACGTGAAACGTTCCACGCTGCCCGGACCATGCAAGTGGAATCGTCCATAACGATGACGCCGCCGGAGCCGAGCAAGCTGCCTGCCGCCTGGACCGACTCATAATCGAGATTGACGTTTTCGATCTCTTCCGGCCGAAAAACCGGCATCGATGCGCCGCCGGGAATCACCCCCTTGAGTTTTCTCCCGTTGGGAACCCCACCGCAATCCTCTTCAAGAAACTTCTTGAACGGATATCCCATCTCGACTTCGTAAACACCGGGCTTGCTGATGTGCCCGCTGACGCTAAAGAGTTTCGTGCCTTTGCTCTTCTCGGTTCCCATGGCGGCATAAGCTGCGGCGCCATGATCGATAATCCACGGCAGCGCGGCTAATGTCTCGACATTGTTTACCACTGTCGGACATCCGAACAGTCCATGCGTGGCCGGGAAAGGCGGTTTGACCTTGGGCCAGCCGCGGCCGCCTTCGAGCGAAGAAAGCAAAGCGGTTTCTTCGCCGCAGATATAAGCGCCGGCGCCGCGATGAACGATCAGATCCAAATCGTAGCCCGAGCCGAAGATATTTTTGCCGGTCAAACCGGCGCGCTTGACCTCTTCAGCGGCCCGTTCGAGCACTTGGGTGCCAAATGCCATCTCGCCCCGGATATAAATGAACGCGGTATGCGATTGAATCCCGAACGCTGCGATCAGCGTTCCTTCGATGAGAGCGTGTGGATCTTTCTCGATCAGCAAGCGATCCTTGAATGTGCCGGGTTCGCTTTCGTCGGCGTTGCAAATCATATACTTGGGCTTGGGACTGTCTTTGGGCACGAAGCTCCACTTCATCCCGGTGGGAAATCCGGCGCCCCCCCTGCCCCTGAGCCCTGAAGCCTTCACTTCGTCGATCAACTGTTCCGGCTTCATGCTCCGGACGACCTTTTCCCAAGCACGATAGCCGCCCCGGGCCTGATATGTGGTCAGGGTGTGCGAATCGGCGACATCGATGTTACGAAGCAGAATTTTTTCCATCGGTCTGAAAGTAAAGTTATTTCAAGGAATCGAGAATTTCCGTTACCTTTTCTTCGTTCAAGTTTTCGTAATAGTCATCGTTGATTTGCATCATCGGCGCCGTCCCGCACGATGCCAGGCATTCGACTTCCGATAACGTGAATCGCCCGTCAGCCGTGGTCTGTCCGAGATCAATGTCGAGCTTTTTCCTGATGAAATCGGTAATTTTCTCCGCCCCACCCAGCGCGCATGACAGAGTGCGGCATACTTGAATATGGTGCCGGCCGATGGGTTTCATGTTTAACATGGTATAGAAGCTCACCACCCCGTGCACCCGCGCTGGCGATTGATCCATCAGCTTAGCAACATAGTCGATCGCCTCCGGACCCAGATAGCCGAATTCCTGCTGGGCAAGGTACAGCACCGGAAGCATCGCCGCCTCTTTCTTAGGATACCGCCGCACCGTCTCTTCGAATTTCTTGAGCGTTTCCGGTGAAAATTCTACTGCCATGCGTTATTCTTCTCGGTTAAAACAACTCTTATCTAACCCGCTGTGCTGGAAAACTCTGTGCAGGCTGCGACCGGTCGCATTCCCCCCCGATCATATTGATCATTTCGGCCAAAGATCGCGATGACACGATTCTACTTTGACGCTACCG
>DASUVS010000384.1:0-9025 GCA_036378835.1 Binatia bacterium | reverse complement strand
CACGATTGTCTACGTCACCCATGACCAGGCCGAGGCGCTAACCCTGGGTGAAAAGATTATCGTCCTGCACCAAGGGATCATCCAGCAGATCGGCTCGCCCTCTGACATTTATCAACGACCGGCTAATACGCAGGTCGCATCATTTGTCGGTAACCCGCAGATGAATCTGTTACACGGAACGGTGGATGAAAATGGATCGGTTTTTCAGTGCGGCAGCCTGCGCCTGAACCTCGCAGCAATTTTTGGCAGATCCCTGCCGCAACTAGCCGGCAACTCTGTTGCTATCGGTGTTCGCCCGGAGGATTTGCAACTGGTGGACGCGGCTGGACAAAGCTGGACCGGGGGCGATGTCGAGTTAATCGAAGATCTGGGCTCGGACCGCTTCCTTCACGTGAGATGCGCAAGTGTCGAACTGATCGCTCGAGCCGGCAGAGAGTCGACTATTAAACAAGGAGATCCCGTCGGCTTGAGCGTCGCGCCGGAGCAGCTCCATATCTTCAAGGATGATCGGCGGTGCATGCCTGAACCTTGAGCTTCATGCACGCGCTCCTGAGCTAAAAGAGCTTTCATCGATGAAGCGCACCGGCATCAAACCAGCGATCGGCTCGCTTGTGTTGGTCATAGCCTCGGTCATTTTGCCACGACCCAGCGCCGCTGCCCAATCGAAGATCGGAGCCAAAGCGGCGGTGCTGATGAACGCGCAAACGGGAAAGATTCTCTGGGAACAGAATCAAGATCTGCCGCTGCCGCCGGCAAGCACAGTCAAAATCCTCACGGCATTGGTAGTGCTGGATCATAGCCGGACCAGCGACCTTGTCACCATTCCGGCCGAGGCTGTGCGCGTTTCCGGGGCCAACACGAAGCTTAGAGCGGGAGAAAAAATTACGGCCGGGGACCTGCTGTATGCAATGCTGTTGGGTTCCGGCAACGATGCCGCGATGGCGTTAGCCCTTCATACTGCGCCAACCCTCGATCATTTCGTCGAACGAATGAATCAAAAGGGGCATACGCTGGGCGCGGTTCGTTCCCGCTTTGTCAATCCGACCGGCATGCCTCACCCCAAACAGCTAGCTACCGCAGCGGATCTCGCGTTGATCACTCAAGCTGCTCTGGAGAATTCGGAGTTTCGTAAGATCGTCAGCAGCAGAACCTATCCGTGGACGAGCAGAGCATGGCAGGGCACAGTTAAAAATTCCAATAAGTTGCTATCCAGCTACGATGGTGCCATCGGCGTCAAGACCGGCAGCACCCGAGAAGCCGGCTACTGTCTGGTGGCAGCGGCCCAACGGGACGGTCAAACTTACATCGCTGTCGTTTTGAAGAGCCAGGAAAAAACGGTTTGGAACGATGCCGCGCAGCTCCTCGATTATGCGTTTAAGCATCGCTCGCTGGAAGCAGGCCGCGCCTCATCGATTCGTTGACGCAGGTTTTGAATTGAACCCCAAGATCATAGCCCAAAGTGAATGACAAGCGCGGGCCAGTCGTGATACCAGAAAGAGATTGAAACTGCCCAAGGAGAAGCGCGCCGATGAAGATCCTTTGCCGTGATTTAAACCCCGATAAAGACGGAATCCCCGGATACATTGCCCACCCTGAACGCAAAGAGCCCGGCCCGGGAATATTAATCGTGCATCATCACTACGGCGTTACCGGCCATCTCAAATCAGTGAGCTGCGATTTCGCCAAGCTGGGCTATACCACAGTCGCTCTCGGCATTTATAAGCTTCTCGGCGAAGCAGACGGGGTTCACGAGGCGCAGAAAAAAACCACTGACGGACAATTCGTCGAGGTGATCCAGCAAGGCTGGCGCTACCTGACCCGGAGAAACGATGTCGCCCCCAAACGCTGCGCCGTAGTCGGCTACTGCATGGGCGGGCGCATCGGCATCCATTTCGTCGCGGCAACTCCGGACGTGCGCAGCTTCGTAGGTTATTATCCTTCCGTGCGCGATGAAGGGCCCAGCCAATTACGCCCGCGTCATCCCAACGAGGCCGTGAAAGATTTTAAATGCCCGTCGCTCATCTTCTTTGGCGGCAACGATCATGTCGCCAGCGTCGCCGTGCAGGATCGTCTGAAAGCCAGCCTTCATGCCAATGGCCAACCACTGGATTGGCATTTCTTCCAGCACGCGGGTCACGGCTTCGCTCTGGGCGATGGCGACTGCTATGATCCGCGGCTGGCCGGGCTCGCCTGGACGATTACGTCGGAGTTTTTGGAACGAGAGTTGGGCAGCGAGTAGGCGAGATCAAAGATGAATTATGAAAGATGAAATCTGAAAAAGCCGCTTGGAATCCTCGTTTCATCTTTCCGCTTTCATCCTGCCGCCTTGTACTCACAACTGTTTGTAGGCAAAAACCCTAAACGGTTGATAGCCGAGTCGCTGCCATGACATGGCGGCGAGTTCGTTCTTGACCATATATGAAAGCTCGACGACAGCGACTTCCTTTTGCCGAAACCAATCTTCGGCGGCGCTGACCAGCTTGCCCGCCAGGCCGGCGCGCCGGTATACCGGTTCGACCCAGCACACTGCAATGTGACCCGACTTTCCGACACGCGACGCGGAGAACGATGCGCCGCCTATGCTGGCCAATAGGCAAGCGATGGGCGTCTCTTCGATTTCCTCTACCAAGGTGAGCGCGTCTTCGCGGCCGACATAACGCGCCACGTGATTGCGGACGGTCTCGTCGGGTGCGTCCGGCAGCCGCGCAATATAGAAATCCTGCTCGCCGGCTTTCATATGGCAGGCAATCTTCACGTAGCACTCGGCGAGAAAGTTCAAATCATTTTCAGTTGCTTGGCGCATGATTATTTGACCGGCGCCGGCGGATGATTCGGATCGATCCATTCGACGGATTCCGGCTTCTCGGAGGCAGCGATATCCAGATTGATGACGATGGGTTCCTGATCGCTTCGAACCACGACGCAAAACAAAGGCTCAACCGTGCTGGCATTGATCTCCTGATGCGGTACGAAGGGCGGCACAAAGACAAAATCACCGGGCCCGGCCTCGGCGATATACTCCAATGATTCGCCCCAGCGCATTCGGGCCTTGCCGCTGACCACATAGATGACGCTTTCCAATTCGCCGTGATGGTGCGGGCCGGTTTTGGCATCCGGATGGATCGTCACGGTGCCGGCCCAGAGCTTGTTTGCGCCGGCGCGCGCGTGGGTGATCGCGGCGGCGCGCGTCATCCCGGGAGTTTGCGCGGTATTGAGATCGAGCTGCGCGCTCGGAATGATTTTGACTCCATGCTCGCGCCAATTCTTATTTTCAAAATCCATTCGTCCCTCCTGAGGCCTTCACTGCGGCGATCGGCATGATCGAGCACGCAGCACAGGATAGTTTTGATGATTAGCATTCCATGATGACAACAGCCTCACCACCTAAGATTCGCTTGGGACACTTGGCGCCGGCATTTTGAAATCGATCGGATGAATGACTTTGGTATAAGGGTACGGCTCAGTTTCGACATACCAGTTGGCCCAGATTCTCCCCGCCTCATCGGGTTCCAGACTGAGCCAATTTCTGGCGCCGATAAAATGATGATGGGTTCCGGGAAATTCCACCATCTCACTGTAAAGATCGCGATCGAGTTCCATTTTCTTGCCGGTTACAGTTTCCAGGAAAAAAAGAACTACGCCGGCCGGAGGTGGATGCACGATGCCGGATGAGGTCAGTTGATTGATAACTTGGGTGCTCGGATCATCTGCGGTCGAGCGGCTCGACTCGATGATACCAAGAGCGCCGACGTGAACATCGCCGGAGAGCACGGTGACCCGGCATTTCTTGGCATCGGCGAAGGCGAGCAACCGATGAACCAGACGCAACCGTTCCTGGCGATGAGGCACGCTCAGCCATTGATCTCTCAAATCGTCCTCCAGCTGTTGCCGGCCAGGGAAAATTCCCAGGAGTTTCTCGAGCAGCGCGAATTCAGGATGAACTACTGGAATACTGGACATCAGTAAAAGGTGTCGAGCCGATGCATCCCGACTCTTTTTGCGCGGAGACGTTGCATCCAGCCAATCATAGATAGCCTTCCAGGATTCGGGACTGATGACCTGGCTCTTGGTTCTTTCACTTCGCATGTCCAACGCCAGCAGTGTCACGCCGCCGCCTATTTCACCGCCAAGGCTAAAAGCCTGCTGCGCTTCAATCGACATCGGGTGGGTCTCTTCGCGAGCGAGCTGCAATTGGTAAAGCGCAAAGTATTCTCTCGCGATAGCAAAAATTCCCCTATAAACATCACATTGCTGAAGCTCCGCTTCGTACGATCCCCAACCATCAAAGATATCGTGATCGTCCCACATCATGATGTTCGGCACTTGAGCAAACACGCGAGCGGGCTCGGCTTGGGACCATCTCTCTACATAGACCGTCGCATAGAACTGATCCACCACGGAGCGCATTTCATCGGTAAACGGCTGTTTAATCCGTTGGTCAAGCGGTAAACGCGCCCATTCGTGAAGCGGAACAAGCTGGTCCCACATCGAATCACAATAGAGCTGATCTCCGCCCATCATCAAAAGATGGTACGGTCTGGCCTCATGCTTTTCCGCAACCTGGCGCCATAATCGATTGGCGTCTTGGGTGTCGTTTAGCAATCTCATACTGGAGAACCCATTGCAGGATGCATAAACCAGATTGGGGGTGGCATCCAACGCCGGAACTACAAAGATATTTTCTACGCCGCCGATGGTGTAACTGACCGGCTGTGCGCGGGCAGTCTGTTTGACCGCGAAATCGAAGCGCCAGGCCTGGAAAGTCGGATTGGAGTCGGGAAACGCTTTTAGAAGTTTGGCCGCCCGCTTAATTCCCTTCTTGTTGCCACTCTGAAATATCAATTCAGGCGGGGTGCTTAAGATGTCGGTCACGATCAGCGCGCTTAAACTCCACCCAACCGTTTTCACCCCCCGAAAACTAAGAATCGGCCCAAGAGAAATTTTCATCGTCGCTCCCCTATCCTAAACAATCCACGACTTCGTTCTTTAATCGGCGCTGGATAATCTTTGCACAAACGGTGTTCACCTAATCTGAACTCTGCTGTTGCACGTTCGAACCGTTGAACCGTCGAACAGTTCTAGACTGCCTGCCCCGCGGCATGCCCGGATGCCCAGGCCCATTGAAAATTGAATCCGCCCAGATGGCCGGTCACATCCACCACTTCGCCTATTAAATAAAGGCCGGGTGTTTTCTTGGATTCCATGGTTGTCGAGGAAAGCTCATCGGTGTTGACGCCTCCCGCGGTGACCTCGGCGGTGCGGTACCCTTCGGTGCCGATCGGGTGAAATACCCAGTTCTGTAGTTGGCCGGCAATTTGCCGCAATTCGGCGGCGCGATACTGTCGCAGCGGCCGGCTGTCGAATCCGATTTCAGCCAATCTCTCGGCCAGCCGCTTGGGAAATTTTTCGCTCAGCACGCTTTTGAGCTCCGCCGCCGGCCGGCTCTGCTGCCGCGCCAGCAACCACTCCGCCGCCTCCATGCCCGGCAAAAGATTGAGCCGCAGCTCTGCATCCCGGTTCCAGTAAGAAGATATCTGCAAAATCGCCGGCCCGCTAATACCGCGGTGGGTAAACAGCATCGGCGCGCTAAAACTTTGGCCATTGCAACTTGCGTCAACGGCTAAAGCGATGCCGCTTAAATCTTGATAGCGCGCCAGATCATCGGCATCGAATGTGAGCGGCACCAGCGCCGGGCGGGTAGGCACGACGCTATGTCCAAATCGTTTGGCGAGCTCATAGCCGAAATTGGTGGCGCCCATCTTCGGGATCGACAGACCGCCTGAAGCGATGACTAACGACGCGCCGTGAATCGGACCGCTGCCGGTCTCGATTGTAAAACCCTTGCCCGCTCGCTCTACGGACGTCACCACGCCGTTTACCTCGATGCGCACGTCGGCCTGCCGGCATTCGTCTGCCAGCATCGTCACGATCGGCTTGGCCGAGAGATCGCAAAACAACTGGCCGCGCTCTTTTTCGTGGTAGGCGATGCCATGGCGCTCGACCATGGCAATGAAGTCTGAAGGTGTATAGCGAGCCAGCGCTGATTTGCAGAAATGCGGATTGGCCGACAAGAAATTTTCCGGAGTGACATGCAGGTTGGTGAAGTTACAGCGGCCGCCGCCGGAGATAAGGATCTTTTTGCCGATCTGGCTGCTGCGCTCGATAACCAGAACGCGCCGCCCGCGTTTGCCCGCCTCGATCGCGCACATCAAACCAGCGGCGCCGCCGCCGATAATCACTACATCATAGCGGCGCATTGAATGAAACGAGAAAGCTCTTGAGCTGGGCTACCATTCTTTGAGTACCAGAGATACGGCTCGGGCAATAGATTGGATTATTGTGCGACTTTGGCGAGGGAGATTGCCGATTGCGGCCCGACTCACCATAGAGACGCCGAGGACACAGAGAAACGCTCATAAAAACTCTCTGCGAACTCTGTTTCTCCGCGGTGAATATCGTCTTTAGATCACGCCCTGGTCTTTGAGCTCCGCGATCTTCTTGCCGTCATATCCCAGCGCGGTCAAAAACTCCGCATTGTGCTCGCCGAGCTCGGGCGGCGGCCCGGGATGAGGGGATTTGGTCGCGCTGTACTCGTTGGGGAATTTAACCGTCCTGATGTTCGGCTTGCCTTTGCGCTCGATCATTACCTCCAGACCCATGTGTTTTATCTGCGGGTCTTCGAACAGCTCGAGCATGTTGTAAACCGGCGTGTGCGGCACATCGTTAGCTTCGAGCTGTTCGAGCCAGTAGGCGCGCGGTTTCTCTTTGAAGAAATCGGTGAAGACTCTGTTCAACTCATCATAATTCTTCCGACGATTCGGTCGGGTGTTGAAGCGTGGATCATCGATCATTTCGGCGTGGCCGGCGGATTTGCACAAACCTTCCCAAAATTTCTGCGGCGACGATAGGTGAATCGCAAACGGCAAGCCATCAGAGCCGCTGAAGGCGTAAGTCTGCGACTGCATCGGCCGCGTGTATGGTCCGGGGATTTTTCCAGTGGCAAGCGCATCGGTGGCCGGCGCATTCAAAAAAGCCAGAACCGAACCCGCCATCGTGGTATCGACCTGCTGGCCCTTGCCGGTTTTCGATCGTGCCACCAACGCGCTTAGAACACCGACAGTGGCGAACACGCCGCTCAAGCTATCGGCGTAGTTGGGACCGATCGGGCGGGGATCTTTCGCCTCCATCAGCAAACTCAACATGCCGCCAAGTCCCTGGCCCACCGTGTCGTAGGCCGGCCGCTTGGCATACGGACCGGTCGGGCCGGTGCCGGTGATCGAACAGTAAATAAGCTGCGGGTTGAGCTTGCTCAGGCTCTCGTAATCAATGCCCAATCGCTTGGTCACTCCCGGCCGGTAGTTCTCCACAATCACATCGGCATCTTTGACCAAGCCAAGAAAGATCTCCTTCCCTTCCGGGGTTTGCAAATTCAACGTCACGCTTTTCTTGCCGCGGTTGTAAGCCCAGAAATTGGGTTGATCGCCGCCCAGATCCCAACCGCGAAAGGGATCGCCACCTTGAGGATTTTCAATTTTGATGACTTCCGCTCCCAAATCGGCGAGCAACATCGCGCCATAGGGACCGGAAATAAAATTACCCAGCTCCAAAACCCTGATGCCTTCTAAACAACCATTCATCGTGCTCTCCTACTCGCAATTTTGATGCAACATTTGATGATTGGAGATGATCCACCCGCAGAGGCGCAAAGGCCGCAGAGAAATGATCAGAAAACTCTCGGCGAACTCTGTGTCTCAGCGGTGAATATCGTTCTTAGATCACGCCCTTCTCTTTGAGCGCGGCGATTTTTGTTTCGTCAAAGCCCAAGGACTTCAAGAATTCATGGTTATGTTCGCCAAGCTCCGGCGGCGGGGCGGGATGAGGCGATGGAGTTTCGCTGTGAGTCAAAGGGAACTTCACGGTTCGAATCGTTGGCTTATTTTCGCGCTCAATCGCGATTTCCATGCCCATGTGTTTAACCTGCGGATCTTCGAACACCTCCTTCAAGTTATACACGGGCGTATGCGGCACGTCATTGACCGCGAGCGCCTCGACCCACGCCGACCGAGGCTGTTGTTTGAAAAACGCGGCGAAAGTCTGGCTGAGCGCGTCATAGTTGGAACGCCGGTCCGGCCGTGTTTTAAATCGGGGATCTTCGATCAATTCCGGATGACCGACCGTTTTGCATAAACCTTCCCAGAATTTTTGCGGCGACGATAAGTGAATCGCCAGCAGCGCCCCGTCGGCGCAGGCAAAGGCATAGGTCTGTGATTGGCGCGGCCGGGTGTACGGTCCCGGTATTTTCCCGTGCGCGAGAGTTTCGGTCGCCGGCGCGTTTAAAAATGCCATAATCGAACCGACCATAGTGGCATCGATCTGTTGTCCCTTTCCTGTCCGCGCGCGCGCCGTCAGCGCTCCCAAAATGCCCAGCGCCGAGAACATGCCGCTCAAACAGTCCGCGTAGGCCGGGCCGACGGGCTTAGGATTCTGTGGGTCCATGAGAACACTCATCATGCCGCCCATGCCTTGACCTACCGTGTCATAGGCCGGCCGTTTGACGTACGGCCCGGTCGGTCCGGTACCTGTGATCGAGCAGCATATAATTTTTTCATTGACCTTCTGCAGCGATTCGAAATCGATGCCCAGCTTCTTAGTTACGCCTGGACGGTAATTGTCCATGACTACGTCGGCCTGCTTCACGAGGCCATAAAAAATTTCCTTGCCTTCGGCGGTTTGCAGATTCAAGGTCACGCTTTTCTTGCCGCGGTTGTAAGCCCAGAAATTGGGTTGATCGCCGCCCAGATCCCAACCGCGAAAAGGATCGCCGCCCTTGGGATTCTCAACTTTGATGACTTCGGCGCCCATATCCGCAAGCAACATCGCCCCATAAGGGCCCGAAATAAAATTGCCAAGCTCCAAAACCCTGATGCCGTCCAAACAACCTTTCATGCGTTTACCTCTTTAATTTTTACTCACCCTGTCGCCGGCAGCGACGTCCGATAGACAGTCGTGGGCGATTTCGATATTG
>DASUVS010000383.1:0-7242 GCA_036378835.1 Binatia bacterium | reverse complement strand
GAAGTGCAGTTCGACGTTCGCAAGTTCGGCTGGATCGGTTCTCCGGCAAGCGAGAGTGTTGTGCTCTACATGAGCAAGGATGCCCCATATCAGTCGATCCGGGACATCATCAAGGCCAAGGAGCCGCCGAAATGCGGCTCGTCCGGAACCGTAAGCACCGACTATCTGCTGGCGAGGTTGCTCGAGGACTCTATCGGGGCGAAATTCAATACCGTTATCGGTTATCCGGGAGGCTCGGAGATAGATCTCGCGGTTGAAAAGAATGAAGTTGTCTGCCGCGCCCACAACATATCGGCGCATTTCGGCCGCGAGCCCTTCAACAGCTGGCACAAAAAAGACTTCGATCGTCACATCATTCAGACCGGCCGCAAGCGCGATGCGCGCCTGCCGGATACGCCGACGATTTATGAATTGTTTGACGAGTACAAGAGCCCCGAGGCCAGCCGGCGCGTCGCTCAGGTGATATTAACCGGCGGCGATCTGGGCCGGCCGATGCTGGTAACGCCGGGCACACCGCCGGAGCGGGTGAAGACATTACGCGAAGCCTATGTCAAGGCGCTAAAGGATCCGGAGCTTCTGGTCGAAACCGAAAAGGCCAAGATGGATGTCGATCCAACACCCGGCGAAGAGTTGGAAGAACTAATCAATAAGGTCATGGATCAGCCCAAAGAAGTCGTCGATCGCGTCAAAAAGATGCTTGGCAATTAAGCAGGCGGCGAGGCTAGAGTTTCGTCGGCGGAAGCAGAGCGCGCACGGGAGCATTGTCAGGAGACCCGGATTCTGGGCTCTTTGTCGATATGCGCCGTGGGATGCTGCGGCGAAGAAAGTCCGGCGGAAATGATGTCATTGGCTTCCTGACGCGCCTGCTTTAGGGCGACCCGTAAGTTTTTCTGTTGTTCGAACCAAAATTTCGAGAATACTGCGCTCATCCGCTTATCCGTGATCTTCATCAGCAGATAAGCCAGCAGAAATCCGCTCGCTATCCAGGCGATCCGGATGAGGTCACGTGAGAAGTTCTGTCCCACCGCATAGAGGGTCGCAAAGGGCGAGGCCACTAGATTGACCAGGAAGAGGATTAACCCCTTGGTAATCGGCCATATGCCGGTTCCCGATGGCTGATCGAGCGCGCCTGAAGCGGCGATCAAGGCGGTTATGCAGGACAACAAGTAAATATAATAAGAGAGCCGGCCAACGTTGATGGTGCCGCGGACACAATTCAGTAAAGAGCCTTGGGTGTTTGCGTGAGCAGATTTTAAAATGGCTTCCGCAGCGAGCGCGCGCGTCATCGCCGTCGCATCTTTTTCCCGATCGTCGTAAGGCGTGATAACAATCCTCGCCTCCGGTGGCAGATTTCCCGGACTGTAGTCCTCGGTTCCATGCGCAATTCTTTCCAAGACGCTCAGGTGCATTGCCGGGGTCACTCCATTATCACGGCAGAGCTGCGCGATGTCGCGCGGCTTCCAGCGATAGAAAACGCCTAAGCCGGCGCGCGGGTCATAGAGTTTATCGTCGACGTTGGCGTGATCTCGATAGTATTCGTACTCGCCAGGAATAAATCTGAGACCCGCATTTTGGGCCTTGGTCATCAACCAATGTATTGCGATAAGCGACAAGCCTTGCTTTGGATAGCCGCCGCCAACATTGGCGTGGGCGCCGGGAAACCATACCTGCTCGATCTTCTGCGACTGGCCGGGGCTGGAATCCCTCTGATCCCAGAGCAGAGGATGAAAGGAATGCCGGTCGTCGTCGATCGCTAGGGCATGGTAGGCGTGGTCTACCTGTTCGCTCAATCTTTGATTCGGAAACTTGAATCGATAGATCAACGCATTGATCAGATCGCTGACGTGGAAAGGCATTCCGACGGCATCGACGGTATCCCAAACGCCGATGAAATGAATCCTGGTTTGCTGCGCATGGCAGTATTGACCTCTAAATTCGTCCGTCGCGGCAGCGTTGGCCTCGCCGCGCAGCAGCCGCATCAAAGCCGTTCGGTAACAACTGCGATAAGCTTTGTAGGCTCGACCGACACACTCATCGAAAGCCTTTGCGGTAGGTTGCTTCTGTGCATCGATAATGCCGCATTTGATGATGAACCCTGCAAGGGTACGGACCGTGAAAGCTCCCCGGCTAAAGCCGAACAAAAATATTTTGTCACCGGGATCATAGATATGGCATAGCTCCTTATACAGCTGTTTGACATTCCGGCTCAAACCCCACCCGGTTATCCCGGCGAAAATCTTGACAGGTCTAAAATCTTCCGTGCCGACGCCATCGTCGTAGATCGGCACCTGAGGATCCAGCTTCGGGTTCAGCCGGTGGCCATTCAGATCGATGGACTCAAAGATTTTGAACACATTTGTGCCGCGGTCCTTAACTGCGGAGTTTCCGGTTCCGTCGGAGCAGATCACAATGTTCTTGGCCATGGGTTCTCCGTAGAATAAACGCTTGGTAGGAAAAATCTCGGGCGACGTTCAGCAGGTTAAGAGTAATCGACTGAATACAACAGGGTCAACAAAATTCATTGCTGAGGAAATCCGATCTATTTTCATGCAGGGGGAGATGGCCAGACTTCCTACCGATCCGATACTCCGGTCAAAATCCGTCCGGAGCCAGATTATTCTGGGCTTGATGAGGAGAGCTATCTACATGGCTGTCACCAGCGGCCAAAGGAGTGTCCGAGAGGCGGGTGTCCGAGGAATCGTCAGACCCATCTGGAGTCCTCGACACAAAGCCGGTTTACGACCAGGCTTACATATTCAGGCAAATGACCCAAAAACAAAGCCGATTACCTACGGGTAATCGGCTTTGTTAATGTCCGTGATCTCTACGATCTAACTTATATGTAGCAGCAACTACGCGGCAGCGCCCACCTTCGGTCGCCACTTCTCGAACCTACCCTCCAGCTTGGTTAGGAGCTCCATTGCGACCATTCCGGTAATCGCAAAGATCAGAACGCCGACAAAGACTTTATCGGTCTGGAAAGTAGCGCCCGCGACGGTGATCATGAAGCCGATGCCAGCCGTAGCAGCATAAAGCTCGCCAACCATGACACCGATCAATGCCCTGCCCACGCCAAGCCTCAAACCCGTAAGAATGAATGGCAAAGTCGACGGCAGAACTACGCTTCTGAATATCTGCCATTCGGAAGCGCCGAAGCTTTTTGCGGCGGTAAGCAGGTTATAGGGAGTGGTCTTTACGCCGTCTCGCGCGTTGATCAGAATCGGAAACACCGCGCCGAGAAAAATAATCCCGACCTTTGAAAGGATGCCGATTCCAAGCCAGATAATGACCAGCGGGAGCAGGGCGACACGCGGGGTGGCGTTCATGGCATTAACAAACGGATCGAAGATGTAGGCCATCTTTTTGTACCAACCGCAGGCTATCCCAAAGGGGACGCCAACGAGCACGGAGAGCACATATCCCCAGGCGAACTCGATACCGCTAACCCGCAGATCGTTCCAGATCTCTCCTGATGTAAACAGTTGCACGGCGGCTTTCCAGATGAGCGAAGGCGCGCTCATGAACATGGGATTGATTAACTGCAATGTATTCCCCATCAGTTCCCATACTGTGAGGAATACAATGACGGCCGTAGTCCCGAGAATTTTTTTCTCGTTGTTGAGATAGAACTTGTAAGCTCCGGAAGCCTCTGCTACGCGAATGTCGAGTAAGACCTCTTCTGCCGCGGGATTCTGATCAGCCATGGGTTTCCCTCCTTTTACGAATAAAAAAGCCAGCCCTCCGTAATCGGGTAGACTGGCGTGCCTTGAATCGAGACGCCCTCATAGGGCTTCCTCCAACTGGCCTGTCTAATCCAGTAAAAACAAAAAAGCCGACCAGATGTTTGACATCTCAAGTCGGCTTACAACCCAACTGGCTGCGATCCGTGTGCGGGAGCAGCCCCTCGAGTCATCTGCAAAACTAGAGCTACGCTAATAACGAACAGTATAATTGTCAAGCGCTAATTTTACGCGGTAAATCCCTACCCAGATTAGCGTCTAAAATAAAGACAAAAACACGCTCGCCGGAGGCCGTATTCATATCCGTTAAGATATCGAGGACCTTGGCGCCGCTGACGTCGCTGATGATGGTTGCGAGCTTATCTCGCGCGCTCTCGATCAAGGTGGAACGCATTTTCTTGATCAGTTCCACGCCGTCGGCGCGTTTGGCCAGCTGTTGCTCCGCAGGCGTCAGCATTCCCTTGAGCCTGACCAGTATCATGTCCTCGATGATATGACTACGCGACTCTTTCGGACCGCGGCCCAAACAGTCGATTTCGAATCCAACCATGGCTTCGCTGACTGCTGCCTCTAGTTCGCCCTTTGTCTTCATAGAAGATGCGGTCCATCGTCCCGAGCCATTTGATACTCAGCGCGTAACAAGCTGCCGATGCGAACTAAACTTAGCCAGATGCAGCTAGGTGCGTCAATCGGTCTTTGGACCTAGTGCCTCGAGATGTATCTTTTGGCCGCGCGGGCGTCGAAAGCTGAATCCTTGTGACTAAGAGGGACCAACAACGGGGGCGCACGGTTTGAAAGGCCAGCATGACTGAATCGCCCTAAAGCTTTCCGAGCCTTTGTAATCTCTCGGCTGCGGCAGCCAGCGTTTCAGCTTTCTTGCATATGGCAAAACGCGCCAGGTATCGGCCCAAGGCTTTATCGGATTCTTGATAGAAGGCGCTGGGCGGGATACACGCGACACCGATTTCGGTCGTCAACCAGCGCGCGAACTGAACGTCATCGGTTACATGCGGCGGCGCTACCGCGCGCCAATCCGCCATAATGAAATAGCTGCCCTGCGGCATGAGAACTCTAAAACCGGCTTGTTCTAATACACGGAGCATTCCATTCCGCTTGGCCTGATAGCTCATCTGCATATCTTCAAAATAACTGGCCGGCAAACTGAGTGCCGCTGCCGCCGCAGCCTGCAACGGCGAGGCAACTGCAAAGGTGATGAACTGGTGTGCCCGATTAACAGCATTCACCAAATCTGCCGGACCGATCGCCCAGCCAATCTTCCATCCGGTAACACTAAAGGTTTTGCCAACACTGCTGATGGTCACTGTGCGTTCTGCCATGCCGGGCAACGTCGCCAGTCTGGTATGGGCGATTCCGTCGTAGAGGATATGCTCATAGACCTCGTCGGTGATGGCGAGGATACGATGCTTCCGGGAGAGATCCGCAATCAAGCTAAGTTCCTCGCGTGAATAAACTTTACCCGTGGGATTGTGCGGCGTGTTGACGATGATCGCGCGGGTACGTTGATTGAAAGCTTTTGCAAGCTCGTCCGCATCGAAGCTCCAGTGATCGCCGCGCAACGGCACATAGCGCGGCTTAACTCCCGCCATGACAAGGTTCGGCACATAGCTGTCATAGACGGGCTCAAAGACAATCACTTCGTCGCCCGGATCCGTCAGGCCCAGTATCGCAGCGAAAACAGCTTCGGTCGCTCCGGAGGTGATCAGAACTTCCGTTTGCCAATCGACCCTTTGGCCGTAAAAACGCTCGGCATGGCGCGCCACCGCTTGACGCAAAACCGGCATGCCGACACCCGGCGCATATTGGTTCAATTGGCCGTTAATCGCTTCCACCGCCGCCGCCAGAACCTCGGGCGGACCATCAAAGTCCGGCGCGCCCTGCCCGAGATTGACCGCATTGCATTGTCGCGCCAATTCATTGATCTCGACGAACACCGTGGTGCCGAATCCGGCGACGCGCCGGGCCATAGCTGACATCGTGTGATGCACCCTTTCAAGAGACTCTTCGGAATAATCATTAACCAGGTAGATTGCAATGGTGTGGCATCGAGGTTCTGTTCAGGATCCCATACGCCTATGCTAGCGTCCTCACCGCACTTGCTGAGTTATCTATTCTTTATTCCTAGCCCTCCTAGTCCGTCATTCCCGAATGTTTGTATCGGGAATCCTGTCGAGAGCGGAAATGGACCCCCGATTTAAAACATTCGGGGGTGACGCTATATGTTTGTGTACAGAGTCAATGCTATGGTGTCCGTTCCTGTCGGTATCAATCGGCAGCGAGCAAGAACTCTGGACATTGTCATCAGGTTTGAATAACCAAGGTTCGATCGGCTAGCTGAAAACGAAAAGGAGATTACGCGATGGCTCAAACTGATGCGTCTTTTAATATCATTGAAACGACCATTGAAGATGTTCACGCGGCTTACAAGTCAGGCCGGCTGACTTGCCGGCAGCTAATACAGATGTATCTCGATCGTATCGAAGCTTTCGACAAAAAGGGCCCGCAGATCAATGCGATCATTACGATCAATCCCGAGGCCTTGCCGGAAGCCGATCGTCTCGACGCCGCATACAAAGCCTCGGGTCCCGTGGGACCGCTGCACGGTATTCCGGTGATCTTCAAGGATCAAGGCGACGTCAAAGGCATGCCGACCACATTGGGATCCTTGCTGTTCAAAGATTACTATCCGGACCGGGATTCGTTCGTTGCGGAAAAATTAAAAAAGGCCGGCGCGGTGATCCTGGCCAAAGCAACGTTGGGCGAGTTGGGCGGCGGCGACACGCATGGATCGCTGTTCGGCTCGACCCGCAATCCGTATGACACAGAACGCACGGTCGGCGGTTCTTCCGGCGGGTCCGCGGCGGCGGTCGCGGCAAACTATTCGACCCTCGGCGTTGGACAGGAGGGGCTGGCATCGATCCGCAGGCCGTCGACGTGGAACTGCATTACTGGCATGCGACCGACGGCAGGTCTGGTCAGCCGAGGCGGAGTTTATGGTTGCTGGCCCGAGATCAATGGCTCGCTCGGTCCCATGGCTCGCACGGTGGGCGATTTGGCTGCTCTGCTGGACATCATGGTCGGATATGATCCGGAGGATCCGATCACCGCGCGCGGGATTGGCCATATTCCCGAAAGCTTTAAAAGTTTTCTCGACACAAATGGTCTTAAAGGGGCGCGGATCGGCATCTTGCGCGAATCGATCGGTCTCGGCAGTGAACCGGATTCTGAAGACTTCAAAAAAATCGGCGAAGTGTTCGATAAAGCCGTGGCCGATCTCGAAGCCAACGGCGCCGAAATTATAGATCCGATTACGATTCCCAAGCTCAAGGAACTGATGGCCAAGCGCTCTTCCGGTCCCGGTGACTCGGACAAGTCTTTCCAGAACTACTACGGTCGGAGCGCCAGGCCGCCTTTCACATCCCGTGCAGAGGTCATCGCGGCGCCGGAATTCGCCAAAGTCGCGCGAAGATCGCAGGATCGTTTC
>DASUVS010000382.1:0-37527 GCA_036378835.1 Binatia bacterium | reverse complement strand
CTTCAGCATCTGTGGCCGGCGCGGGCGGCGGCGTCCGTTCGGGCTTATCTTCCAGCTCAAAACCGGCAAGCACCCAACCCATGGTTCCATTTCTCAGCGCCCGGACGTTACCCACGCCGAGCCGGCGCAACGCCGCGGCCCCAATGATGCTGCGTGTGCGGCCGGCGCAGTTGACGATGACATTTGTCCCCTTACGCTGCTTTAATTCTTCGGCCCAGAGAATCAGATCACCGCCAGGAACGTTGATGCCACCCGGAATGCAAAAGCGGGCGTACTCTTCCGGAGTGCGAACATCGAGGATAATCAGATCTGTCGAACGATCCTGCAGCGACTTGAGCTCTTCCGGCGCCAAGTCGGGAACATTTCTCTCATGATGAACTCGCTCGCCAAAAGCTTTGCTCGGCACATTGACACCGCTGGATGTGAGCCGTCCGTGGCTTTGCCATGCGCTCAAACCACCGTCGAGGATGGCAACATGTTCGTAACCGAGCCGCACCAATGTCGACAAGGCCAACGGCGCCCGCGCCCCGCCCTCGTCGTAAATAATCAACCGAACCTTGAGATCGGGAACCAACTGAGCGATACGGAATTCGATTTGGCTTCGCGGCAGTGAAGTTGCGTTAGGAATTTGACATTGGTTGTATTCACCGCGTTCGCGCACGTCGAAAACCGCAAAACGCTCGTTGGACTCCATCAGCCGGGCAAGCTCGGCGCACGAAATACGCGCGTTCATCTTAAGCTCCTCAATTCGCTGAGAGTAAGCCCGATGCCGGTCAGAATCTCGTAGGAATGAAAAGTCCTTTGCTTGACCTGTCCGGGCAATCTGTTCTACTTATGCCGAGTCTTTTACGCACGATATTATCTACCGAGTCTTAGCACAAAACGGCCGGAGGGCTCTATGCCATCGCTTCATGAACGCTTCAGCGGTCTCTTCATCCCCCATGTAACTCCGTTCGATCAATCCGGAGCTATCGATATCGAAAGTTTGACTCGACTGAGTGCTTATTTTGCTTCGCGCCCCGGCGTTGCCGGATTGGTCTCCTGCGCGCGTATCGGTGAAAGCCCGGTGCTGAGCATCGAGGAAAAGCGCCGCGTTTACGAACTTTCCGGCAAGGTTGCGCATGAAGCCGGCAAAGTGCACATTGCCACAATTGCGCCGCAGTCGACGGATGAAGCGGTTGCACTCCTGCGCGATCTCGAGCATATCCCGGTCGATGGTGTAATGATCTTTCCGCCTCTGCTGTTTGCCTGGGGCAACGTCGACCCGAACCTCAAAGTGCGCTTCTTCGAGGACTTGGAGCGGGAAACCAAGCTCCCCATCGTGCTTTTTCAGATACCGGTTAAGAGCTACTATTACGATCCGGCAACCATTTGCCGCATCGCACGGCTGGAAAACGTCGTCGCCTTCAAAGAAGCGTCTTTCGACATCAATCTGTTCCGCGACACAATCGGAGCGTTGGAGCGCGACAACGCCCAGATGCGAGTGTTGACCGGTAACGACCGATTCGTCGCCGAGAGTTACAAAATGGGCGCCGACGGCGCCCTCATCGGTGTGGCCAACGTCGCGACCGAAAAATGGGGCGCGTTGGATTTGGCCGGACGCGCCGGAAACTTCGATCAAGCCGCCGCCATCCAGAGTGAATTGGAATCGGTGAAAGAGCTGGTTTTCAGCGAACCAATCGTCGAAGCTGTGGCTCGCATCAAGGCCGTGTTAACACACGAAGGACTGATCAAGACAAGCTTCGTGCGACGCCCGCAGCTCGGCATTTCGGAAGCCGAGAAGAAACAGCTCATCGACAATTACAACTTGCTAAAGAACAACAAATTCCGCGCCGCCGCCAACCAGTAATACAAAGCCCTAAGCCGTGATCTAAACGAGAATCAAAGCGCGACTCTGTGTGCTGCTGTGGTACGAAAATTCCTGCAACACATGATGAAATGTGCGCGAGCGTCTGGAGTGACTGACATCTCGCCCAATGTTTCAGTGTAGGTCAACGCGCGTATCGCTGTCAGCTGCCCGAATGCGCTTGGCGAGCTCGGCCGGCGAGCCCATAGCCAGGGACAGCGGTATCATCAAAGCGCTGATGACGATGAGTCCCCAAATCGCGGTCGAGTAGCGTCCGTGCAAGTCGAAGATCAGCCCCATGACCAGGGGGCCGATAACTCCCGCCGCAATCGGCCCTCCCTGCAATAGTCCCAAGATCCCTCCGATGGTCCGGGTGCCGAACATGATGCTGCCGACGGTGCCGCGCATCGGAACGAGGCAGCCGAAGCTGACGCCGAACATCACCGCGAATGGCAAGGTGGCCCAAACGGATTTGACCGGCACGACCTGAAGGTACAACAGGCCAAGACCCATCATTGCGGCAACGACTGCCAGGACTAAGCGATAGTCCATCCTGTCCAGCAGATAGCCACCGCCGATGCGCCCGATACCGCTGATGATGAAGACCATCGACATCACCACAGCCGCCCAAGCAGCGCTAAGTCCGATGTCTTGCTGGAAGTAGGGGATCATGTGGCCTTGAACGGCGGAGTTTACCGCAAACGTACCGGACAAATAGCTCGTGAATAGCCAGAATTCCTTGGTGCGGAAAACTGCGTGCAGCGTCAGTCCCGCATCGATTCGGCGGCGCGATGGAACATTAAGATCTTCCGTGGCGGCGCTATCCTCCGGCGGATCACCATCAGGCCGCAAGCCATAAGGCTCGGGGCGGTCGCGCACCAGCATGCTGAGCAACGTGATGCCGACCAGGATCAATATGCCGTAGCCGAACAGCACGATCCGCCAGCCGTATGCCTCTTCGATCTGCGTGTTCAGTATAACGATGGGGGAGCCGAAGATTGGACCGGTTACGGCGAGCCCGGTAGCGAGGCCGCGGTTGCGACGGAACCAGCGTGAGATGATCACCGGCCAGGTCACCGCATGGCTGACGCCGGACGCTCCCAGGGAGACGATCACGAAGCAGAGAAAAAACATGACGATGCCGCTGGTAAAGCCGAGGCCGATGAAGCCGGTGCCTGAGATGACGGCGCTCCAGAAAATCAATTTACGGGCGCTGAAGCGATCCAGCAGGAATCCGACAGCGGGACTGACGATGCCAGACTCCAGCTGCCGCAGCGACATCGCCGCGGAAATAACCCAACGGTCCCAGCCGAAGGTGCGCTCAATCGGCAGGATGAGAACGCCAAAGCCCTGGAAGTAGGCGGCGGAAAAGATCGTGTTGGCCGCAACACTTGCCGCAACCATATACCAGCCAAAAAAAATTCGCCGCCGTTCTTTTCCGGATCTCTCAATACCAGGGATGTCGCTCAAGCTGGCTCCAAGTTTACTACACGGGGATATTTTGTTCGTAGTTAATCCCGGCTCAGCTGACGCCGGGAATAATTAACGGCAGGATGGCAGCTCCGATGATAGCTTGCTCGATGAAAAACGAAAAAAAGACGCCGTCCAACTGGCCGGATATTCCACATCCAGCCATACATATCATGCTACGGAGTTAAAGGCTCGACCGAGGATAGAAAAACAGCAGACAAGCTAACTTTTTCTTGACTGACAGATCCGGCATGCTTCGAAACCGAACGCTCCGTCGAAGCTGGCCGCCGTTGATTACGTTATTCTCTTGGAATCAAACTATCAACGTAACGGAAAGTCTCGTGCTATACATGATTTCGCAGCATCAGCTCTTTCGGATTCGGTTCCAAGTAAACTTGACCCAGCAAGTACTCGACCCGATATTTCTTCGTATAGTGCCGAATCATCGTGATCGGCGCGATCAAGGGAATGAGCTGGTGGCGGAAATCGCTGATTAATTGCACCAGCTCTTCTCTCTCGGCTGCGGTCAATTGCTTGGAGAAATAGCCCATTAGATGGTCCAAAACATTGGCATGAGTCTTCTCGGTTGCATGAACCGCCAAGGCCTGCATAAACATCCGTCCGTACGCGTCGTAAACCGCGCCAAGAGATTTTTGTTTCGCCGTCGCCACCAGCCTGCCCAGTCGGCGATAATGAGGTTGACTGTGCGCCAGCAACAAATATTTATGACTCGTATGAAACCGGACCAGCGCTGCCAAAGATTTTCGCCCGGCTATTGCTTGTTGCCAGCGATGATAAGCGAAAACTCTTTCGATGAAGTTCTCTCGGAGCTTTAGATCGTTTAAGCGGCCTTCTTCTTCGACCGGTAAAAATGGCCAATGCTTCATGACCGCGGCGGCAAAAAGACCTCTCCCTTGCCGCTCCGGCATGCCTTTGGAGCTATAAACTTTTACACGCTCCATACCGCAGCTAGGTGAATTCTTCTTGAACACGTAGCCCGACAAATTGGCTGCAGCGAGCCCGCGCAGCCGCTTGGCCGCGAACTGATTCATTGCCGCCGTCCAATCTCTGCCTGATTTCTCGGCAATCATGTTCGGATCAGCAGACGTGCCCACCAGACGAACGCTTTCGCGCGGCACACCCATGCCGGCTTCGATCTCAGGGCAGATCGGAATCCAGTCAACGAACCTGCCAAACAGATCGGTTAGAAATTGCTCGCGCTTGTGGCCGCCGTCGAAGCGGACCTTCTGTCCCAGCAGACAGGCGCTGATACCTAGTTTTGGCTTCGTCTCAAAACTTGTCGTCATTGGCGTGTTGACCGTTGATAATATTGCAATGACGCGAGTCAACTTTTTTGCGTTCTCATTTGAGTATCAGATATAGAGCTGCTGACAGCACGATGATACATCGCTATAACGGCATAGATCTAAGAACCGCAGGGTGCGAAAACATCGGACCTTCCGATTTCGTATCGACAAGCCCCTCGGCGATTGGCCGGATTCCATACGATCATGCTCCTGAACATTCCGTCGATGGGTTTATTTGATACAGTCGATGAACACAACCGGTGGATGCGCAAGAAACTCGGCCCAGTACTGTCGCGCGCTAGGATCTGCGACATCGGCGGATAATTTCGGGTCGTGCCACGTCACCTGACGAAACCCTGCGCTCTTCAACGCCAGTTCATGCGTTTCGATGCTCAAGTGATAATTGGTGATCGCGAACGAACCCTCGTCGAGATAGAACACGTAATCCACCGGCGGTCCTTCGGTCAGCGAGCGCTCCGCTTTTTTTACGAAGCCGTATTTGCGCGTCGCCGCAAAGTACTCGGGCTCATGCCGTGGATTGTTGTTTACGGTGACAAACCTGCACCCCGGTTTGAGATGGCGGGTAATGGCCGCACACATGGCCGACAACTCGGCAGCACTCTCTGCATAATTGAGCAGATAGCCGGAAGTAACGATATCGAAGGTTTCATCGAGCGCGAGCTGCTTGACATCCTGCACCAGATACTCGATGCCCAGGCTATGGCGCTCCTCTTCCTCGTTCGCCAGCGCGATCATCCCGGCGGAGCGATCGACGCCGACCACGCGCGCGGCGTTTTGCCTCTTAATGAATCGTGTGTAGAAGCCTTCGCCGCACGCCAGATCGAGCACTGTCTTGCCGCTTAGATCGCCGAGTAACTTGAACATGGTGTAATGCTCAAGATGCAGCCGCCATGGTTGTTGCTTGGCGCGTTTGTATTCCGCCGCAATTTGGTCGTAGTTCGTCGTCATTCGGCTTCTTTCGTTGTCGCCGGTCGCATAGTTGGGCACACTTCACATTGACATAAGGCTAATTGGAGACCTCACTCTTGATGCGGAGTGTTTGCGCTTGCGCAACAACAGGTAGTGGCGCTGCATCATCCGAATTCTGCCCGTACACAAGCGGGTTTGTTGCACGAGCCGAAACAGGGATTTAACGATGACCGTATGCTATATCATTCTCCAACCAAAAACGAGAAAAAGTCCGTTAATCGCAGAAGCGTAACTAGCTAAAGACACAAGCCGACAAACCATTGATTGAACAAAATGAAGGCTCCTTAGGAGGAACAGTGATTGAAAAAACTTACTGGAGCGCGTTACTTTTGACAGCCGTACTGGTTTGGTCGGATACGAATCTGTTCCAAGTTCATGCGCAGACTCAACCGGGAAAGGGTCTATCACCTGATGAAGAGCGTATTATTCAGAAGGCCAAAGAAGAGGTCCTGAAGGAACTGCGCGAAAGCGACTTTCTCAAAGAGCAGATTCAGCTCGGGATTCAGGAGTATGTAAAGAAACAGCAAGAGGCTCAGGTTGCCGCAAAACTCAAACAAGTCCGTATCGCCAATGAGATGGCCCAGAATGTTCGTCCCGTGTCGGTTACACGAGATCATATTTATGGTAATTCGAATGCGCCGATTTCATTGATCGAATATTCTGACTTCGAGTGCCCCTTCTGCAAAAGTTTTCATCCCACAGCAAAGGCGATCGTGAAAGCCTACGGCGGCAAAGTCAATTGGGTGTACCGGCACTTTCCTTTGAGTTTTCACAATCCGGGCGCTCAGAAACAAGCTGAAGCCGCTGAATGTGCTAATGAGTTCGGAGGTAACGAAGCGTTCTGGAAATACACCGATTCGATCTATGAACGAACCACCTCGAACGGCAAGGGGTTTCCGTTGAGCGAGCTGGTCCCGCTGGCTAAAGAAATCGGTCTTGATGAAAATCGCTTCACGCGCTGTCTGGAAAGCAGTAAGTACGCGGCCCGAGTGAAGGAAGATTTAGATGAAGGCGCTAAGATCGGGATCACTGGAACGCCGGCGAACATTCTTTTTCATCACGAAACCGGCACAGCCGTAGTGAAAACCGGCGCGCAGCCTCTGGAATCCTTTAAACCGGATATCGAACGGATGTTGAAGGAGACAACTTCAAAGTAATCTGATGACCGACGGATCTGGAGGTATGATATAAGAACGGAATGATGATCAGTCAGCTTCAAGAGCCGCCCTAGAAGATGCCGAATATTAGGGATAATACTTCACCCTAGATCCTTCAGTTGTTTGCACCACGCGATTACTGCCGGGATAAGACTATGATAATGGATTGCTGATTGAGTTATAAACGACCACAGCAATCGTTTGTTGGCAAGGAGGAGAGCTCCTATGAAAGATCAATCGAAAATCATCGACGGCGACGGCCATGTCTTCGAGGACAACCAGGCCATTGCCCGGCATTTTCCTTACGGCGTTGAAACCGGCCGGATCACGTTCCGCAATGGCTTGTTCCCCGCCAATAGCCACATGCAGTATTCTCTCACCCGAACTCCGCCCGGGGCGTTCGGGGCCGGCGCCGATGGTCAGTTTCACAACCCGGGGCCTGAAGGCTGGCTGCAATTTCTCGATCAGACCGGGTTCGAATATACTGTTCTCTTCCCGACACACGGCCAGCGCATTGGCCGCATCGTCGACCGCGACTACGCTTTCGGCGCGGCGCGCGCCTATAACGACTGGCTGGCCGAAGCCTATCTGCAACGCGATCCCCGGTTTAAAGGTATCGCTCTCATTCCCATGCACGATGCCGAGGCCGCTGTGGAGGAGTTGAACCGGGCCTATACGAAATTGGGGTTTTCCGGAGTCTTATTCCCGGCCACGGCAGTGCAATTGAATCTCGGCGCCAAACCCTATTGGCCGGTTTACCAAGAAGCGGCCAGACTGGGCTGTCCCGTCGTCGTTCATGGCGGCGGCCATTGGGATCTGGGGATGGACTCGATGAATATTTCCACCGGCGCCAATGCCATTGGACATCCGATGTCTCTGGCGATCGCCTTGACGGAGATGCTGCTCAACAATTTATTCGAGCGCTACAGGGGACTGCGGGTTGCTTACCTCGAAGGCGGACCTCTGTGGTTTCTGATGGCGATCGCGCGGCTTACTCGCTCGTTCGAAGCGGGCGTGCCGATCAACCCGCGCGGCGAGTTGCTGCAATTGCCTCAGGGCCAAACCGTCGGGGACTACGTCCGCAAGCTCGTTCAAGACGGCCGGCTGGTGGTTGGGATCGAAGGTGGCGAATCGGACCTGCCCTACGCGATCAAGGTCGCCGGCGAAGGAGCGTTCATATTTTCCTCGGACTTTCCTCACGAAGTGAACACGCACACCGTGCAGAAAGAGATCCGCGAGTTGCGCGAGAACGAAGAGATCAGCGCGCCGGCGAAGGACGCGATCCTCTATGGGAATGCCGCTAGGTTCTATGGATTGAAGCACTAGACAAGCGGGAATCTTTTTGCTCGAGGCCAAAGGAACGGTGCAACTGGATCGAGCGGATCTGATATAGAAAATCCGTGTACGTAAATCATCTTTTTGTCGCGCCCGCATTCCGTCAACATGGCTTTTGCTTCCGCTTTTGCAATCTCCAAAACGGCCGCCCTAAATCCGTGTTCACTATATTCTCCGGTCATTACAAACATCCGGATGTGTCTTCGTCGGTTGAAAACCGTTCTTCAGGGATTAAGATCTTGCCCGGGCTCAAGCAAAGCTTGTAGTCGAACTTGTCCATTCTGCGATCAAGCAAAACGATAGGCACAGAAGTGAGTACTACTTGTGCAGGCTAGCTAATTAGTCTATTCGGACTATGCCTTTGGGCTGCTGCTATGAGACCTGCTGATTTATCCCGGAACTTAGGGGTCAGGACACTAGCGGGTAAGCGCAACCTTTCTTCTTGCCTCGGCTAAGTAGCCGCTATTTTCGAGAGCCTTCACAACGTTCAGGTTGATCGCTTCGTTGACGTCGACTTGGGCGATTTTAGGATTGACCCGCGCGGCAATTCGTTGCACGTTTTTAAACGCGGCAACGTCCGGCGCGATATCGAGACTAATTATCGTTCTGAGCGAATGATAAGAGGTTTCCGCGATCTCATCGGCGCTCAGCCGTAAATGCTTCTTCAAAATCGCGCTAACCTCTATTTTGTTTCGCGGATCAAGAATATAAACGATACCGTCAACCATACCTTTGGCCAGCCGCATCATCAGTTCAGGCGAGTTCGCGATACGTTCGTTGCGGCCGCATAAGCCGACAGTTTGCAATACGATAGGAAAATCCGCCGTGGTGACTAAAGTGCGCGCGCCACCACGCTTGGCCACCTGCGCGGAGGGCAAAGTCACGACTGCCGCATCGACGTTGCCGCTCACCAAAGCCTGCACGATTGTCGCCTCCTCGCCAATCACGCGCGTTTTCATGCCGATCTTGTCCGGGTCTACGCCGGCTGCGTCGAGCAACATCATGGTTTGCAGCCAAAACCCGCCACCGATACTTTGCACGCCGATGGTCTTGCCGCGCAGCGCTGCCAGCGAATCGATGTCCCGGCGCACCACCAATTCTCGTGAAACGCCTTTGATCGGAAAAGCAATGCAGCCGAGCTTCGCGCCGGCGGATACACCGCTCAACACGTTTGCAATGGAGGGAAGAAATATCGGGACTTCGCCCGATATGAGGGCCGACAAACTGATCTGCGCGCTACGCACTTGCAGCAAGCGCCCGTCGATACCGTGCTTCTGATAAAGCCCTTTATCGACAGCAACCCAGTACGGTCCGATAGTTTCGTTGTGTCCACCATAAGACATGAGGACGACATCGTTGGCGGAGACATGCCCGAGACCGCAGCAACAGAGAATCACGAAAATCGAGAGACAGAGTGTCCAAGGTCGAGAACGATAACGCATGCATCACCTCCGACGGTTCTCTGATCGCCAATACCCCATCGCACACAGCTGATCGCGAAGTCAACGGTTCGAACCACGGCACTCTGCCGTCACCGCGTTGAAACGTGCCGAGACGAACTATATGGAAATGTCGCTCGGAAGTGATCGGCTGAGTCTGTCGAAATGCTCGGAACCAAGGGTCAGAGTCCGGAGCTAAGCGATACCAGCGTGATCTTTGAACTCCGTCTCTGAGGCTTATCGCTACTTGCGCCGGGGCACCACGCACGACAACTCCAAATCACGCTAAATGTTACCGACGCCGAATGCCCGAATGCCTGAGGGAAGTCGGTCGCAACGCCGTCTGACAGGCACGGGGCACTTTGCGTGCTCGTTTTCTCGGCGTTCGCCGCTAAATAAACCTCGTTGTCACTTCGTCTCGACCATGACTGGATCAATCAATGCCCGCCAGGCGTGGGAGAGGACGCGCGTGTCGGATTAGGAGTTGCTATCTACTTGTCATGGCATGCACTCTTGGCGAGCGCAGAAATTAGCGTGCGAGGCCGGTCTCGGAACAGACCGGCCTCGCACTAGAATTGAAAGAGTCTCGATCTCGGAGTCTCTATTCAGGCGGGAATTTCAGGGCTCGGTGTACCACGTCGTATGGCGCTCCACGGGGAGGCGCTTGGCCATCGTCTTCTGTTCGGAATAGCCGAGAAAAATGCACGCCACCGGCCGCTCTTTTTCCGTGAGTCCAAGAACCGGGCCGACGAAGTTTTGGTCGATCCAGTCACCGGTGCTCGGATAGCTGCCCAGGCCCCGCGCGTTTGCCGCGACCAGCAGGTTCTCGATGGCGCACCAGCACGCCGCGTAATTCTCCTGGTCAACGATCTTTTTCTCATCGCCCATCATGGAAACGATGATCACAACCGGTGACGAAAAACATTTTGCGCGAGCGAAATTGAGAGCGTCTTCGCTCACCGGCTCACCCTTTTTTTCCGCAGCCGCACGTACTGCCGCTTGGCGGGCTTCGACCAAGCGTTCACGCCCGTCTCCGGTGAACACGTGAAAACGCCACGGATGGGTCAGTTTATGGTTGGGCGCCCAGTGGGCGGCGTCGAGCAACTCTTCGATCCATTGCCGAGGAATCTCGGTGTCAAGGTATTCCTTCACTGAGCGGCGCGTCTTGATAGCGGTGAGCGCATCAGCGAGAGGGCGCTCGGTTGTGGTTGACATGATCCTACCTCCTGAATTTGTCCGGTTATCTAGAGATATTTATAGAAAATTTAAACCGCGAGCAACATCGCCGGACGGACGCGCTGTCGGCCCCACATTATTTGCGAGCTTGAATCACATACGGCATGCGGTCAAGGCTTTGATTGTAACCGGAATCGATCCGGAATTGAACGTCTAAAACAATGGGACCGTTGGATCTACTGGAAGCGCTTTGGCTTTTGATGTATTGCACTTGCCAGACGCTGGTACTAGATTCGCGGTTAATCATTGATCAGTTTAACGAACGAGGAGACATCAATGGAAATTGCTCTCTACTATGCCCCGCACACTTGCGCGCTCGCTCCCTATGTCACTCTGACCGAAGCCGGCGCAAAGTTTGGGGTTCGACCACTCAATTTCCGCAAGCGACAGAATTTCTCGCCCGAGTACCTGAAGATCAACCCGAAACACAAGGTGCCTGCGCTTGTGGTCGACGGCAAAATACTGACCGAGAACGTTGCCATCCATCAATGGGTCCATCAAACCTTTCCCGACGCTAAGATACTGCCGAGCGATCCGTGGGATGAGTTACAGGCGATTTCGCTCCACTCCTGGTGCGCCAGTGGCATCCATCCCTACCTGAGCCGCATCAACAATCCGGCCAAAGTCTGCGAAAGCGGGGGCGCATACGACAGCGTGGTCAAGATCGCAACGGACTTTCTCGTTGAGGCGTTCCAAATCGGTGACGATTTGCTGGCCGGTCGCGACTATTTCTTCCACCACTTCACCGCCCCGGACGCGCATTTCTTCTGGTGTTGCCGTCGCGCAACCCAGTTGGGGGTAAGCATTTCAGACTTCCCCAACGTGGCCGCCCATTTCAAGCGTATGCAGGAGCGCGCGAGCGTCAAGAAACTGCTCGCCTATGAGAAAGAAGTGAATGAAGAGTTTGCTAAAACGGCCTAGAGAATTTGGAGTCTGGCTGACAGACTCAGTTACGGAAGAAGTGAAAGTCGAAGGCTGCTCAGCTCCACCTTGAAGCTTTGAACCTCTGAACCATCCTCGGCTATCTACACAGTCACCTCCAGTCTTTTTGTCGGCGGTCGCAGGCACAGGCTCAGCACGGCGGAGACAAACAGCATCGCGATAAAAATGCTAAAGGACAGGTAGTAGCTTTCCGTGTAATCGAAGAGCAAACCGAAGAACGGCGGGCCGCCGGCCGAGAAGAGGCTGGTCACGAGCGAGCCCATGCCGCGAATTTTTCCCAACGAGATGCGGCCGAAGAAATCGGCCCAGATAGTTTCCGCCAGAATCGCCGTGCCGCCCATGCCGATGCCGTAGATAAAAAATCCGGCATAGAGCGGCGCCATCCCCGGGAGCGAGAGCGCCAGCAAAAGGCCGGCGCCTTGCAGCGCGCACTTGGCCATGTTGAGGATGCCGTTGTCCATGCGGTCCGCGAGCATGCCCCAAACTATCGGCGTACTGAACTGCATCACCGCGATGATGCTCATCACCGATGCCGCCACCAGCGTGGGATGGCCTTGATCGGTAACATACGAAAACACATGGAGATTGAGTCCGGTGACGCCGATCTGCGCGACGCCGAACGTGCTGGCGATGAGCCAAAACACCGGCGTGCGCAGCGCTTCGCCTCGGCTCCACTCGACATTGTCGGCGCCGGTGCGCTTGGCGTAGCGACGCTTCGGTGGTTTGATGGCGGTTTCTCTCACTTCCACCGGACCGCCGTCAGCGAGCAATCCCATCTCCTCAGGGGAGCGGCGCATAAACAGCAGCGCCGGCGCAACCACCAGAAGCAACGCGAAAAAGCCGAACACCACCCAGGAGCCGCGCCAGCCGACGTAAAGCATCAGCGTTGCCGCCGCCATCGGCATACAAACTTTGGCCAGACCATGCCCCATCCCTGCGATCGCGAGAGCGCGGCCGCGCATGCGCACGAACCAGCGCGCGATGGAAACGTTGACCACCATGGAGCCCATCAATGAATCCCCGGGACTGATAAGCAGCCAACGCACGAGCATGAATTGGGTAAAGTCCCTTGCCTGACCGAGGCAAATGAAGCCGGCGCCGGAAATCAAACCGCCCGCCGCCATCAACCATCGCCCTCCGAAGCGATCGATCAATGTACCGACCACCGGCGCCGCAGCAGCGCCGATGAGAATCTCGCCCGAGCGAATCAGTGAAAAAGTCCCGCGTGAAATGCCAAGATCGGCGGACAACGGCTTGAGAAATACGGCCAGCGTGCTCGAGATCGAAAATGCCGAGGCAATGTGCGCGAGAAAGCCGACAAAGACGATGACCCAGCCGTAAAATAGCGGCTTCCTCTTTACCGGTTGCTCGAGCAGAGGTGAAACGGGCATCCGTAGCTTGTAGCAAGGATTGCGGCGAAACTACAAGGCCAGAGTCGCTGCTGCCAGCGTAAATCAAACGTGGGCTTGACGGAGCAGAGCTGCCGCACTCAGAGAAACGAACATTTTCCTACCTTCGAGAACTCACCGCCTCGTTTACGGAAATCCGGGTCAACCAAAGGCCAACGCTCGATCGTTCCGCTAAAACTTCAGGGTATGAAAGGAGCGCGCGAAGGTTTTCGGAAGCACGTCTTCAGCTTCCGCTTCGCCATTCGAATTCTTGTGCAATCGGCTCGCTGCAGCTATCTGGTTTTCCGCGCCTCCCTGACGGTTTTCATCGCATCGTAAACCGCCTCAGCGCTCAGCGGTAAGCCGGTTATTTGCTCGCCGATCGCGTCGTAAAGCGCGTTGGCAATGCAAGGGGCAGTTGGTACGGCGCTGTGTTCCCCTATCGGTTTGCTATGAAACGGTCCGGGTCCGTCTTGATCTTGGAACAGCAGAGTTTCAAGTGGCGGCACATCGGCGGCGCAGGGGATTTTGTATTCGCCCAGGTTGGGCGCGATGATTTTGCCTTCCTCGTCGCGCAGATTTTCCATCAGCGCGAATCCCAACCCCTGCATCATGCCGCCTTCGACCTGCCCTTGATACGTGAGCGGGTTGATCACCGTGCCCGTGTCATGAGCGGAAAGCATTTTGAGAATTTTTACTTTGCCGGTTTCCGGATCGACTCTGACCCTTGCCGCCTGGGCGAAGAAACAAGCTGTGCCACCGCGTTCTTGAATTTTAAAATTGGCTTTGACCTGCAGCTTTCGTCCGGCCGCAGCGGCGCGTGCCGCTAACTCGGCAAAAGAGATTTTCTGTTTGGCGCCGTTGCGGAGAATACTTTTACCGTTCCGCAGTCTCTCGACCGGACAGCGAAAAGTTTCTGCAGCTTGGTGGAGAACCAGATCGAGTAAACCGCTCGCGGCTTTTTGACTGGCTTGACCCGCGAGATAGGTGACCCGGCTGGCGGCGACGGCGACATCGGTTGGGAAATGGTCGGTGGTGCCCATGACGATTTCCACATCGTCGGCGGCCACGCCAAGCGTCTCGGCGGCGATTTGGCGAAAAATCGTGTGCGCGCCAGTGCCGGTGTCGGGAACCGTGGTGACCAGATAAACTCCGCCGTCGATTTTCAGGCCCACTTCGACGTTGGCTTCGCCAACGCCGATCTCGCGAATGCAAAACGCCAGCCCTTGCCCGACATAGGGTTGCCTCTTCCTGGATCGGTTCCAACGGATTTTGGCCGCAATCCGTTTGAGCAATTGGCGCGCCTTATCGTCTTGGAGCCGCATACCATAGGGCAATAGGTCGCCCCGTTTGAGCAGATTGCGATAGCGAAATTGGATCGGATCCATTTTCATTTGTGCGGCAAGAAAATCTGTGTGGCTTTCAACCGCGAACAGCATCTGAGCTTCACCGGGCGCGCGCATGATCCCGCTCGGAACGCAATTGGTGTAAATCGAGAAGGCGTCGATCTTGAGATGAGGAATATGATAAGGGCCGGGGCCGTGGCGCGCGCCCGGTAGATTCACGTTGTCGCTGTTTTTAAATCCAGCATAGGCGCCGCTGTTGAAGATCACTTTGACTTCCCGGGCCCAAAGTCGGCCATCGCGCTTGAGGCCAGTTTTGATCGTGATCAGCGATGGGTGGCGCGGGTTAGCGGCGGTCAATTCTTCACTGTAACTCATGATCATCTTGACCGGACGGCCGGTTGTCTTGGCGAGCGAGTAGCAGAGCGGAATGTCCATTAGCGAAGCTTTGCCACCGAAGTCGCCGCCCACCGGACTGATCTGGAAGCAGATATTTTCTTCCGGCAAACCGAGCCATTGGGCAAGGTGGGAGCGCGTCACGTAAGGACCTTTGGCCGGACACCAGACGAGGATCCGCCCATTCGCTTCGATATCGACCAAGACGGCGTGCGGTTCAAGATAGCCGTGATGCACGCGCGTCGTGGTGAATGTCTGTTCAAAAATCAGCTCGGACTCTTGAAATCCTTGGGCGACGTCACCCACCACCGACTGAACGTGAGAATGGACGTTGGGAATATCCGGGAGCGGCAAATGAAGAATTTCGTAGCTGCGCAGGTTCTCATGCACAATCGGCGCATCGGCAGTCATGGCTTCAATCGGGTCATGAACCGATTTCAATTCTTCATAATCGACGACAATACGGCTAAGCGCTTCTTCGGCAATCTCGGGAGTCTGCGCCGCAACCACAGCCACCCGCTCGCCGATGAAGCGCACCCTTTGCTGCGCCAGCACCGGCATGTCTTTCAATCTTCGGCCGACCAGGCGGCGCGGCAAGTCGTCTGCGGTGAGGATGGCACAGACGCCTTCAATGTCTTTCGCCGCGACGGTATCGATGCTGCGGATACGCGCATGGGCGTAGGGGCTGCGCAAGCATCTTCCCCAGATCATGCCTGGTCGTTGGATATCCGCGGCGTAACGCATCCCACCGGATACTTTCGCCTGCCCGTCAAGACGGGTTACTGATCTGCCGATTTCGGTGCGGGGGCCTATCACGCTCAACCGCTTTCGGCTATCTTGTTGAGTTTCCTCATTATCGAACCGGCAAGCTATCTTACGGATGCCGCATTAGCCCGCTGTGCAGCGGGCCCTTGGCGCAGTGCGGCGAAGACTTTTTCCGCGGTAATCGGCAGATCGGTGATCTGTACGCCGATGGCGTCATAGACCGCGTTGGCGATCGCCGCGGCGGTCGGGATCGCGCCGTGCTCGCCGATTTGTTTAGCTTGGAACGGGCCGGGGCCGGTGTGATCTCTAATGTAGAGCGCCTCATGCTCCGGTATGTCGCGGATGGTGGGGAGCTTGTACTCGCCCAAGTTCGCGGTTACCACCTTGCCCTCTTCGGTGGTGAGATCTTCGCTCATCGCGAAGCCAAAACCCTGGATCATGCCGCCTTCGACCTGTCCGCGATGCATGAGCGGGTTGATGATAGTTCCAACATCATGGCCAGAGATCACTTTGCAAACTTTAACCTGTCCAGTATCCGGATCGACGTTGACTTCCGCCGCCTCGGCAAAGAAGCACATGGCGCCGAGTCGCTCCTTGATATCGATGCTACCGCGAGCGCTCAAGTATTCATCATTCGATTTTGCCCGGGCGGCGAGATCGGCGAAGTTGACTTTTCCGCGCTTGGGCCCGACGGCGGCGCCTCGCTCCAAACGGACTACGTGCGGCGAACAGCCGAGCACGGTGGCGGCACGCAGAATCAACTTGTCGCGCAGCGCGAAGGCCGCTTGTTGGACGGCTTGCCCGCTCAGGTAGGTGACCAGACTGGCAATCACTCTGACATCGGTCGGGAACATCTCGGTAGTGCCCATTGTAACTGCGACATCCGCGGCCGAAACCGTAAGCGCCTCAGCGACGATCTGGCGAAAGATCGTGTGCGCGCCGGTGCCGGTATCGGGAACCGTTGTCAGGATGTACGCCGCGCCATTTTCACTGACACCGACATCTATATTCGCCGCGCCGAAATTGACATCGCGCGAAGCCAAAGCAAGACCTCGACCGACATAAGGGATTTTCCTGGCCTGCGCACGCGGCTGGATTTTGCGCCGCATCTTTTCCAGCAGGCGCTGTCCCATGTCGGTATTCACACGCTGGCCATTAACCAGCAAGTCGCCGCGTTTGAGAACATTGAGGCGACGAAGCTGATACGGATCGATGCCGAGCCGCCGCGCCACATAATCCATGTGTGACTCGACGGCGAAATTGACCTGCAAATCGCCGGGACCGCGCATGATGCCGCCGGGAATGCAGTTCGTGTAGACGCACAGCGACTGAATGTACGAATGGGGAATCGCATAGGAGCCGTTGCCATGACGCGAGCCGGGAAGGTTGCCGTTGCTGCTTTCCTTGATGCCGGCATAGGCGCCGCCGTTGAATACCGCCTTCAATTCTCTAGCCCAGAGACGGCCATCTTTTTTGACGCCGGTCTTGATCGTGATAACCGAGGCGTGACGCGGGTTAGCGGCGCTCAACTCTTCGGCATAACTCATGATCATCTTCGCCGGTCTGCCGGTGACCTTCGCGAGAGAGTAGCAAAGCGGCAGGTCCATCAGCGTGCCCTTGCCGCCGAAGTCACCGCCGACCGCGCCGACCTGGAAGATAACTTTCTCTTCATCGACGCCGAGCCACGCGGCCAGATTGGCTCGGGTGAGATAAACCTGCTTGGCTGTGGACCAGATCATGACTTTTCCGGAAAGCTCGACTTGCACAACCACGGCATGGGGTTCGAGGTAGCCCTGGTGCGCCCGTTGAGTGGTGAAGCTCTGCTCGAAGACGAAGTCAGCTTCGGCAAATCCTTGCCGGTAATCGCCTGAGCGCCATTCGACATAGTTATGCAGGTTAGGCACATCCGGCAGCGGCGGCCGCAGTCCATCGTAGCTTCTCAACTGCTCGTGGATGAGCGGCGCATCGGCCGCCATCGCTTGCAGCGGATCGTAAACTGCCGGCAACTCGTCGTAGTCGACTTCGATGCGGCTTAACGCCTCCTCGGCAACATCCGACGACACCGCGCCGACCACCGCGATCCGTTCGCCGATAAAGCGCACGCGATCTCTGGCGAGCACCGGCATGTCCTTAAGAATGATCCCGGTCAAACGGTCGGGAAGATCGGCCGCAGTGAGCACCGCGAAAACGCCTTTCAGATTTTTCGCTTTTTCGATATCGAGGCGGCGAATACGCGCATGGGGGAGCGGGCTGCGCAGGCACTTGCCCCAAATCAAACCCGGCAAACTGTGGTCCGCGGTATAGCGGGTCGCGCCGGTGACCTTCGGGGCGCCGTCCACGCGGCGCGCCGAGGTGCCCACCGAAAAAAGTTTTCTCCGTGACTTCATGTCAACGTTTCCAAGAAATGTTTTTACTTGAAGCCGCAAGATAAGGTGAAGCAGCGCAGGCTGTCAATCGAAACGACTGAAACAGGATGATCTTCCGCCAAGGTGCCAAGTTCGAATAACTCACCACGAAGGCACGAAGATCACGAAAGTAAGGGGACGAATCAATACCAATTTTTCCGAACTTCGTGTCCTTCGTGTGGTTCGTGGTGAATACTCGGCTTCCATACTTTACGCTTCGGCGCCATTGCGGGAGATGCGGTTTATTGCAACGAATATGCGTTGACAAGTTGTGCGCTTGGGCGGTAAACGGATTTTGCTACAGTGCGCGTATAAAAACGAATGATATAACCTCGCCAACGCCCTAGAGGAGGCAATGCATGAGTAACATCGCTCGTCACCCACGTCATCCCGCGGTCATCAAGATGAACCTCGAAGAAATTGCAGAGCGCTACACGGTTCGATTCGCCGACATCAAGCCGGACTGGAGCGTGTTCGGTGACTCGAACTACGACGGTTATCGTCGAGCGCAGTTCCGCTACATCGGCCAAACTCTCGGCAAGCCGGAGGTAAGACATATTCCGGCCGGTGCGACGCGGTTATCTGTGATGTTCGTACCGCCGGGCGAAGGCAATGCACCGCATACGCATCCCGTCGAAGAAGTGTTTTTCATCCTAAAAGGTAACGTGACGGTGTTCTTCGAGGAAGAAGATGGCCGGCGCGTAGAGGAGAATCTCGGACCTTGGGACTGCGTTTCATGCCCCGCCGGAGTCATTCATGGTTTTCAAAACAACGGCCTCGAGCCGGCTTACTTGCAGGTCATGGTGGGCCAAACCAAACCAGAGCCGATGGGCTACGCCGATGTGAAGCTTGATGCTAGCGACGCTCACCTTGCAGACAAGTAGCTCCTAAAATCTTTCATCAACGTCCGCACGGACGTTCAAGGACGCTTTATGGATGTTGCAATTTGGCGCGGCGCAAAAATCATAGTCGCAACGGCATTTCTCCTGATCACTGCCATCCCGGCCGCGGCCCAAGAGTTCTTCAAAGGGAAAAACGTCGTGGTGCTCGTCGGCACCGCCGCCGGCGGTGGATTCGATACCTACAGCCGCACGCTGGCGCGCCATCTCGGCAAATATCTGCCGGGTAATCCGAGCATTGTCGTGCAGAATATGCCGGGCGCCGGCCAACTCATCGCCGCCAATCATTTGTACAATAGATCGGCGCCTGACGGTTTGACCATCGGCCATTTCTCCGGCTCGGTGATCTTCCGTCATGTGTTGGGCGATAAAAGTGCGATGTTCGACGGTAGAAAATTTGGCTGGCTCGGCACGCCTGCGCCGGAGCGCCACACCTGCGTGGTCACCGAAAAAACCAATGTGAAAACGTTGCCGGATTGGTCGGCATCCAAGCGACCGCTCAAGTTCGGCGCGCTCGGGCCCGGTAATTCGACATCGGCCTGGCCACATCTGCTCAAGTCGACACTGGGCGTTCCGCTAAGCGTCATCGAAGGGTTCAAAGGAACTTCGGACATTCGCCTGGCGGCGGAGTCCGGCGAAGTCGACGGCGCATGTTGGGGTTGGGATTCGATCAAGGTCACCTGGGCGAAAGGACTCGAATCGGGATTTGTCCGGCCCTTGATTCAGACCACGCTCGAGCCCCATCCGGATCTACCCCAGGTTGCAGTTGCGATTCAGCACGCCAAGAGCAAAGAGGACCAGGCGTTGCTGCGGCTTGCGGCACAAGCCTACGGCCCCGCCTCGATTGCTTATTCTGTGCCGCCGGGCATGGCCAAGGATCGCTTTGAAACTCTGCAGATAGCTTTTATGGATACGATGAACGATGCGGATTTCTTGGCCGAAGCGAAAAAGTCAAACCTGGTAGTCAGCCCGCTCGATGGTTCAACGATCGAGCAGACGGTGGCGGAACTCTACCGCGCGGAACCCAAGCTGCTCGAGCGCTTCCGCAATGTCATCGAGATGTCACAGCCGCAGCGCTGACGCGACAGGAGGCCGTCCGCAATCTGTAGACTCTCCCGCCATTTCACGATGAACGCGGCGCCTGTTGGGATGCGCTTGTGTTTGATGAGCGGCCGCCAATCTTTCCTATTTGCGAACCGCGATCTCTGTTTCATAACTCTACGGCTCTATTTGGAATAGACGCGAGGGAGGGTTCCCGGCCTCGTACTTCAGTAATTTCATGCGCGGAACAGAGACATCGCTACAAATTTTTTGGATGCTGATCAGCTCGGTGGGCGCATCCCATTCACTCTTCGACTCGCAGCCCACTAGGGCGCAGGTAGTGTTCCTGAGCCATGAACACACTTTCACGTCGTGGCCCCTTGCATCGACCAGCTCGGTCTGATACCAGGCTTTGGGTTTGTCCTTGCCATCCTGCAAATGCACACGTTGCACTAACGTGTAGAAAATGCCGCCGGTATCCAGTAATCTCAGCACCTTGTCGACGAACTGGGACAAGTCTTCGGTATAGGAGAAGCCGCCATAAACGTCGGTAATGATCTGGAATTTTCCAAGCTCCTCGTCCGAATAGTTCCGCAGGCGCTTGCCGAAGAGATATCGTAGGCGTTCAGGGCCGAGCCTCGCGGCCTGCTGCTGCCACTTGTCGGTGCGGCGGTCTTCTATGGAAATCGCCACCGAACTCGCCCTGGCAGCCGAGCGAGCGCACCTTTCAGCCGGTGGCGCGTCGTCCTCAGGTGCATAGTAGTCGAGTATGGCCTGCCCAGCCCCCGCGCCAATATCCAGCCATCGGTCCGAGCTGCCCAGATTGCCGAGCGCGTTGCAGAAGCCGGAGGGAAGAATTTCTCCGTAATCCGAGAGCGCTCGGTTGGTGACGTAGCCGCTGGGAACATCGCTGCCACGGCTCCGGTAGATTTTTTCCTGTTTTGCGATTTCGTCGTCTACCGCTAATTGAGCGGGTTCCTGCGTCCGGCCAACTTTCAGCCCAAGCACCTGCAGGACGATAACGATCAGCACGGTTCGACCGATTCGCACGGTCTTCCCTCGTAGCGCCAACGGTTCAAATACACCCATGACGATTATTTTCTCCTCCCATTGAAGAAAATTCCTTTCTTAAAACCGACATCAAAGCTGTTCCAGCCATAGTCGATGCTTCCGGTGGCCGCAAGGCTGAATGCGGAAGCCGTTAGTGCACTGACGAAAGTGATTTGCGCTTCCTCCGTATCATCGGGCCTATCCTCGAACGCCCGCAGCGTGTACTCGTTCGGATACTGTGCATCTTCGTGAGTCGTGTCACGTATCGAGATTTCTCCGACCCCGGCCGGAATGAACCGGTAAAATTGCGCGCGGTTGCGCGTCGGCCAGATATCGTCGTCAGCACCGATCACCATCACCGGAACCGTGATCTTCCTAAGCAACTGCCGCAATTGCCGGCCGATCCCGGCGGGATCCAGCAGAACGGCGCCCAATACGGGGGCGCCTTCCCCCAATGCAGCCGCGACGGCGGTGGCGCCGAATGAATGGCCCACGAGAATCATATTGTTTGGGTCTATGCGGTCGTCAACGAGCTGCGGCGTTCGACGGATAGCTTCGACGAGTTTGGCCAGCGTTCTGCCGTTGGCAATCCACGGGCCCCGGTTTGGCAAGCTGATCGCAAGCCCATGCATGCCCCAGGAAGCCAAGTGCATTGCTTGGAAGGCGTGATCATCCTTGGAATTGTCGTGACCGTGCAACACGATGACCAACGGTGCCTTGCGGGTGGCCGCGCATAAATAGAGGTCCGCCTGCACCGTGAGACCAGAAAGCAGGGGGATTTCCAGGTCTCTGCGCTCCATGAAGGCAAACGGTCCACGCGACCTGAATTGCGCTACGTCGGGCTTACGGGACAGTAGATAGCGCTCGAGCTCGGCGGGGGTTGCGGCCTTTATCGTCGTTACTTCAGTCGCCGGAAACCGCGATGCACAGCCGAGTGAATACCCCATCAGGGTCATCAAGAGAATGGCTGGAATGCAAAAACCTGATCGGCTGATCGCAGAGATTACCGGCAGGTTACTCCTGAGAAAGATCCAAGCCCGAACTTTAAGCCTGGACATTTGAATTTTCATTTTTGCCATCATAGAGAAAATGCACGCTGACTGCTGCCTCAAAGCGAATGGCGAGGGAAAGATCCTCCGGGTCATTACCGGCTCATTTCGACAAGGCATCGCCGGTCAGGACTTTCTCGGAGCTGTTTTATGCGGGTGCGACTCTCGATTTGGAGATTCACTGCCGCTCGTTAGGGAATCGATACCGGGATTGCCTCCTGTTGCGGGCGTCGACATTCGTGGCCAGAGATTCGAGCCCGGGCAGGCCGCGGTCTTTTCCTCCGGCGGTGAGATTAAGATCGAGGCAACATCGGCCGCTCGGTTCGTATTTTTTGGCGGTGAACCGCTCGACAGTCTGCGTCATCTTCGGTGGAGCTTCGACTGAAACTCGCGCGAGCGTCGCGAGCAAGTCAAGTCGGATTGGAAGAGCGGCCGGTTTGCGCCGGTTCCGGTGACTTCGAATTTAACCGGCTCCCGAGTAAGCTTCGGCGCCGGAGCCACGTCCCGATTTGATTTCGGAGAGAGCCTGCGAAGGGCGGCTGGCTGCTTTCGCGACCACCGCGCTCCTGTCACATCTATTCAACGATCACGTCGATGATCGCCGGCTTACCGCTGCCATTGGCTTCAAGGCCGCGCTTCAGCGCATCCTGAAGCTTCTCCGGATCGGTCACCTGCTCGCCATAACCGCCAACGGATTCGGCGACTTTGACGAAGTCGGGCGCGGTGATGTGCGTGCCATGATAGAGATCGATTTCAGCCGCGATCCCGTCTGGATACATCTTCTGGTGCATGCCCTGCATCGCGGCGTATTTCTTGTTGTTAAAAATGACCATAAGGATAGGCAGCTTGTAATCGCGCGCCGCGCCGAGGCTGCCGAGTACCGGGTTATACAGGAACGCGCCGTCGCCGATCACGGTCACGACCTGGCGTTCCGGCTTTCCCAGCTTGATCCCCAGCGAAAGCCCCAGCCCCTGTCCTAGACCTCCCTGGCGGCTAAACAGGCTTTGCGGCTGGTTCCACACCAGGTGTTGGCGCAGCGTGGCGGTGTGAGTCGTCACCTCGTCGATATAGATCGAATCTTTGGGCATCACGGCATTCAGTGCGGCGCACGCCCACACCGGATCGATCGGTGTCTTCTTGCGGGCCGCCACCTGTGCCGCGTTTCTTTTCTCAACCAGCGCATCGTGCGCAGCGCCCAGTTCTTGGCGTCTTCGGTCCACCGCGGCCTTGTCGACTTTGGCGGTAGTGGCGAGATCGCGCAGCGTCTGCGCCGCATTGCCTTCCAGGTACATGTCGGCTTGATGGCTCTGGTAGACCATCGCCGAATTGTGCGGCGCCTCGTCCACCATGGCAATCACCGCCTTGGGCGGGCGGTTGCTCGGCGGATACCAGGGGGCGCGCGCCCGCACAACGATCGCGAGATCCATGTCGTTCCAGAACGGTTTGATGTCGGTCCCCTGATAAAGCGGATGGTCCTTAGGAAAGTTGGCGAACAGCGCGCCGGGCTTCTCCACCAACGGCAGAGCGAATTTCTCGCATAGGGCCACCAGAGCCTCGTAGGTTTCAACCTCCTGGCCGGCTCCCTCGGTAAGCACCACCGGGTGCTTCGCCTTAGAGATCTGGGCGGCGAGTTTTTCGATGTCCTCCGGCGCGGTCAGCACACGCGGCGCGGGCGGAACCGTGCGCGCATTCGCCGGCGGCGTCCAGGCATCCATCAGCGTTTCCGTCGAAACCGACAGGTAAGTGGGTCCGCACGGCTGCCGCTGCGCCAACTCGCCGGCGCGGATCACGCTTTCGTAAAGCGTGTAGGCGCTGCCTGCCACCGAGGAGTACTTGACGATGGAATCGACGAGAGCGGTGGTGCCGCCTACGATGCTCAAGTTGTTGATCCACTGGGCGCCGGGATCGAACTCCGGCTGCTCGCCGTAGGTCATCGACTCTCCGGAAATCACTACCATAGGCACGCCGGTGACAAAGGCGCCGTGGATGCCCATGGCGCCCTGCAGCAAACCGGCGCCTGCATGCAGCAACACGCCCTGCATCCGACCGGTGGCCATCGTGTAACCGGCGGCCATGTTTACCGCTAGTGTTTCGTGCCACACATCCAGCAGCTTGGGACCGTCTTTGCGCCGGTGGATTTGATTGGCCATGGCTTCCCACACCGGCGCCCATTCGGTCCCCGGTGAGGACAAGATGTATTCGACTCCGAGCTTGCGAAATGCTTCGACTATCGCTTCGCCGCCATCGAACTGATTCTTCATGTTTGGTCTCCCAACAGTTTTCTTCTGGTCTGTATTATCTCACGCCTGAACACGCAAGACCCCTGGCCGGCTCCGATGTTGATTTTAGAGTCGCGCGAAGGCGACGAAGGGTTAGTAGGCGTGCGGCCCGTTCAACAGCAGTCGTTCACCCGCTGCGCTCCATTTAAGTCGTTCGAATCATATCAAACAAAGAAGCGCCGGTTTTCCCCGAGCTCCCCCAAAATTTTTTGAACGGCGTTGACGCAGATCAGAATAAGAACTGCGTCAGGGAATTCGGCTAATACTTGCGAATAAACTCAAGCACGTTACGGTTGAAGGCTTCCGGTTGCTCCCAGTTGATCGAGTGAGAAGCTTCGGGAATGATGATGAACTCGGCGTGACGTATATGGGCGAGCTGGCGGCGCATGACCCAGGGCGGGCACTGGATGTCTTGATCGCCGGGCATGAGCAGGGTCGGCACACGGATCGTCGCGAGTTTGTCGAACGTGATCGTCGTTCGTTGCGGCTGCGCCGGCGCGCCTTGCTGTTGCGAATGGTTATGAATCCCGAGCCAGCGCTTCAGGCCTTCGGGGTTGGTCGCCATGTAGCCCATGCTGACTTCGCGAAACTCCGGTGGCCAGCTCCTGAAGCCCGGTAAGGTCGTCTTCTCGCGCAGTTTGGTCAACTCTTCATCGATGATGGCGCCGCCGCTGGCGGCAACCACGAGACTGCGGAGCCGCTCCGGATGCCAGAGCACGTAATCGTAAGCGGCAAACCCGCCGCCCGCCACGCCGACAAGATGAAAGCGGTCGAGCTTCAGGTGTTCGACAAGGGCATGAAGATCTTCGGCGATGGTGCCGGGCTGCGGGCCGGTGTCCGGATTCAGCATGCTGCGGCCCCATCCGCGCCGATCGAAAGCGATGGCGCGATACCCGGCGTCCGCGAATGCGCGGATATTGTACTGAAAGCCGTCGGCGTTGCCGGTATTGGCATGAAGCAGCACGACCGGAATGCCGGTGCCGCCGCTGTCGGTGTACCAGAGACGCACGCCGGGAAGTTCCGCACGGCCGGCGAATTGTGCAACAGGTGTCATATCACTGCCTGAGAATGCTTGTTTATTGATCGTGCGAGCATTACATCGATGCGCTCTAGCTTGTCAAATCGATTTGATGCAGAAACGAGTCGAGTTAGAGGACCGGATCTTTGAATCTCTTCAGGCTGAAACTGCTGATATCGATCGTGCTTTTGCCTTCGACGACCTGCTCTGCCAGCGCCTCGCCAACCGCTGCGGAGTGTTTGAATCCATGACCTGAACACGGCGATGCAACGATAATGCGATCATCATCCGGATGAACGTCGATGACGAAGTTCGAATCGGTCGTCACCGTATAAAGGCAACTTTCGGCGGCCCTGCATCGCTCAGATATTCCCGGTAGCCGGCCTTCGACATAGTCTTTATACATCTCTTGCTCTTCTTTCCTGCTGACCGTCCGCTGCACCTGGTCCGGATCGCTGGTTGCGGTGAATTGCTCCGTCGCAATTTTGAGCGTTTTACCGTCAAGGGTCGGAAAGCCATAGAAACCGAACTCACTGCCTATCCCAAAGATCCAGATGAAAATCGGAAAACCGGGGGGAGCAAACGTTGAACGGTGATTTTCCGTGATATCGAACCAGTACATGATCTGGCGATACACCCTGAACAGATGCGCATAGTGCGGTGGTAAGAAACTGGCGATCCAGGAGCCGGCGGAGAGGACGACCTTTTCAGCAAAGTAGACGCCGCGGCTGCTCTTGATCCTTACTGCGGAAGCCCCGTCGGTTTCGATTGAAACAACGACTTCCTCGTTTTGAACGGCAGCGCCGCGCTTGCGGGCGAGATCCAGCTGCGCCTGTATACAAAATTCCGGCCTTAGAAATCCGGTTTCATATTCGAAGTAAGCGCGCTCATCATTTACCACAAACTGCGGATAGAATTTCCTTATCTCTGCGGTTTCCAGGATTTCATAACGGATAGCGAACTTCTCCGCACAGCGGATCGCCTGGCTTAGAAAATCACGCCGGCCGTGCAGAACACCCTCACTGTTTCGACTCTCCAGGGTCAAACCGCCGGTGATCGTCAGGAGCTCCCTGCCGGTCTCTTGTTCGATCTCGCGCCAAAGTTCATAGGAGCGCAGGACCAGAGGCACATATTGCTCGCCTTCGCCAATCGCCTGGCGAATGATTCGACTTTCACCGTGGGAGGAACCGTTAGCATGCGGCGGGGTAAACCGATCGATGCCGAGCACTTTCCTGCCCCGTTTGGCCATTTGGTAGACCGCGGCGCTCCCCATGGCGCCGAGACCCACTACAACGGCATCGTACTTATTGTTCATCACTCTGGTTTTGCTGGGCTAAGACGAACTCTACCGCTCGAGGCGCGAGCGATTAAACGACCAAAGTCACTTCCAATCGTTTCACCGTTCAACCGCTGCGCTCCGCTTCCAAACGTTAGGATGGAGGACGTTCGATAATTTAGGGTTCACACGTTGGATGTCGATGTATTCATTGCCAGCGATCCAATGTCGCCATGCTAGCGGCGCAAGGCAGGAGGGCCGAAGAGCCGGTGAAGTCCGGCGCAGCGTCACGGCGCGGCAAGGCCCGTATCGGTCACCGGGGGACGCGCAACTTTCGCCCGCGGCGCCGGGAACACCCGCAGAAAGCCGAGAGGCGATGCCGTGACCGTAACGACCGCCACCAAAACGATAGCCGCATTCACCGATTCGTCGATGATCCCTAGCTTCTCACCGATCGCGGCGGCGGCGATGATCAACGAGAGCCGCGGGCACATCAGAATACCGGCGGCAAAAGCCTCGCGCCACGTATGATTGAGCCGGAACACCAGTGCCGGGATAATTTTTACCGCAATTGCGGCGAACAACAGCAGAGGCACGGAAAGAAGGGCTTCGCTCGAGGACACCAAAGCCGGCAGATTAAAATCCACTCCGACCATGATGAAGAAGATCGGAATAAAAAATCCAAAGCCGATGGCTTCGAGCTGGCTCGACAGCTCTCTGTCCTCGGGTGTGCGCAACAGCGCGACGATGGCTCCCGCCAAAAACGCGCCGACAATGATCTCGATGCCGAGTTTTTCGGCGAGCACGACAAAAATCAATAAAGTGGAGAAAGCCGCGCGGACTTTGATTTGAGCCGTTGCATGGCTGAGCTCCTGGATGATTCTTTGCAAGGGCTCGATGCGGCTCAGGAACGAGCCGAATCTTGCCGCGAAGAAAAAAGCCACGAACAATAAAAACACCAATAGAATCTCGGCAGTCAAGCCGCGGGAAATCACCGCGACCAGGACGCTGATCAGAAACATCGTCACGAAATCGGCGATGACGGTGGCTAGTAAAATCGTTTGTCCGAACAAGGTCTGGTTCACCCCCGCTTCCTTGAGGATCGGCACCACCACTCCCAACGCGGTGGTTGAAAGTATCAATCCCATCATCCAGGGATCAGTGGTGGCTCCGAGCCATTTCAAGCCACAGGCAAAGGCGCCGGCGAGTAGCAGGGTTACACAAAAGTTCAGGATGGCAAGAGGCAATGGGCGCCAATGCGAGTGGTGGGTCTGAACGGCATCGGCCCGGCGCAAGCTGCGAAAATCGATCTCCATGCCGGAAAGAAACATCAGCAGCACGAAACCCAACTCTTTCAGGAGCTCGAGGGCACCGCTCTCAGGGACAACCCAACCGAATCCACTACGCCCGACAATCATGCCGGCAACGATCTCACCGACAACAATGGGTATGGCGAGCCGGCCGCGCACGGACGAGAGCAGCAGCGGCACCAGCGACGCAAGGATGACGACAATCAGGAGCGGCGCGAACGAGTGCGCTTCATGCATGAATCGGGTGCCTTTCGTAAACCGAATTCACAACTATTATCGTTATTTTTTTTCTACGCAAGATCACCCCACCATCATGCGCCGCTTCTCCCTCACGCCTCCGGCCCCTCTCAAGCTTCCATTTTCATTTCTATTATATTTGCAGATGAGTTTTATGTCCGATCACGAACACCCTCCTTCATTCGCCTCATTTCTCTTGATTCATCTTGTTTTTCGCGCGCCGTTTGACTCCCATTTCGGCAGCTTATAAGTTATTTCAATCCGCTGAACTGGCGCATTTGATCGCACCGGAACAGTTCCAAACAAGCAGGAATCAGAAGGAGGAGTTATGGACCACGCACCCGAACCGAAGTGGCAGGAGCCCACTGATAACAAAACCAGAGCCGGTCTCGGCAAGTTTCTCCGCCCGAATACTCCCTATGACAATTACATGGAAGCGCAGGGCATCCCTATTTACCGCGATATCGGCGTCCGGCGGGTTCAGGATCTACCGCGCAAGCCCTGGAAGCGAATGGGCGGAAGCGGCACCTTCATTCAATTGCTCGGCACCGAGGGATTGTGGGGCTGCTTTGTTGTCGAAGTACCCGGCGCCGGCGCGCTCAATCCGCAGAAGCATCTCTACGAAGAGCAGTTCCTGGTGGTCGAAGGCCGCGGCACCACCGAAGTCTGGGCCGAGGGCAACGGCAAAAAGCTGACATTCGAATGGCAGAAAGGTTCGCTATTCGCAATTCCGATGAACGCCAATCACCGGATCATCAACGCCACTTCGAGTCCCGCGTTGCTTCTGGCCGGCAACACGGCGCCCAACATCATGAACAACTTCGATAACGAGGATTTTATCTTCAACTGCCCTTATCAGTTCAAAGATCGGTTCGATCCGAGCGAGGACTACTACAAATACAAAGAGGACATCACTCCCGATCCGGTGCGCGGTTTGGCGATGCGTCAAACCAACATCATCCCTGACGTGATTGCCTGCGAGCTGCCCCTCGACAATCGGCGCTCGCCCGGTTACCGGCGCATCGAGCCGCACATGGTCGGACAACAGTTCTATTATTGGATTGGACAGCATGAAACCGGCCGTTACTCCAAGGCCCACGCCCACGGCTCGGCCGCTGTGCTGATTTGCTTGAGCGGCAAAGGCTACACTTACACCTGGCCGGCGACATTGGGAACACGCCCGTGGGAGGCCGGCAAAACGGAATTGATCAGAAGACAGGATTACGAGCCGGTCGGTATGGTCAGCGCCGCGCCGATGAGCGGCAATTGGTTCCACGCCCACTTCGGCGCCAGCAAGGAGCCGCTGCGCCTCACCGCCTGGTTCGGCCCCAATGCTCCGGGACGCGAGCGCGGCCGGCCCGGCGAGAAGGCGATCGATTATGGCGCCATCGATATGAAAGACGGTGGCACGGCGATTCCCTACAATGAAGAAGATCCTTTCCTCCGTAAAGAATTTGAGGAGACGTTGGCCGCGGTGGGCGCAAAGTCCCGTATGGAACCCGAGCTCTACACCAACTCGTATTGATTCAATCCATCCGAACGGTGGAGCTTCGGGTTCCCACAGAGTCCGAAGCTCCAGCCACAGTTTCAACCCATTTCGACCCAGGTACCTAATGGACAGCACCCCTTCTAAAGCCTCGTTCTCCAACGCCAACCGCCACATGCAAGAGGAAGAAGAGCTGCGACTCACCAGCGTTGGTGTGGACATCGGTTCCTCCACCACTCATCTGGTTTTTTCCCGGCTCGAGCTCCGCCTCGAAGGCACGCGGTATCGCGTGACCGGTCGCGAGGTTTTGAAGGAATCGGAAATTCTTCTGACCCCCTACGTCGATGAGACCAGGATCGACGTCGAAGCCCTCGAGACTTTTATCAACCGGCAATACAAGCAGGCCGGCATCAAGCGCGACGATGTCGACACCGGCGCGTTGATTCTAACCGGCGTGGCGGTCAGGCGCCGCAATGCTCGCGCGATCGCCGAGCTATTCGCCGAGGAAGCGGGCAAGTTCGTCGCCGTAAGCGCCGGCGACGGCCTGGAGGCCACCATGGCCGGCCACGGCTCCGGAGCTGTGGCGCATTCGGCCAAGACCGGCGGCGTGGTCTTAAATATTGACGTCGGCGGCGGCACCAGCAAATTCGCCGTGTGCAACAACGGCAAGGTCCAGGAAGTCACGGCCATCGATGTCGGCGCGCGCCTGCTCGCCTTCGATCAGGATGGCGCCGTGGTACGGATAGAGGAAGCCGGCCGCAAGCATGCCGGATGGGCCGGCATCGAAGTGGAGCTCGGTCAAAAGATCTCCCAGGATAATCTGCGGCTGGTGGTCTCGGGTATGGTTGAAAAGCTTTTCGCACTGCTCAAGCCTGGGCCGCTTTCCGACGATATCAAAGCTCTCCTGCGCTTGCCGCCGCTTAGTTACCGGGGTGAAATCGATTCCTTGATGTTTTCAGGCGGCGTTTCGGAATTTATCTACAATCGCGAAAAAACCAGCTTCGGCGATCTCGGGCCTCTGATAGCCGAAGAGATTCACCGGCGCATGCCTGAATTGGGCCTGCTCGTCATGGAGCCGGCAGCGCGGATTCGCGCCACGGTAATCGGCGCCTCGCAGTACACCATTCAGGTCAGCGGCAATACGATTTTCATTTCACCGGAAGATGCCGTGCCGGTTCGCAATATCCCGGTGGTTGCCCCTGAATTCGACTTCGACGGCGAAGACGTCGATCAAAAAGCCGTCGTCGCGGCCGTGCAAAATGCGCTGCGCAGATTGGATCTGCTCAGCGGTAGGCAACCGGTGGCGTTATCGTTTCGATGGCGCGGCTCAGCGACTTTCGGTCGGTTAAAATCTTTTTGCAGCGGCGTCGCCGAGGGACTTCAAGAGATCTTGGCCAAGGGCCATCCATTGACGTTAATCAACGACGGCGATATCGGCGGCATCGTCGGGCTTCACTTCCAGGAGGAATTGCAAGTCGACAATCCGATCATTTCAATCGATGGTATTTCGCTCAGCGATTTCGATTACATCGATATCGGCGCTCTGATTCCCACGTCAGGATCTGTTCCAGTCGTGATCAAGTCGCTGATCTTCCCGGCATCGAACGATCATTAAGAAAAGTTCGAATCGTTCAAACCGTTCAAACCGTTCCAGGCGCTCAAGACCTTCGACCGATTAAGTTTTGAGCGTTCATTCACAAGTAAGGCTACGAACGAAGCTCCCTTCTTCCTCCCCGAGTCATTACCGCATTTTGGCGGCAGCTCAGTCACCCTCTTTTTGTCTGCCCGTCTTTTAATAATAGCAGCCTGCAGTGTCGCTAGGTTCGCCCTAAACCACTAACGGCTAAATTCGCAGCTCGGCCCGGATCAAACAGTTCTCGCTGGCAATGCCAGCGGGTTCAGCAATACAAAACCGTGAGAAATAGATGGGATTGGCGTTTGATTCACACTGTTGGGCAAATCTAACAGATCGTCAAAAGTAGAAATAACGACCCTTTTGCTGCAGTTTTACGCAGGCGAAGTTTTTTGTTAAGCGGCAAGATCGAGAATAACCGCATCGGTGCTTGACATAACAAGCGGTTAGGAATAATGAAACCGCCAGTGGACCTCCATCATGGCTAAATACCGCGCGCGGATCTGTCCCAACTGCCGCTACTTCCTAGGATTCTCCATCACGAAAATGCCTGAGAACGACAAGGAAGTCGGCGTCATTAGCTTCTGTTTGAATTGCAGCTATCGGCTGCCCGTCCATACTGTCCTGAATGGGTTCAGACGAGCCACAGCCAAACTCAGGCAAAATCGGCTGAAGCTTGCGAGTAGTTTTACCGTCGAGCGGGCCGCGGACTCGGGCCACGATCAAACCAGCCAACGCGCTGCGGGCAACAGCAGCATCATTTCACCCGAGAGCTATAGCCGTCAGCTGCGGGCTATCGGACAAGACTTGCAACAGCAAGGGATCGACAGTTTCAACCTGCAATGTAGCGGCGATCATTATGCCGTTTGGACCCGCGCCAACACCGTGACTTGGCCGAATCGATCACTCTTCAACTTTAGCAATCGGCTGGAGAACTGGTGGGGTCTAAGGAATCACGTGCCATACGGTTATCAGAGCCGCGCGCCCGTCGGCCATGCGCGCTTCGAATATTCTCAAGACGATCTTGCGCGCATGGACGTGGCCGCGAGAATTCACCGTCACCCGACGAGTGGATTCGCCAACGGGCACAGCTTATCACAGTTGCTCAGGACTATCGGCTCTTTGGCGTACCAAAGAAATCACCGCTTGCTGGCGATTTCATGGCGTGACATATCGATCTGCGTTGTTATCGAAACCGCCCAAGGAAAACGAGAGATTGAGGTTTTTCGTCCGGACAACTTGTACGATATTTGGGTGAGAATGTATTTGCGCCGCGAAAGCCGCGCGCTATCGGATGTCCCTCAGTGACGGCTTCCCTTCCGGGTTGATATCACTCAGCCCATTCCAGGTCCGGAACTTTCCGCTTCCATGGCAAAAGTTAATTGCTCCTGCATCGGTGGCATCTTTCGCCGCCGCGCCGGAATCCGGATGGTCACGGTCGATCCCTTACCGACTTTACTTTGCACGTCAATGTTCCCTTGGAGCAGGTGCACAAGTCGTTTTACGATGTATAGCCCTAAGCCCGCGCCGCTGTAGTTTTCGGAATCCGGACTATCGAGCCGGCTGAACTTTTCAAAAATCATCGGCAGCTCGTCAGTCGGAATCCCGATACCAGTATCCGACACTTCGAATTCCATCACCTTTCTATTGGCCAGGTAGTGCGCTGAAACCCTGACGTAGCCATGATCGGTGAACTTGACGGCGTTGTCGATGACGTGTTGCAGAACCAATTTCAACTTGCCGCGATCAGCTTCGAGTAACGGCAGGTCGGGAGAAAACTCCCAGATCAATTTTATGTCTTTGGTCAACTGAGAATCATAGGAGGACCTCAGGTCATAGAGAAACTCCCATAAGTTGGTTTCGTGAAGCTCGGGCTCGAGCAGATTCGATTCGATGAAATTGACCTGCAACATACTGGTGATAACCGCATGAAGCTCTTTACATTGCCGCATCATCATTTCAAGAGATTTCTCTTGAATCGGACTGATATCGCCGAGCGTCCTTTCGATCAGCATGTTGGTATTTCTCGCCAGTATGTTGAGCGGGCTTTTCAATTGATGCGAAGCAACGCCGAGAAATTCATCCTTAAGCTTGTTGGCGTCGCGCAATTCGTTGGCCTGGCGTTCAATCTGTTCGTGCAAGCGAGTCTGCTCGATCGCCATCGCCAGCTGGCCCGCTAAGATCGTAGCAAACTCCCGTTCCTCCGGGCTGAAATCGTATTGCCGGCGCGTGAAAAATGCTAAGCCGCCAAAAACCCCGCCTTGGGCGCACAGCGGCGTCCCGAGAAATCCGACCAGCCCTTCATCTTGCAGGCCGATATCCGGGACCCGCGGATCTTCATTGATATTGTTTATCGCAAGCGTGCTCTGGTCTTTTATAAGCTCTTGGAGACTTGGCAATGAATTGACGAGCGCATCTGATTTTCGATTGAGGAATCCTTTGCTGGCTGCGGTGTGAAGCATGCCCGTATCAGAATTTCGCAACGTGACCACGGCCGCCGCATAGGGGAGATGATTCAGTGTCGTTTGTAAAACTACATCGAGAACTTTACTGACTCCAACATCTCCGACGAGCGCTGGATTGATCCGATAAAGTACCTCCAGGCGCGCGCGCTGTACTCGCACTTCTTCGCCGGTCCGACGCTCTCTATCGGCTTGTTGCTCCTTCTCGATTGCGATCCTTTTCTGCCGCTCTACCTGTGCGAAGTAGCCATAGAAGATCGAGATCACCAGCGGCAATGGAAGGCGCAAATAAATGCTTGGATCCGCGGTCTTCGCATCCGTAAGCACGACATAGCCATAAACGATCGGAGCCAAAAACGTGATGATTAATAAGCCGCGCGGATCGTTGCAAACGCAACTGAGTATCAATGTGAACAGGCAAGCGACGACAAGGTCAGGCGTGGTGCCGCCGCTCAAGCCCAAGGTAAGCGCGAGGGAAAAAGTATCGAACAGCAGCAGCGGGCCATAGAAACTCGGCCGGTTGAAGTAATCTTCGGCGACAAAATACAGCGTTACATTAGTCAGTAGATAGAAAACCACCATCGCCTGTATCGGCGACCGGTAAAGCCAATCGGCCGGGGAGTAGAGTAGAAGGTAACAGGAGAGAATGATCAGGGGCCAGCGCAGTTGAATGACAGTGTTCTTCTGCAGGCTTTGAAACAATTCTTCAAGGTTATGGAGGTTTGGCAAGAACGCAGCGGACTTGGTAGTTTGTGCAACCTCCATAAACTCTTTCCATGTGGTTGCACATTATATGCCATGGTAATTTGTATTGCCTCTTCAGTTTGTTACATAAGATCGGCGAGTTGCGGCGGTGTCTTCAAAGCACGGCCGATCTGAAATGGACAAATTACAACAAATGGGGACAAATTTGTCGCCGCGTTGATGTACGTAGGGGTGCGGCGAGATGGGCGAGACAGGGGCTCTTTCCAGCAGATCAAGCGCGGGTGATAAGGGCCTTTTTTTGGTCCTGCGCGGCGCGGACGGCCCGTAGAATATCGGCGTAGCCTGCGCATCGGCACAGATTACCGGACAGATATTCGCGAACATCGTCATCCGAAGGATTGGGGATCTCATCGAGCATCGCTTTGACGGAGAGAACGAAACCAGGAGTGCAGTATGCGCACTGTAATGCTCGCTGATTGATGAAAGCTTCTTGGATGTAATGAAGAGTCCCGCCGTCTCCCAAACCTTCCAGGGTAACGATCTCATGCTCCGCCGCGCGCGCGGCCAACAGGAAGCACGAGCTTACCGGTTTACCATCGAGCAACACGGTGCAGGTGCCGCATGCGCCGACGCCGCAACCTTCGCGCACGCTCCATAGTTTAAAGCGATCCCGCAGTACCTCGAGCAAAGTGTCGGCGTCGTCGATGGTGAACGTTTCCCCGCGCCCGTTAAGACAAAAAGTTATTTGACGTGTCATGCAACCTACCTTCGATCGGCTTCCGTTGAGACAATGCGCGCAAAACTTTTTCCGGCGTGATCGGCAGATCGCGAATGCGGACCCCAATTGCATCCTCGACGGCGTTCGCGACAGCCGCCGAAACCGTGAGCGTGCCGGTTTCGCCGACGCCCTTGGCGCCGAACGGACCGGTCTCGTGCGGCACTTCGACGATAATCGGTTGAAAAGACTCCGGCAGATCCTTGAACGAAGCGATCTGGTAATCTAGCAAAGAACCATTCACCAGTTGTCCTTCGTCGTAAATCATTTCTTCAAAAAGTGTCAAGCCCAAATGAGTGATCGCCGAACCGAGCAGTTGCTGCTCGCAGTGTTTCGGATTTATGGCCGTGCCGGTATCGCCGACGCTATAGAATTGAAGAATTTTGACGTGGCCGGTCTCGGTGTCCACTTCGACCTCGGCCGAGGTCGCCGAAGGAAACCAGTACTCGGTGCATTTCTCCGACTGCCCGGTTTCCGGGTCCATGGGAATCGCCTCCGGCTGGCAGATCGCCTCGCCGGTGAGTGTCGTGCCCAGACTGCCGAACTTGGCGAGAAATGCCTCGCTGATCGTCATGCCCCGCTCTTCCGTGCCGCGCACGAAAATGCGCCCGCCACCCGCTGCGAGATCGTCAGGATTCACTTCCAATTTTTTTGAGACGACATGAAACAATTCGGCTTTGACTTTTCCAGCGGCCATGCGAACGGCATTGCCCATATGATAAGTGGAGCGACTGCCCGCGGTGATGGTATCGTACGGAGTGATATCGGTATCGGGTTGCACGACATGCACCTGCTCGAAGGAAATGCCAAGCTCTTCGGCGACGATCTGGCCCATCATCGTCTCCGAGCCTTGACCCATTTCGACGGTGCTGCTGAGCACGTTGACCGTGCCGTCGGCGTTCATAATCACGATTGCGCCTGAGATCGAAGGCGTGAGCACGGCTTTGACGCCGGCGGCAATTCCTTTACCGCGCAGCTTGGCGCCGGATTGTTTGAGCCTGGGCTCGCTCCATTCAATGGCCTTGGCCGCTTCTCGCATCGCCTGCTTGACGCCAAACGATCTGACTGGCGTTCCAGTGGCGAAGGACTCACCTTCGTTCAGCGCGTGTTGCAGCCGAAACTCCACCGGATCGGCCCCAATGGCGCGCGCGATTATGTCGGTTTGCGAATCGTAAGCCCAAATCACCTGGGGCACGCCAAAACCGCGAAACGCGCCGGCAGGTATGTGATTGGTGTACACGCAATAGGAATCGATCCAGACGTTTGGAATGCGATACGGCCCGGCCGATGTATAGCCCGATTTGTGCACGACCCGCGGGCCAATTTCGGCGTACGCGCCGGTATCCCAGAAGACTTCGCATTTGCGCGCCGTGATCACACCGTCTTTGATGGCGCTCTTAATCTTGGTGATCACTTTGTGTTTGGTGATTGTCAGAAATTCTTCTTCCCGAGTCAAAGCGTAACGAACCGGCTTCTTGGTGACGAGCGCCAGTGCGGTGACCAGCGGCTCCAATTTAGCGTAAAGCTTGGCTCCGTAACCGCCGCCGAGATACGGAATTCGGACGCGGATGCGATTCATCGGAACACCGAACGTGTTGGCAATTTCCGTGCGCACGTAGGACGGCGTCTGGCTCGCGGTCCAGATATTAATGCGCTGCCCCTCATCTAAATAAACCAGCGTGACATGTGGCTCCATCGGCATGTGCTGCGCCGGCGGCGAGCTAAACGTATCTTCGAATACCCGGTCCGCTTCGGCAAATGCTCTTTCGACATCGCCGGTTCTGAGCTTGAAGTGATAGCAGATGTTTGATTGCTCGCCGGATTTTACATGGGCAAGATCGGCAAAAGCCTTGGCCGGTCGGTGCTGCTCGTGCACCAGCGGTGAGCCCGCTTTAACCGCCTCCAGAACATCGAGCACAGCCGGAAGCGGCTCATATTCGACTTCAACCAGCTCCAGCGCGTCTTCCGCCGTGCGCCGGTCCTGGGCGGCAACGGCGACGACCGGATCGCCGATGTAACAGACCTTTTCGACCGCGAGAATCGGTTGATCCCGAAAAGCCGGCCCAAAATGCGGATCGACACCCGGCATCTTGGCGACATCGGCGCCGGTCAGAACCACGGCCACGCCTTTGACGACCTCGGCTTTGGTTTTGTCGATGCGCGTGATACGCGCATGCGCGTATGGGCTGCGCAAAACAGCCACGTGTAGCATGCCCGGCATTTCGATATTGCCGACATGCAACACCTGCCCGGTGACCTTTTGACTGGCATCTTTGCGGTATACTGAC
>DASUVS010000381.1:0-5337 GCA_036378835.1 Binatia bacterium | reverse complement strand
CGGATCTGGCTGAGTCTGATTACGTGTAAGTGCCAAGCCCTAATCTGAGCTTGAACATGATGCCGATGAGGTTTCCTGGCCGACGACCTCAGAGAATGTGCGCGGAGTCCGCAGTCAGGTGTTGCAATCAGACATGGTGTTTGGTTGCTGACAAAGAACGATGTCGAACTTCCAGGTTTTCGGAATTTCCGAATATGTGTGGAGACATGGGGACGCTGTTGACCTAGCTGGACAAAGTTTAAGATGGAGGTTAGATTCCTTTCGCCTCTAGAACTTCTTGCTTTTTGTTTCGTTCATCCCTCAAGACATTTTTAATTCAACTCCACAACTTCTTACTCGCGCTCGCGGCCCCGGGCGCGCAGCTTGGCCCGGCGATTTTCGGATGGACGCGCCGCTTAAGCCGCATAGCGATTCTCGATTCCCAAGGGCGTTCGGTCGGGGAAACGGGGTTGCGGTCTGTAATCGTGATCCGAACTTCCAGGTTTTGGGATTCCGAAAACCTCGATGGCAAAAAGCCTAGCGGGGGAAGGTGCAAGCTATTTGACGGATTTACGTTTTCGGGCTCGTGAAGGGCGTTTGCCTCGATGACGCCGGTCGACAGTCTTCCAGAATTCGTCGTGTGATACGCCCTTGCCTGCTTTGATGCTTCTTCGTGACTTACTGAGCAAAGATTGCAAACGGCGCGAGTGGGCTAACATCAGTCGTTCCAAATCGTCGTCGTTCTTGGGTGCCAGCAATATCGCAGCTGCCTTGCCATTGCGCGTGATAATGACCGGGCCTTCGTTCTCGCATTCGTCTACATAAGCACTGAGATGGGCTTTGACATCCGCCAGCGCTGCGATCTTCATAATTGAATTAATTCATCTTGAGCAGCCGCTTGATATTGCCGGCCATGATCAATCGCAGATCTTCGATCTTGAGCTTTAAATGTCTCTGCGCGTGCTTGACGATTTTCTCGATCTCCCAATCCATCGGATTGAACGGATGATCCGAGCCGTAAAGGACCCGATCTGGTCCGGCCCACGAAATCGATTCGCAGAAAAAAGGCAACCAGCCCACGCCGGAGCTGTCCATGTGGACGTTTTCGCAGCGTTTGGCGATTTCAACAACCTCACGAACTCCTTCGACTAGCCCCGAATGGCCCATGATGACCGGCAGCTTGGGAAAATCTTTGGCCACTTCGCCGATCCGTTTCGGACTGGCGTCCTCGCCCAAGCCGCAGTGAAAGAGAACGGTGAGGCCGTGGTGCTGCGCGGCTTCCATGAGCGGATAAACTTTTTCCTTATCGTTGGCCGGACAGTGTTCGATCAGCGGATGGATTTTGATCCCCTTGAGACCAAGCTTGACACCTTCCTCGAGCACCTGCAGGGTATCCTTCGGACCGTTTCCCGGACTCAATCTCATAAAGCCGTGAATCCGTCCCGGATGTTTTTTCATCGCGTCGGCGATGTACTGGTTGGTCTCTCGATAATCCGACGGCTCCCCGATGCCGATCGCAAAGGTAACAACTCCGTCGACGCCGGCACCGTCCATCGACTCGAGCATGTCCTCAGCCATAAACTTCATGATCGGCGGGATCTGATGAATGGCGAGCTTTTTCCTCGCGCCCATATGAGAGTGTGCATCGATAACTTCGATTGGCTCTCCCTCGACGTTAATCATAGATACCTCCTTCTCTTAGGGCGTGACGAAAACCTATCGAATCGACCGTTTCCTGTCCAGCATATTCTAAATGCGATTACAGCACATGAAAGGCGGTGACGGGCGCGGCGAGAACGATTGGATGATTGCCATCTATAGGACTTCATCGATCGTTGCGAGAGTTTGCCAATGCGCCGCGCTGGTTTTGGCGAGCAGCCAGCGAGCGATCAACAATCCTTCGTGTGAATACCGCCATCCGTTAGTCATGGCCAAGCTTGAGCGTGGGAATAATTTTTTAACCCATTTTCCTTCGGATTTGCGAAGACTATAATCGGGGCCGGCCGGAGAGGTTAATACCAAGCTCAGGATCTCACCTTGGCGGGAGGTGTCTATGAAACTAGATAACCGCGTTGGCTTTCGCGCGCTGGCGCCAGCATGGGTGATCGCAATGTTTTTATGCATCCCTGCGGGCCAGGCCTTTTCACAGGCCGACTTCTACAAAGGCAAAACCATCAGAATCCTCCGCGGCGGCGGGCCCGGCGGTTCGGGGGAGTTCCAGACGAGAGCGCTGATGCGCGTGCTGGAAAAGCACATTCCCGGTCATCCTAATTTACTGCTTGTTTTCGTCTCCGGCGCGGCCGGTAGAAAAGCCGCCAACATGATTTATAGTTCAACACCGCCGGACGGGTTGACCATCGGCTCTATCGGCGCGGGACTCGTGGTCGGGCCGATCTTGGGCCTCCCAGGCAGCCAATACGATCTGGATAAATTTATTTACCTGGGTTCGACCGATTCCGGCGATCCTTACGTCTTCTATACCAAGGCTGATGCCGGCTGGGATAATCTGGCGAAGCTGCAAGCGGCCAGCGGTATCCGCTTCGGCGCCCACGCCGTCGGTCATCCGGTCTATGTCACCGGACGCATGGTGGCGTATCTGCTCGGCCTTAAGGAGCCGAAGTTCGTCACCGGCTTTACCGGTCCCGAGATTTACATTGCTCTCGAGCGGAAGGAGCTGGACGCTCACGCTACCGGCGCGGCACGCTTTGTCATAGAGAAACCCGAATATATTGAGAAGAAGCTGGTCCACCTCCATGCGACCTTGACCGTTCCCAAAGGTCGCCATCACCCAAAATTTGCAAATCTGCCGGAATTCGGTAGCTTCGCCAAATCGGATCGAGAACGAAAGCTGCTCGATATGTTCCGCGCCTTTCAGTACCCGCGCTGGCCTTTCATCTTCCCTCCGGGCACGCCCCAAGAGCCGGTGCGAATCATGCGCGAGGCGATGCGCAAGTCATTTGCCGATCCGGAATTTCGCGTCGAATTCACTAAGCTAATGGGCGACCCGCCCGCGCCTCTCACCGGCGAAGAAGTGGAGCAGGCGATCAAAGAATTGCCACGGGACAAGGAGGTCGTTGAGCTCTACAAGCAGATGGCCGGCGGCGGGCCGCTGCCCGCTCGCTGATTGTTTTTCGGTTGCACGTCCTCTAACGATGGGTCAACCGGCCCGCGCTTGCAGAAGGGAATACGTTAGCCGATCCTCTGCCGAAATAGAACTAAACGGCTGATACGAACGCACCCGATTATCGTTTTGCCGATTGCACGACGCCGCCTTCCTTGGGTATATTTCACCTATGGCTGAACATGATCACGATCACGATGAGAGTTCCCATCTCTCCGAGGTGGAGCTGCGGGTGCGCGCTCTCGAAACCATCCTCGTCGAGAAGGGGTATATCGAGAGCGCCGCGCTCGATCGCATCGTCGAGCTTTATGAAACCAAGATCGGCCCTCATATCGGCGCCCAGGTAATTGCCAAAGCGTGGAACGATTCCCGGTTCCGCCAGAAGCTGCTAGAGGATGCAAGCAAGGCCGTTGCTATGCTTGCGCCACGGGTGGGCAACGTGGGCGAACATCTGATCGCCGTCGAGAATACGCCGCAGGTGCACAACATGATCGTCTGCACGTTGTGTTCCTGCTATCCGACCGATGTGCTCGGCCTGCCGCCGACCTGGTACAAGTCGTTTGCCTACCGCTCGCGCGCCGTCAAGGAGCCGCGCGGGGTCCTGGCGGATTTCGGGGTTGCGCTGCCGATCGAAACCGAGATACGAGTTTGGGATTCGACTGCCGAGACCCGCTACCTGGTCGTGCCGATGCGGCCGGCAGGCTCGGAGGGCTGGAGCGAATCCGAACTCGCCAAGTTGGTCACGCGCGATTCGATGATCGGAGCCGGAGTGGCGAAAAAACCAAGCGAGGTGGCCTGATGGACGGCGTGCACGATATGGGTGGTATGGACGGGTTCGGCAAAGTCGAGCCCGAGCGGAACGAGCCGGTCTTTCATCATCCTTGGGAGGGACGCGTGCTGGCGATGAGCCGCGCCATCGGCGTATTCCGCGCCTGGACGATCGATACCAGCCGTTATGCCATTGAATTGATGGCGCCGTCGTTCTATTTGACCCGCTCCTATTATGAGAAATGGTTTTTGCGCAATCAAAATCTGCTGATCGAGCGCGGCCTGATCGACGCCGACGAGGTCGCCGCCGGGCGAGCGCTGCGCCCGGCGAAAAATTTAACCCGCGGCCCGTTCACGCTGGCCGATGTGGACAAAGTCACCAAACGTGGTTCGTACAGCCGGCCGGCGCCGGCGCCCGCGCGGTTCGAAATCGGCGACCGCGTGCGCACCAAAAACATTCATCCAAAGACGCACACGCGTTTGCCGCGCTACGCGCGCGGCCGTGTTGGCGTGGTGGAGCGGCTTCATGGCGCGCACATTTTTCCAGACTCCATAGCCGCCGGCAAGGGCGAGGATCCGCAATGGCTTTACACCGTGCGGTTCGATGCCCAGGAGCTTTGGGGCGCAGACACGGACCCGAAATTGAAAGTGTCCATCGAAGCGTTTGAACCTTATCTGGAACATGCCTGAACCGCGTTCCGTCGAACCGCAAGCCGCCCGGCGCGCCGCCGAAGCTGTTCCAGGCATACCGCGCGACGACAACGGCCCGGTCTTTCGCGCGCCGTGGGAAGCCCATGCGTTCGCGATGGCGCTCGCGTTGTACGAAAAAGGCCTGTTCGCCTGGCCCGAGTGGTCGGCGATGCTTGGTGAGGAGATCAAAAAGGCGCAGGCGGTCGGCGATCCCGACACGGGCGAAACCTACTACCATCATTGGCTTGCGACACTTGAACGCATGGTCGCTCAAAAAGGCGCGGCCTCGGCGCAAGCTCTGGCGCAGCATTATCAGGCCTGGGAGCGCGCAACTCAAAGAACGCCGCATGGCAAACCGATCGAGCTAAAGCCGGAAGACTTTGGTAAGTGAGGCTCGGCGGTTAGATCTTTGGAAGCGGTGCTTCTCCACCGGCCAAACGACGTCCCTATCTCTCATCTCCATCAGTTGCCGGAACCCCTCCCGTGTCTACGCGTGATTCAGGGAGATCAATTACCGAAAGGAAGCTTTTCTGAAACTCAGGGTTCTACTCAGCATCGTCGCGATCTACATGGCTCTCGTCGGCCTGGGATTGATGTTTGCCCCACAGCGCTTCGGCGTGGGTGCCGCCGCCACCGATGCCTCCGCGGCGCTGGTTGCCTATCTGCGGCTTTTTGGCAGCCCGTTCCTAGGCATTGCGGTTCTTAACTGGATGGCGCGCAACGCGGAGCCGTCGACGGCGCGGAACGCCATCATCCTCGGCAACATGGTTGGATTTGCT
>DASUVS010000380.1:0-26382 GCA_036378835.1 Binatia bacterium | reverse complement strand
GAGAGCCTGTTCGGGTCGAGGATCGGCAGCTGATGCTTTGTAGAGTGAAAAATAGTGGCTCTCGCAAGTGACCGTGGGCTCGCACAGGTCGCGGCCGGACCGCGCATCGGTGGACAGCGAGCGGGCGGAGCGGGTGGCCGGCGCCGCTTGCTTCCGACTCATGCCGCTTTCCTCACAGCCGCAGCTGGAGGAGCCGCCGCAACTGCAACTCGAGCAGCATGCGGATTCACTGCTGCCGCGTAGCGCCGTCACTCCGCGCGCGGACTTTTCGGTGAAGCAAACCGTCAGCACCCATTGTTCCTGGACGTCCTGGCACTCCGCGGTTGTGGCGGGACGCGGCGGCTCGCAATCCAGGCGCTCGCGCTCGCGGCAGCGCTGGATCAGATCGCAGACGTTGACGACATCGTTGGCGCACAAGACGATGTCGTCACCGCAGGGGCTGAGCGCGTATCCTGAGGTGACGGTGACCTGCCCTTCGCAGGGATGGCAAAAAACCTCCAGGCCACAGACAACGCCCCAACCGTGCAGATAGCGATTATGCAATTTGTTTTTCTCGACGATGTAATGATCGAGACGGTTGAGGTCCTCTTCGGTCAACAGTTGGCCGGCGAAAAATCGCGGCCGGCACAAGCATTCGAGCCTGCCGCAAGCCGGGCAGCGTGCGACTGTAGGCGTTCGAGTGGTTGTTGTAGCGAGTGCCATAAAGATTCTCCTTACTCGATCTGAACCGCTTGAAACTTTCTATCCCGGTAGGAGCGTGAACCAACTTTCGAAGACTCCACCTTGAATCCCGGGTTGTTTGTCCAAAGGCAATCCTCCTGGGTCCGGACGGTCTCCAGTAGGTAATTTTGCCCGCACAAATTCGGCGTCAATTGCCCTATCTTTCGTATCCAGCACAAAATCGCCGCGCAGCCGGATCCAAATGTCGTTGAACGGAGGCTTGTCGAACGGAGGGGTTTGCGAAATGATTTCACCAGCCCGCCGTGACCTACTGCGATCAAGAATAAAGGCGATGCCAGGTGCATCTAAGTCCTGCACTTCAGTGGCAGTGGTGATAAGGCCGTTTGTTTCGGTGTAATCGACTGGAACAATGTCGCCGGCGATGGGGCAGCGACAAAACATTCCGAGTTCTTTGTTCTGCTCAAGATCGGACGCCACGAGAACCTGAAAGATATGCGAGGCGTCGATGAGGCCGACGAGTGCCCCTGACTGATCCTGGGTTCTTACGTGCACCTTGTCGGTAAAGCCGATCACGAATCCCGGCACCTGTGTCTGGTTGAGCATCTTCACTCCGATAAGGTGGCTGGGCGTGTTGTGAGTCCAACTCAACGCCTTGATTCGAACCAGACCTAATTCCAGGCCTGAACCCGAATCTCCCTTGTCACCTTTTAAACCTTGATCTCCTTTTTCGCCCTTATCGCCCTTGCCACCTTTATCTCCCTTTTCGCCTTTCGCGCCGGGCGCGCCGGGAGGCCCCTGCGTTCCTGCTCCTCCCACACCATGTTCGAGGAGACATTCCACCAGCTCAGTCAGAACTTGCGTGCTCGGCAGCAATCGCCTTCCTTTGCGGTTGTCGATCCGCGCAATTTTGTTTATGGCATCTTGTGCCGCATCGGCCGGCGGATCGGTTTGTTCTTCTACGCGATCTTCGAGATGATAATTCTCGATGGTCGCCAGGACCACGCAATCGGGCAGGTCGCAATGCGGGCAGCCGTCGAGATGCCGCCAAAGAATCTCCGCGCATGAGCCTTCGGTGACTTCCACAATCGCGACACCGCCGGCGGCGGTCTGGCTAATATCATCGACGTAAGGAATGTAGAGACGCTTGCCCGATGCGCTCATGACGATCTGCCGGCTGTCGTCGCCGATCATGAACGCTGTGCCGAGTGTCACCCCTAGATGCTGCACGAGACCGTCGAGACTCACGGACTGGATAAAACTGTCGGTGTCTCTTTCGAGCACGTAGGCCCAGTGTCCGCCCGGCGCTGCAACCAGGCCGACCGGCGGGTGATCGAGCTTGACGCTGCCGATTAATGCGGCGGCCGGCAGCAGCTCCACCAGGTGCAGAAAGAGATTGGTCTGATCGGCGACAGCAAGCATGTCCGGCGCGGTGCTCGTGACCAGGGCCATCGACGAAGGCTTCGCGGCGGCAGGCAGCACGGTGATCGGAGTGACCGTTGCAGCGCCGAGATCCAGCGCTTGGATCTTATTTCCAGATCCAAGCACAAAAGCCTTCTTGCCGTCGCTGCTCAGCGTCAGCCCGGTCACGCCGGTGCCGAGATTTTTGACCAGCTCCGGCGCGGCGGGAACCGGGTTCGTGTCGAGATCGGCGGGCCAGCGAAGCACATCGCCGCTCGACGAGACCAGCGAGATCAGCCGGCCATCTGGCGTGACGGCCAGGGTCACATCGCTGCCGAAGCTGTTCGGCAGATCGAGCGGATCGGTATTGAAATCCGGCATTCCGGGCTGCGTGGTATCCAGCACCTGCAGCCGACGTAAGGTCGCCGGCGAGGTCGGCTCGACCACCACATAGAGATGCTTGCCGTCATTGGATACGCTCAGCGCGATGGCCTTCTTGGTCAATGTCCGCGCAGTGATCGTCGCGTGATTGTCGGTGCTAATCTGATAGACGGTGGCGGGATCATCCGCGGTCAGAACATATAAACGATGCGACGCATCGTGCACCACAGCTGCGGCCGCGTGCGCTAAAGCGATGGAGTTCTCCCAGCTGAATTCCGGCGTATGCAGATCTTGCGGCTGTTTGGGTGGATCGAGCATGATGTCGATCTCATAAGACTCGAGAATGCGATTGGGCGCGCACTTGGTATCGTCACAGCCGCAATCATCGTACAGCACCGGAATGTCTTCGGTCGGACATTCACGGAACCGCGCGCAGATCTGCAACGTGTGCGGATCCTTGTCGTTGTTGCTCTTGAGCGCCTTGATTTCGGGGAACTGACTAAAATCGACGCACTCTTCTTCGGCGACGATAATATCGTGGCCGCAGCAATCGACTGCTGAGCCGGGCTCCACGCAGACAAAACGATCGCGGCAGGCTTCGTTGGGGTGTGCTTTGACTTTGAGACCGCAGACCACTCCCCAGCCGTGCAGCAGCTGCTCGTGGTGGCGCAGCTTCTCTATGTGAAAACGGCTCTCATCGGTGAAATCCCGCTCGACCAGCAGCTTGCCGGTGAAGTAGTTGTTGCGCGTAAACGGCCCGTAATTGCAGGCCGGGCAGGCAAGCTGAGCAACAACGTTTTGTGCATGAGTCATGATCGTTCTCCTGGTGGAATCGCGCAGTGATCTCGTGGATCGTCCTTATTCCAGCCGCGTGGTGGTTCCGATGCGCGACTGTTCCCCGACCGTTAGCGACGGAGCGCCCTGCTTGTGCGGCGGCGCCGTCAAGACTGTGGCGCGGCCGAGCTGCATCTCGTTTAAAGTTACCCCTGACGGATAGCGGCCGACGACGCTGTCAAAACCGATCATCGATTGAAACCCGATACGAAAACGGGGCTCGACGTATTCGAGCTGCGCCTGGGTCCCCGCCGGCCTGCCGTTGCGCAGAATATTTTCCAGCGCCTTGGCCTCGGTATTCGACGCGCGAAAACATGCCGGAACAAACACGCTGAATTTATAAGCATACACATGGAATGGGTCGCGCAGCGGATCCTGCGCCGTTAGCAACTGCGTGCGCTCCACCCGTGCGGTATCGTCGAGCTGAGTGCGGTTGACGATGCGTTTTCCCCACAGCACCGCCTGATCTCCCAGACGCCCAGCGCCGAGAAAGAGCCAACGGCGCAACTTGAAGTGCTCCAGGATCAGCGGCGGCGGCCGCCAGCCGCATTCAGACGGCTTCGGCGGGGCGCAGTTCGCAGGCCGCGCCTGGCAGCGGTCGGACGGCTGATCAGCCCGGCAACACTCGTCGCGATCCAGATCGAGAAACAGCAACAACTCGCGCCACAAACCTTCGCGCGTGCCGCGCAGATCGTAGAGCCGGCCCGCGTGCTTAAGGAATTTCCTGCGCCTGGCCTCCGGCCAATGGCGATCGAGAATGAGGCCGATCCATGAACCCAGCCAGGAGAGAAAATCCGCGCCGGTTTTGGGATCGCGTTCAGCGGGCGCCGAAAGCGGATCGAAATAGCGGGCTCCGCGATCGAGGTTGGCTTCAATGGACCGAAAGGTTGTATCGAAGAGGCTCAGAAAACGATCCGTGAAGTCGGCGCTGACGGCCTCCCTGCCGAACACGCCGGGCAGGTAGCGACGCAAGCTGATCCGCGGAAACTCGAGTTCGACGCTGTCGAGCCGCGGCGTCACCCGGCCGTTGCCGCGGAACTCGAGCCGCAGCCAGAGAAACCGGCCGCCACTACTGCGCACCAGGCAATCCCAGTCGCCTTTGTTCATTTCGGTCGCCGTCTGATTGGTCTGCCAGACCTCGCCGAGATTCTCGATGTCATCGTCCGCCAGCTCGGCTTCCGCCGTGTACGTCGAAACCGTGACTCGAGACCCGGCGGGAATCTCGCCGCGCAAAATGATCCGATGCCACTGGCAGCGGTAGAACTCGCTGTCGAGGGCGGCGCTGATATAGGTCGCTTGCGTCACATAGCTCGCGGGTGTGGAGACGAAGCAATCGACGGTGTTGCCTCGTAAGTCGAAGACGCCGCGCTCCGGTGTTTGACCCCGCGGGCACTTGAGCGTAGGCTGCGGGTTTTGGCAATTCATCGGCGCGTCGCCGGCGCAAAAGGCGCCCAGATGGAGCAGCCCCGCGGCATCGACTGAAATCGAATTCCGCGGAAACAGCGACATCAGCTCGCCCGGCATGGAATCGATCGCGATACGGTTGCCGTCCGGATCCGACCGCACGACCTGCGCCGGCGAGCCAGCGACGATCACGTAGCTCCGGTCGCGGCAATCGATGGCTATCCAGGTCGCCTGCCCGAAACCGGTGAAGCAGTTTTCCCACTGACCCGCGGCAGTGAAACGATGAATGCAACCGTTGGCGCCGTCGGTAACGTAAGCTCGGCCAACGCCGTCGAAAGTCACATCGAAGGGTTCCCATAAATTGGCCAAAGTGGGATGCGACCCTTTATAAGCCGCGGGCGGCGGCTGCCAGAAACCGCGCAGCACAAATCCATGCAAGGCGAAGACGCTCAGGCGATGATTACCGGTGTCGCAGACAAACAGATTGCCGGCGCATATGGCGATGCCATGGGGACTTTTCAGCTGTCGCGGCCCGCTTCCCGTACCCCCGAAACAAGGCACCTGCGTAAAGCGGCATGCGCAGGGATCGAAACGTTTCAACTGCGCAGTTTCGGCATCGAGGAGATAAACGCCGCTGTCGGGCCCGCAAGCGACATTGGCCGGGGCCATGAGCCCGCCGAAACTGCCGCTAATTTCCGTCAGGGAACGCTGTGTTTCCGGCGCAGGCGCCATTAACAGCGATCGCTCCGCGCTGAGCTGTTGCAATTCGGCAGCGCGCCAGCCAGTCCGCCAGTTGAGGAGCAGCGAGGTGGGATCGTGCGGCGGCCGCGGAATCGGCGGAAGTTGACTGGCAGTCATCATGATTTCAGGACTCGAAACGGTAACTCACGTCGATCTGATGTTCGGTGGCGAACAGCAGTCCGGCTTCGTTGATGGTCACATCCGTGCACGGCGGAATTTCCTCGCCATCGAGGACGATTATGAGACTGGTTATGCTGGCGACTCCCGGGATCGTGAAGCAGCGCTGATTGATCCGTGAATAATAAATAGTGCCGCCGAAAGGCCAGCCCAAGCCGTCTTCGCCTCCCTTCAACGGATGAAAGTAGTCGAGCAGCGACTGTTCCATCTGTTGCTGAACTTCGCCAAGATCTGCGTCGTCGCTGACGACGATCTCGGCACGGATCTGCACCCGCTGGTAAGTCGGCTTGATCACGTACAGTTCGGTTGTCAGCAAGCGCCGCTGATCGAGATAGGCGCACACGCTGCGCAGGGTGCCTTCGCTCGGCGTCGGCGATGGGCCGTCACCGTCCGGCACGACGATGATCGTCACCACGCCCGGAACTTTGACGCCGGGAAAATCCGGATGGTAAAGCGGCAACGCCTTGGCGCGTTTGATCGAGCTCGCCTCCATCGCCAGCAATTCGAAATCTTCCGCGGTCACGGCGCGATAGCGGCTGCGGATCGCGTGGGGCGCGCGTTTTTTTGCTTCGTCCAGAGTTTCTTCGTCGCGGCCGCTGTCCGCCGCAAGCAGATTGGCCACCGCGTTGGAATCGATGCCGTCGATGGATGTGGTCAGCGTCTTGATCGCTCCGGCGCCGACATTGCCCTGCCTGCCGCCACCGAAGCGATACTCTCGGGCGACGATGTTGCCTTCGGGATTTGCCGGGTTAGCCACTGGAATGTTGCCGTTGCGCCCGTCGCCGAAGCGAATTTCTCCAGTGGTCCGATTCAACATGTAGTGCGGATCCGCCGGCCCGGAACCGAAGAAATCGTCCACCCGAGTCCAGATCTCGGGACCCGAGCCTTCGTCGATTTCAAGCCGCAGGGTTTCGCGCAGCACCGGAACGTTCGCAAGCCGAAATACCTGATCGCGCCGGCCGTTGCTGCCGCCGAGCACTTCGTCGCGCACCGTCTCGGCCTGGCGCACGGCAATCGTATTGGTGCGAATCGTCAGAAGCTTGGGCACACGCTCGTATTGACTGCGTTCGACACGCGCGCGGATCCAGTAAAGCGGTCGGGATTCAGGCGCGATGACAACCGGCTGCAGGCTCTTGTTCGGGGTTTTCAGGAAAACATGACCTGAACGTGTGAACGCTCGGGTTTCATCCTTGAGCAGGCTCAATCGTTGCCAGTCGCTGCCGTTCCAGAATTCCCACCTCAGCGTCGCGGAAGCGAAGCCGGGCCGGTCGGGCAGGCCGCATTGAAACGCGGCCGCCGCGGAATTGTCCGGGGTCACGATCGCCAGGTTCAGCTCGAGGGCCGGGAACGGACCCCGATCGTCAAACCCGAGCAGCAACGCGCTGCCGTCGTTGGCCATCGGGCCGAAAGGTTGAAAGCCCTGCACCGCCTCCTGATTGTCGGCGGTCACCGACGTGTACGCATAGCCGTCATAGGCCAGCACCGCGGTGAGCTGAGCGCGCACAGCGATCAACGCGCGATCGGTTTCGAAAGTGATCGGCGCACTGCCATCCGGCGCATCCGCGGTAAGCTGCGTGCGCGGGGGCACGATCACGTATGCCTCGGCGAATCCGCTTTGCACTGGAAACGTAACCTCGGCCTGAGCAGGTTCGGCGGCATGAAGCTCGATGCCGATGAGCTGGAGAAACTTGATGTAGTTGAGCTCGGGCACGAGATTCATCCGGTACGCGAGCATCTCGGTCAGCCATGCGAAGACCTGCGCCAGAGTGATGCCTGGATCATTGTCGTTGACATCGGTCCAGACCGGAGTCCATTCCGGAGTGTAGCGCGCGATACGTGTGCGTACTTCGGCGATCAGGCTGTCGTAGTTGCGGTCATCGATGCGGGGAAGGGCATTTTCCAGAGGCATAAATCAGGCGCTTTCCTGAATATAAAATGGATAAACCAGATTGCCGCGCGCGTTGTTGGCGCGAATCCGGTAGTTGATTCGGATCAGCAGAAGATTGGGCTCTTCCGGCGCGCTCTCCGCGCTGATGTCCAGCACATCGATGCGCGGCTCGAAAGCGACCAGCGCTTCGCGCACCGTCTGGACCACAACGGCGATCGTCGTCGAGTTGTTCGGAGCGAAAACCAGATCATGTATGCCGCAGCCAAATTCCGGCAGCATCACACGCTCGCCCTTGGACGTGCTGAGAATGAGATAGATCGATTCCTCGATGCGCTGCTCGTAGCGCGCTTGGGCGATCTGGCCACCCGGTGTGACCTGGAGCGGAAATTTCCAGCCGACACCGAGGAATTCTCGTTGACTGCTTCGTTGCGTTCCGTTCATTCCGCTTTCTCGGCTTTAGACTGCTACGGTTAGTAATACTTCGGCGAAGTTCGATAGTCCGCGCTGGGTCACCCCCGTCAGAAAAAATCGGTGATCCCCCGGCAGTAAACTAGCCATGAAGGGTGCCGTCATCGTCAGGTTGATATTCAGTGGAGAAATATTCCAAACGCCACCTGAAGGATTGACTGTCATTCCTGGGGGCTGCGGGGCATTGGTTCGGTCATGGGTGCCGGGTTGGGGGCCGGGTTCGTCGATTTGGGTGAGTATCCAGCGCATCGGATGCGCGGAAGTGAGCGTAAACGTCACGAGAACCGAGGGCGGCGTCATCGAAGTCTTATTGAAAGCGAGAGCGGGTAATGAGCTTATGACTACTGGCTTAACGTGATCCGTCATTTCGGGCGGCAACGGAGGGGCCGGCTGACCGTCGGGAATGGCCGCTGGTGTTGTCTCGTCAAACACCGGATGCGTTTCAATCATAGTTATTGGCAAGCCTGACGATGTCTGATTAAAATCGGTGACGAGAATCACTTTCTTCCCCGTAACTTGAGTGGCATTCAAGCCCATAGAGCGCAGTTGGTATCCGCCGCACTGGAAGGTGCTTGGACAGCTCGGAAACGTTCCCGAATCACCTTCGACAAGAACAGTGCCGCCATCGATGGTCCATAATGGCGCCAGCGGCGGGTTTTTGTGCGCCGTCGAAAAGTGAGCGCAAAGGATCTGGGTATTGGTCGTTACAACCTGAGGCATTGATCTACTTTCCCTACTAAGTCATTTTGATTTGACCGCCGACCATATCCACTCTCCGCCCACCACCTCTCACCGTTACGGATTTGGCGGCGTCGTTTAAGACGATGAGCTGATTGCCGGAATTCGTTTTGATCGTGATGGTCTCTGCGGCGTCGTCGATCTCGACTTGATGCCCGCCATTTGATTTCAGGATCACTTTTTTTGCGCCATCTGCATCTTCAAAGCGCAATTGATGTCCGCCAGGTGTTTTGATGACACGATTTTTCAGGTCGGTCTCCGGCGGCATGTCCACGCCGTTCCAGAGATAACCAACGATGTAGGGATGATCGAAACTTCCATGCTCAAACGCGACCAACACTTCGTCGTCAACTTCGGGCATGAAGAACATGCCGCGATCTTTGCCGGCGAGAGGCGCCGCCACCGGCGCCCAATAACTTCGCAACGAGTCTGAGAGCCAGGGGAATTGCAACTCAATGCGACCCTGGCCGTTAGGATCCGTCAAGTTTTTGACAATCGCGGTAACTACTCCCGGATAATGCTTCATTGGATCAAGCTCATTTTCCTTGATGTTCGCGGCGGGCGCCAAATCTTGTGATGTATCCGCTGTCGTTGATCGTATGCACGGTATCGGTGACGAAATATTCGCCGCTGAAGCGCGCGCCGAGCCCGCCGATCTTTATCCGCTGGCCGGCGCGAAGCTCCGGCAGGCCAACACAAGTACCGTTTGCCTTGAGGATATCCTTGCTGCGCTCGCGCAAGATCGCGCGGGCCAACTCATCAGCCTCTTGCTGGGTCGCAACGGGCCTATCGACCACACGTTCATCGCGAGCGTCGGAGGCTTCCAACAGTTTGATCAGGTCACGGTTTAATCCGAATCTCGGCTCATCGAGCGATGCTTTCCCGGTGATTGGTTTCTTCGTCGATCGATCGGTTCCCTGAACGACCACTGTCTTGACTTGGTTAGCGGTCGTTAATGTCGGCTTGAAGTCAATCAGCGAGACGCCCCATTTGAGTTCAAATGTTAGCGGGCGCAGGCCGGGATGATTGGCTTCGGAAGGACCGAAATAGAGCCGCCTCTCCTTGGTGACCCGGCCCTTTTCGCGCTCCTCTTCTTTAACGAAGACGACATAGCCGATGCGCCGCGCCCGGGAGAGAAGAAAATCGATATCGTACTGGCCGTCTTGCGCCACATACGTGATCGGATGCTCTTTGCTGAGTGCGTTTTCGTCGATTTCGACCTCCAGCGGGAATGGTTTCTTGGCCTCCTTGTTCTTGCCTTCTTCTTTGTGGTCGAGATCGGGCACTTTCCTCAGACTCTTAGCGATCTCGCTCTCCTTCCATCCATTTGGATGTTTTTCATCAGGCATCCATGCATAGCTGTACTGCCCGCTGCGCAGCTTGTGCAGGATATTTAGACCACGCACGGTGAGTGTGGGGCCGCCGCTGTTAGGAAAGGTAGGCTCCATCGTGGTGAAACTACCTTTCATCATCAGCGTCAGATTATTCTCATAGCCCATCGAGACCTCGACCTCATGGCGCGAAGGATTGAAAAGCCGGTGCAGCGGATTACTGCTCAGGGAATCGGTTGTTTCCGAACCGACGTACTTGAATTCGTGCTTTTCGGCGTCCCAATTGTTGACGGTAAACTCAAAGCTATCCAGCTCCTTGACGTTATCCGAATAGGTAAGTTGCAAGACATCACGCAAAACGTTCTGCGGCAGGTTGGCACCGGCGATTTTCACTTCGAAGCGCGGGACATAGAAATTGCCCTGCAGTTTCGATTGATCCCCGAGCGTCACTACCGGCATGCCAAATCTCCTATTGCGTCGGCGGAATCTGCAAAAGAGCGCCGACCACGAGGCGGCGCGGGTCTTCAACGCCGTTGGCCTCGGCAATCAACCGCCAATCGCCGGCGCTTCGATAGTACTGCGCGGCGATCCGTGACAGCGAATCGCCGTTTTGGGTCACGTGACTATGCGTGCGATCGGGCGAGGTCAAATTCAACTGAGCAAGTTGGTCATTGAGAGTCTTGTATTCGCGCAACGCCACGCTCAATGCCGCGCGCAGCGGAACACCTTCCGAGCTAAAAAGTGTGAATTTTTGCTTGACGCTTTCGACGATGCACCTGAAGCCGTTGCGGCGCTGATTGCCGCTCGCGGCCCTGGCGATTCCAGCCACGGCGCTGGCTGCCGCGCTGACGGCGACGCCCGCTGCCGAAGACACCACGCCCGCCGCCACGCCGAAACTGCCGCCGATCGCAAGGCTTGCGGCGCTCCCGGCATTTCCCTCAAGTGAGCTGCCGGGAAATGCATCGTTCCAGATAAAAGTACAGACCGGCGGCGCATGACGGCTCGGCTCAATCTTGATCAGCTGATAGATTCGGTCGGTCAGCGTCGTGACGCTCACCGCTCCCTTGCCCATGCCGTGATCGGTGCTGTCGAAAAATAGCTCGAGGTTCAGCTTCTCGGCTTGGCCGCGGACAAATTGTTGCAGCGGCGCATCCAATCCTGGAATCGTAATCTCGGCGATCTGGGCGCCTTTGTCCCATGACAGCTCGGTCGGATTATATTGAACCTCGATCATTTCCGGATTCCGTGGAAAATCCCATTCAACGCGCAAGACTGCTTTCGCGACCTGTTCCACGATTTTAATCCCTCTCTTCGAGCTCGTGACTTACCCCAGTCGTAATGCGTTGCTCGGCGCGGACGCGCTGACGATGCGCCTGCTCATCATTCACCGCCTGAAGCACCGCGCGGACGATCTTGTCCATAGTCTGCGGCGATAGCGCCACATCCCCGTCGAACGCCTGCACCGTGCTTTGCAATGTCTGAATCTGAACTTCCATTCCAATCCTCCTGACAAGCTATGGCGCCAAACCGGTCGGCACCTGCGAAAGTCCCTCATGGGCAATTTCTATGGATTCAATGGCGACGCCGCTCTGAGTCGCGTTGAGCGCCGGCCCGGTATACTTGACCGGCAAACCGCGGCGGAAATACCAGATGTTGTTCGGCAACTGCCGGTCATTGAGCAACACAATCACGCCGTCGCGACGGCTGCCCCTCCCGGCCGTAAAGGCGTAATGCCAGTCCCACAGCGCCGTGCCCGAGCTCACGCCCTTCTTGAGCGTGATATTCGACCAGGTCACCCGCGTCGGAAACTTGAGCAACCTGCCGTTGTTGCCGCCCTCCTGGAACTCTTGAACCTGAAGCGACATCTCCAATCCGCCGCACTCGCTGAAGCCGCCCAGGGCAACATCGAAAATGGCTGACATGGAAACGGAGCCGAACAGACTGCTCGCGCTGCTGCTGTCCAGCAGACTGACGACGAAGTTATGATTCAACACAGGATCGTCGCGCCTTCCCGTAGGATTCAATGCCACTAGAAGACCTCCAGCCCGGAAGCACCGGACGACGCTTCGCTGATTTCGAACTGATTGTGCGCGCGTCCGACTCTCAGAATAATGAATTCGAACGGCCGCGAAGGCGCGACGCCGATTGTAGTCAGGAGCCGGCCGTGGTCACGCTCTTCGAGCGGATTGTTCTCGTCGTCGCATCTGACAAAAAACGCATCCTCCGCGGATGCTCCCATGAGGGCTCCCCGCTGCCACAAGGAAAGCAGAAAACTCGTTAACGTCAGATTGAGCTTGGTCCGCGTCAGAGTGGAGTTCGGCTCGAAAACCGCCCACTGGATCGCCGTCTCGATCGCTTTTTCGATCATCATCATCAGCCGGCGCACGTTAACGTATCGCCAATCGGGGTCGCTGCTCACCGTGCGAGCGCCGGAGATGCGCAGGCCGCGGCCCGGCAATGGCCGGATCGCATTGATGCCGATGCCATTCAAAATCCCGTGCACGGCATCATCAACGAACACGGTCACATCCTCGGCCCAGATGAGCGGCGCATTGGCGGGCGCCTTGTGCACGCCGAATTGAGAATCGTTTTGCGCGTATTGCCCGGCCACGTGGCCGGTGGGCGGAATCTCGCGCACCAGGGACATGGGCGAGCGCAAGGGATCGACCACGCGCAGCCACGGGTAATAGAAAGCCGCATACTTGGAATCGAAGCGGCTGCGCCAAGCGCGAACCGCACCGATACCGAGTTTGTCATCGCGCGACGCGCTAAACGGCGGATCCAGGAGCGCGATGCGATCGCTTAGCTTCTCGCAGTGTTGAATCAATGCGGACTGTACCTGATAGATGGCCTCATCCGGAAAGACCGGCGGTAGGTCGCCCAGCGACGGCGTGCGCGGCACCGCCGGCGGCAGGTTCACCGGCAGACAAGGATCCGGAACACATGGCGGCGGCGGGCTGAAACGCGGCGCGGCTTTCGGTTGAATGTGAATATCCGGCACGGCGACAATCGCTATCTCGCACACGTCTTCGAGGGTTCGCAGGCCGCGCGCTTTACGTATGCGGACCTCATCGCTGTCGAGCGGATCGAGATCCTCGCCGATGAAATCATAGGCCCTCAACTGAGCCAGGCCGTCTGCGCCGCCAGTCAACGGCATAATCTGATCCGCGATTGTGGCAATGGACTCGAGATCGGCGTCCGGCAACGCGCGCAATTCGGTTATCGTTACCGGCTCGGGTGCGGCCGGCAGATTTACCGGCTGACCGGAGAAACGCGGCAATTTAAATTGTCCCAGCAGAGCCGGACCATAACGCAGGTGCTCGGGAACGAGCGAAAGTCCTTCGTAGACACGAATCAGCCGGCCGCGCTCCCTCACCGACAGCGTATATTCGATGCTTTCGATCAGGATCGGATGTCCGGCATCGAAACCGCTCAATACGCTGTCATAGGGCAGGCGCGCTTCACTTTTAGGATTGATCCAGAGCAGCCGATGGCTCACGGGATCGACGTCCGAGACGACTTTGTGGATTCTGGTCGCGCCCTGTGACAGGCGCACCAGAGTGGCGCGGCCCAATCCGGTGGTCGAGAGCACTGTGGAAAATTCCGGCGCGCTTATTTCGGGGACGGTCAACGTCTGCGCGCGGTGCTTTTCTCCAATCACGAGATCCAGATCATTGCCCCACACGCCGGGGCTCGAAGCTGAAATCGTCCAGACCCCGACGCGACTTTCAGACTGCAGAGTTACCGCCGCCGTTGCCGCTGTTTCTGACGCCACGCGCACGACCCAGCAACGTTGGCCCCCGTTTTCAAAAAAAGCCCGGACGGCATAAGCCAAATAGCCCGCTCCGGTAAAATCACCGAAATAAGCTTGAAACTGGCGCCACGACTGCACGGGCAGCGGCTGATGCAGGGGACCGCGCGTGGCGATACCGACGAAACCGGCAATGTCCGTGCGCAGCAACGCAATGGCGGGAGCGCTGGCGTCGACGCGCTCATAATAAACGCCTGGTGTTTGCGGTAATTGCACCATCGAAATCCTCGAAGCTAAACCTCGATGGTCAGCCCTTCATGCACCAACTCGACCGACTCGATCGCGACTTCGTTACCGCTGGCTTTAAAGCTCGGCCCTTCAATCTTATTGATCCAAGCATTCTCGGCATGCCAGCGCATCACCGGCTGGCGTTCATCATTCATTAAAATGATCGTGACGTTGCGCCGGTCGGGGACGCCGTTGTGGATGTTTTTGTACCAGTCCCATAGCGAGGTATCTTCCTGCGTATAGCCGCGCTTTAGTACGATGTTGGTGTACTTGCGCAGGCCGACAAGCTTGCGCACGTTGGGCTGCAAGTCGGTTCCTTCGCGGTAGTCCACCGCGTCTCCTTCCGCTGTAAGGCCGCTGCACTCGCTGAACGCGCCGCGCGCGATGTTGTCTATTTCAAGCTGAAAGTTAAATGCGCGAAACGGGTCGCGCCGTTCTCCGGTAGCCATCAGTCGGTCCTCCTTCGACCTTTAGTCTTCCGCGTGCGCCGTCCACAGGCCGATACGCACGATCACGAACTCGGCGGGCTTGACGAGCGCGACGCCGACGACGCAGATCAGCCGGCCGTTGTCGATATCGGTTTGCGTCATCGTTGTGCGATCGCATTTGACGAAGTACGCCTCTTCAACCTTGGTTCCTTCGAGGCCGCCGTTGCGCCACACCAGAGTCAGAAAATTGGAAATCGATCGGCGCACCCGCGCCCATAAATCTTCCTTGTTGGGCTCGAAGACCACCCACTGGAGGCCGCGGTCGATCGATGCCTCGATGAAAATCATCAGCCGCCGCATATTGAGGTATTTCCAGTCGGGATCGCCGCTGATGATCCTTCCCCCGTAAACGCGAATGCCGCGGTTCGCGTCGCGGAAATCACGAATGACATTAATGTTGACTGGATAGGGATTGAGAATGTCATGCTGCTCTTTGTTGACAATGCGCTGCAGCCCGATGATGCCGCGCACGACTTCGTTGGCCGGGGCCTTGTGCACGCCGCGTTCGATGTCCGTGCGCGCGTAAATGCCGACGATATGGCCCGACGGTGGAATCGGGTAATCGGCAATCTGGCTCAGATTCAGCGGATAGGGATCGGGAATCAGCAGCCACGGATGATAGAGCGCCGCGTATTTTGTGTCGTACTGCTGGCGCTGCGTCTGGACATCGGCAAGCGTGTCCTGTGGCGGCCGCGGACCATCGAGAACGGCAACGCGATAACGCATCAACTCGCAATGAGCGATCAGCGCGTTCTGCATCACCGCCGTCGTGCGTCCCGGGCAGGCGACGATGCTGATCTCCTCGATGTTGCGCAGGCTATGGAGGCCGGTGCGCGCCTCCGGATCCTGATTGTCCTGACCGACGTAATCGTCTTCCGTGAGCGTGCCGACCGAATCGGTGCCGCGCACCAGGTCGCCCAGCGCATGGCGCGCTGGGCGCCGGCGGCCATCCGGTAAGACGTCCACGAGCGTTTCCGGACCGCGGCGGATGCTCGCCAGAGTCGTCGTTCGATCCGGTTCCGATAAATCCTGAGCCATGTCATGAACGCGGATATATCTCGACTCGCCTTCGGGTCGGCGATCGGAAATTCTGAGGGCGCCGTTGATATCGCCGATGATGTCCTGCACGTAGCGGCTGTGGCGCGGATCCATCGAGAGATAACGGAACACTTCGCTGTCGAGAATCGTCTCGTTGCGCAACGGTATCGCCGGATCCGGCTGCCGGAATAGATAGACCGAAAGGCGAAATTCTCTTGACCGCACCGCCAGCCCCGGCGCCGACTGTGATGCGGAGATGCCCGCGCCGCCGAGTGCGATCGTGAAGTTCGCAGCTCGATTGACCTCGGTCACTTTCAATAGATCGCCGACCGTCACGCCTCCGGCGGGATCGAAAACTTCGAGAATCGTTCCCGCTTCAACGCCGGCTGCGGACGTGAGACGAATGTGGTTGGCGTCGATAACGCTGCTGACAGCGGTCCGGGGCACCAGTCCCGCCGGTTCATCTTGCACCGAAACGCGCAAGCGGTTGCCCCAATCACCGGAGTCGAGCGCCTGCACGCTGAGCAGCGGCGCGCGTTCCGCGACCGCTGCTCCGGCCTGGTGGGCGCGAGATAACGGGACCGACAGATTCACAAGCCGCGCATCGAGGCTCGCGGCATTCCCCGCCAGCCGATGATAAAGCGGCCGACCTCCGGCAGGCGTCAGCCGGACGAACTCATCCTGCGCGTAGCCGTCTCCGTCGGTCACCGGAAGCGAAGCGCTGCCAAGGGCGGCATCCAACAGTAATGTCGTGGCGGGTCTCGCCGTATTGACGACGGGATCAGTTTGCAGCCGCGCCGGACTGCCCGGCGCATGATCACGATTGAGCGGGTGGGAAAGCACCACGGTGCCGGCATCCGGCGCCGCACTACCGGGTGATCGGTTCGGCAATGCCGCAATTGTCAGATATTCATCGTCGGGGGCGGCGCCGATGCGAAGAATCCGCTTCACCTCCAGTCCGACGCGATTGTCGAGGGCAATCACCGCCGTGCCCGCGCGGGCGGCGGCCGTGAGAGTTTTGGCGGTCACCGCCGCGTCATCCCCGAGATCGATGCGCTCCATGAGGGATCCCGCCGGAATGGCGGCGTAGAGGCCGGTTGTCAGAGTCACCATCGACAGCGCGCCTATACGCCGCGCCTCCCGGGTCGCCGAGCTGTTGATGTCGAGAATGATCAACGTGGTGCGGTCATCGAAGTTGTTGTTCCGATCGGTGACATAGACGACCCGATCGTTCGGGAGCGCCGCGGCGCTCAGCGTATCGTCATCCACAGTAACCGCGGTATTGGTCAAATCGATATCGAGCCGCCTTACCCTATCGGCCGCGGCCGCATGTTCCAGCGCCAGCGGCCCATCCAGCGTCACCCTCGCGATTTTGTCGTCCGCCGGATCAATCACCGCAGCCCGAATAAATCGATGTTCGTTGAAGAACGGATCACCGATTTCGAGCAGTTGGCCGGCAGCCAGCGTGGCGATGTCCGCCGCAGCGCCGCTAACAACGACCGCATTGTCGCTGGCGTGCGCTTCGTTCGCCAGCGCCAGCGCGGTTGCCGTCGATGGGACCGCCCTAGTAACGCGGTTGATTTGATGGACCGTAACGCCGCTCGCATGAGCGCGGCTCAATGGAAAACCGAGCGGTACGTGAGTTGTGCTGGCCGCCGGCTCAATCTTATCGATGATCCGATATTCCGCATCGCTGTCATCTCCCACGCGAATACGATCGCCGTCCGCTAACGCGCCTGCACCAGGTGTATTGATATCGAGAATATAGATCGGCGTATGCCCGCTAGTGCCGGTATCCACGGGGGCGCCGCGCAGCAGCAGGGTGAAACCGGAGTTGGCGGCGCCTTGATCGTGCAGCTCGAAGCTCGCGCGGGCCGCGCCGCTTGCCTCCACTCGAGTGATAAAGACCCGCTTGCCGCCATTGGTAAAAAAACCTTCGACGGCATGGGGCAAGTAGCAGTGATCGCCAAAATCGGCATGATTCAGTCGGTCGCCGAACCAGCGCACGTACTCGCCGTAACTGGTCACAAGAATCGGCACATTGGCCGGACCGCGCTCGGTGAGACCGATCATTCCCGCCGTGCTGGTGCTCACGCCTTCGATGGGCTTGCTGCCGCTGTCGATCTCTTCGACATACACTGCAGGGGCTAGATATTCAGGCATACTGCTCCTCCGGGTTGGTGGCTCGTTGGGTTGCCGCGGACTGCGTCCATCATCGGCTCTTTGATTTCAAGCCGCCAGAATGAGATCAAGGCGATTGTCCCGCTGCTGATAAACGGGACGAAAAACCGTCGTCGCATGAAATGTCTGCGCGCCGATCATTTTCTCGGCGTGAATTTCCAGTTGCGCCACGCGGCTGAGCGGCGGCAAACGGTAATATCCCTCGGTGTCGCTCGTGGCGGAAAAGGTCTTCACCCTGTGATACTCAACCGGCCCGGGCCCGCCGGTAATCTCAATTTCATGCGCGCCGACCAGAGCACCGATGCCATTAAGAAACACGCACGCGTCCCCCGCCCATGCCTCTATGGTAATCGTCTGACTTACGCCCGCTGGTTGAGGGTTTATGGGTCGGACGTTGGTGTTTCGCCGATGGGAGAAAATCACCGGATAATCCAGTGAGACGACCGCGGGTTGATCTGCCGGCGCCGTCGTAGACAGATTTTTAATCGCGATGAATTCGACCCGATCCGGATCGTCGGCATCGATCATCAAAATATCTCCAACTGCGAGACCCGATCGGTCCGAAATACGAATCGGATTGGCGGAGGCGGAGACATCGTCCATCAGCGTTTTGTCGGCGCCGCTAACTGGCGTCAAATCTCTTGCCGCAACCGATTGCGTCAGCGGCGCGCGGTCGGCATAGAGCGGCGGCGCGAGCGCAATGATATTCGCCGGATCCGGAGGCACCGAGACATTCGCAGGCGGCGCCGTTCGCCATATACCCGTGACGGTGATCTGCGCGTCCGGTAGCGGCGTGGTGGCATTGTTGATCAAGCGCGCGGTGCGTCCGGCAATAAATACCGGCGCCCGGTGCAGCGCGATATCAAGCTCCTGAGGCGTAAACGCGCCCGGAAAATTGAAGTCCTGAGGGATATCCTTTTGGACGACGCGACGCTGGTATCTCGCCGCGCCGATAGTCAGGTGAAGCGGATAGTTGCGCGCCTGGAGCGCTGGAAAAACCTGCCGTGGAATGGCGACAAGTCCACCGAGACCATCGTTTCCCAAGCGTGAAAAAAATCTCCGTTCTTTGACCTGGAGCACCGATTGACTATTCGGCGCGGCGCCGGTTAATTCATCCGTGACGCGAACTTTCAGTACGGCCTGAAACCGGTCCACTTCAGACGCCGGATCATCGGGTGAGTAGAGAATGATTCTGTGATCAACTTGAATCGCGCGGCGCGACATCTATAACTCCACGTCAAGCATTCAGGAAGACACGATCAGTCCGTGTTCCGGCATCGAAATCATGACCGGACTGACCTGCTCCGGTTCCAACTCAGGCATGATATTCACCACGCTGATTTCATAAGACACCGACAGCTGATACGAACCCTCCAGCGCTTCCCAGATCCGCGTGATCTCTTCGAGCATCAAGGGCTCGAGGCGAACACGCAGCTCAACTTCCGTCCCGGTAAACTCGGCCTGCAGATCCGCGCCGGCCAACACCGGATGGCTGTGAAATAGTTGGAGCACCTTACCGAGAATAAGTTGTTCGGTTTCGGGATCGCCGGTTTGTTCATTCGTCACCGGCGTCATCAGGTAATGCAGTCGAACGGGCAATGGCGGCGGCCGCAGTTCTGTCGGGCTAATGCGAACCGGCGGATCGTTGAGGCGTTGTTCGTCGCGAATAATCCGGTAGAGCCAGACGGACAAGCCTTCCGCGGGCTTTTCATTCATTTCCTGAGGCGTAGCGAGCGAGACGACCATTCCGCCGCCGAAAAATCCGCTCAACAGCGGATCCGCTTGAAACCTGGTCTCAAGAAATTTGGCGAGAGTTCGGCTGGTAGCGCGCAGCGCCGTGTACATGAAACGATCAGCACCTTTGCATCCGGAAGTCGATCGCGGTATTCATCCAAGTATTTTCCACGCCTGTTTAGCGGTCTATCAAATCGATAATTCTTGAAGATGATCTTCGTTATCCTGGTATTTATCGATCCACTCTACGGCAAGAGCCAAAAGAGTCGTCCTAACTTCAGACGATCACATTCCAGCGACTTTCATTCTCCGGCGCGGCCGTAGTTTTTTTCATATTCCTCCAGGGAGTCGCTCAACGTTTTTAGCAGCGCTTTTCCATAGGCCGGGCTGGTGATGATTCTCGAGTGCAGTTGCGGCGCTGCATCATCGGCGTAACATTGTCCACAATCGATGATTAACTCGAACGCGTTATAGCCAATCTTGAAGTAGTTCGCGTAACGGCCTTCCGGGGGATCAACCGATTGGCCGCTCTTGCGTTCTTGGGCCACGTTCTCCTCTAGGAAGAAGCCTTATTTGATTCGATATTTGCTTGATGTTTTTTCATCGGCTGAGCAGTGTCTATCCGCAAATCGCGCACCAAGATGAATAGGAACCGACGGCTGGGTGCAAACTGGTGAATGAATTGAGTTTCGATGGCCCAGTCGGAAGTGCGATAAAGAAGGTGTAACGCGAAATGTTACAGCGTGGTTGTAATCAGGCGAGCGCTCGTATGATGGGGCGAGTCAGTAGTGAGAGCGGCAAATCGTGATGATGAAAACAAATCAGCGAGAAGCAAAACCTCTAAGGCAATTCGATTCTCTATCTACCTCGGTGTAACAGCTCGCTGTTACACCTTTGTAACACCAGCGCCTAAGTTGTTACGCGACGTTCTTACGGCAAGAGCGCGTTGTAACTGTTCGGGTGTAGTCTCCTGAATGTGATGCTTCGCCATCTTACGGTAGAGAGTCATGCGCGACCAATGCAGTCGCTCTGCCGCCTGGCTCTTGTTCCAATTGGTTTGGGACAGTGCCGATAACAACAGCTCACGCTCTTCAGGGATAGCGTCACTGCGGCAAGGTTTGAGAGATCGTATTGAATCCGGCAAGTCGGCGGCGCTGATCTTGCCCGTCGGCGGGTCGATAAAAATGCGCTCGATCAAATTCATTAGCTCACGAATATTACCCGGCCAATCGCTCCTTTTTAACAACTCCAGCGCTTCATCCGTGAAGCCTTCGATTTGCCGGCCGAATACTTCACTAAATTTCTGCGCAAAATGATCAATCAGCAGCGGGATATCTTCCTTACGCTCACGCAGTGGCGGCAGCTTGATCCTGGCGACATTAAGACGGAAATAAAGATCCTTGCGAAACCCGTTGCTTGCCATCTCGTGATCCAGGTCGCGGTTGGTCGCCGCCATGATTCGTATGTTTACGGGTATGCTGCGGCGGCCGCCGAGCGGATAGACCTCCTTGCTCTCTATTACCCGAAGGATTTTGGCTTGAGCGTAGGGGCTCATCTCGCCGATTTCGTCGAACAGCACCGTGCCGCCATCGGCATGTTTCAACTTTCCCGGATAAGCGGAAAGGGCGCCGGTGAAGGCGCCTCTTTCGTAACCAAACAATTCGCTTTCCAACAGACCATCCGGGAGAGCGGCGCAGTTGATTGTGACCAGCGGCTTAGCGCGCCGCGTGCTGTGCTGGTGGATATACTCAGCGGCAAGCTCCTTCCCGGTCCCGGTCTCGCCGGTAATCAGCACGTGGCTGTCGGTTATAGCCACTTTTCGCAGGTATGTTTTGAGCTTCCAGATCTCCAGGCTGTTCCCTATCATTGATCTCGCTAGGATGGGTGCCGTCATATCTGGAGCTCCGGGGTAATGTTTGAGTATCCCGACGCGCAGTGAGCGCAGCGGATCCGAGAGCGGCTAGACCTTGTTACGCCGGATTATTTTTTGACTTAGTACAGTCTTTATCACTCGGTCAAGCAGTTTTTGTCGATCGTTAATACCGTTATGTGATCTTAACGTTCGTTAAAGCAAATGCGAGACCGAATGCGGAAGTCGAGGGTACAGTTCGAAGCGCGAACACTTCGGAATTTTTCTACCGAAGATCATTTTTCTCAAAAACGCCGGCGCAACTTTAGACACACTGCGCGTAACAAACGTTTACGGATGAAGGAGCGGGTTCCAGCTGATGGAAAATGTCAAATCTCCAGAATCGGAGCGTGAAGCAGGTGTGGTTATTGTCAGATCAAAAAGCAAGGCGCGCCGCTCACTGAGCTAAAATCTACTCCGAATAGTACGCCGAAGCGAAGCAGGCAACGACGCGGACGTGCCTTTTTCATCAGCCGTTCACATGCCAAAGATCTTCTGAAACTCGGTCATGTGCTGCTTTAACTGATTACCGAACTCGGGGCCGACGACATAATCGGGCTCGCCCTGGAACTCTTTGTACTTTGCCGGGATGCCTTTCATCGCGACCCCTTTACCCAAATCCACAGCGAGAACCTTTTGTCCTTCCTCCGACAATGACCAATCCGCAAAGAGCAGAGCGGCGTGGGGATGCGGCGCATTCTTGGCGACGAAAAATCCGTTTGGTTTGATGATTCTCGGTGGCAGCACGCTGAAACCAAGCGGCGCGCCTTTGTCGCGCATCTCCGCGGTGGTTTCGGCGTTTACCGCGATCGCAATCGGGTGCTCGCCGGCCGCGATCAGTTGCGAGGTCAAAGTCGTGCCGCGCCTGAAGATCAGATCCTGCTTGGCTAACCTGGCCAGATACTCGCGCGCTTTTTCTTTTCCCCAGACTTCTTCCATCGCCGCCATGATGAAAGCTGCCTCGGGATCGAACATCATTCTGCCCTTCCATTTCGGATCGAGAAGATCCTGATAAGTCTTGGGCGCTTCGCCGGGTTTGACCAGGTTGCGGTTATAGACCAGCGCGGTGGTCAACATGTACATCGTGTACCAGTGCCCCTTCGGATCATAGGAGCCGCGCACGTAACGCTGCACATCAGGGGTGGTATACGGATGCGAAACGCCTTCTTTGATCAGGATCGTGCCGTAGCTGACATCGGTCATGACCACGTCCGTGATATTAGCTTTGCCGCGGTATTCGCTGACGGTCTTGTTGAGAATTCCCTGCCGCGGCGAATAGTAATGCTTCAAATCGACAAATGGATAGCGCGCGCTGAAAGCTTTCTTTAGCACCGCCACCTGATTGACCGGCGTGGTGGCGTAAAACATAACCTCTTTTTCTTCTTTGCCGCCTTTGACGAGGAGCGCTTCACGCTCGGCGCGACTCAGCTTTTCGACCTGAGCGGTCAGCTCCGGCAAGGTGATAGCGCGAGCGGCCGCGAACGAGCTAAGCAGAAACAGGAAAACAGTAACGATGAATAAACTTGATCTGATGTGAGCCATCATCCCTCCGACGTGATTCCTGATAGCGATAGGCTGCTGGCACCTGCCCGTACAAGGTGTGAAAAGACCTGAGATGCATCGCGCATCAAGATTCGATGAACTCAAACGGCGTGCCTTAACGATGCATGCATCTAAGCATGGAACTGATAGTTCGGCGGAAAAAACTCCCTTGTCGCAACTTACATAGACTACTAATTCCTGCGAAGCAAGTTATGCCCGAGAACGATAAACAGATGACTTTAATCGGCTGAGGCTGGCGAGAATATAAACGATTACGGCGGATGATCTTTTGCTCCGACGATCAGATGGCGCCCGATGCTACCTCGGCAGGTTTCTTGACCATCTTTTCCTGCTTGCGGCCGAGCCACCAGCCGTTTACCAGCCAGGCACACGAGATCGGCACCGCGACTACAGCGATCCCGGTCATGCCGAATCCCAGCAGTCCTAAACCAGCGTAGGACCAGGCGCCAAGCTGGTCGCCGAGCCGATACACTACGGTATCGATGAAACTTTTCGCCTTGTACTTGTCTTCACGAGGAAGCACTGTGAAAAGCACCTCTCGGGTGGGACGCGCAAATGCGAAGTTTCCGGCGCGGCGCAGCACCTGATAAGCAACCAGCACCGCAATCGTCGGCATTGACGCCAGCGTGCCGAAACCCAAAATACTCAACGCCGGCAGGATCGCCAAGGTTGCCGCGACTCCGACGCTGCGCAAAAGGCGATGGGTCAGGAACAGCTGCGCCCCCAGCGTCAAAATATTCACCCATAAATCGATGCGGGCGAAAAAGGCTGTGCGCGCGCCTCGATCAGCAAAGCTTTGCCGGGCGATTTCCGCCTGCTGAAAGTAAAGAAAGGTCGACGTGATGGTAAACAGCAGCACATAAACACTTACGTTGATCAAATATGGCGACTTGAGCGCATGAGTAATGCCCGAAAAGACCGAGCCGCCAATCGGCGCCTCATCGGAACGGATCGCCGGTTGCCGATGCAACGCCTGGGACAGCTTCGATAATCGCCGCACTCCGAAGACCGCGAGTTCAATCAGCGCGGCTGAAATGAACAGCAGATAAACAGGCGATACTTCTTTGGCCAACGAAGCGGTTATGCTCGATCCGGCGATGCCTCCAAGAGTGGCGCCGGCGGCGATAAAACCGAAGAGCCGTTTGCTCTGCTCGGAATCGTACACATCGACCATCAAAGCCCAGAAAACCGAGACGACAAAAAGATTGAAAATCGATGTCCAGATAAAAAACACGCGGCCCAGCCAGATGTTCTGTTCAGCGCTGGCGGCATTGAGCAGAACCGCGAAAATTAACAAATTGCTGATGAAGAACCGATAAGCGATGGCGATGAAGCGAACCCGCGGCAGCCGAGCCACCAGCGCCGCAAACGGCGGATTGACCGCGATCATACCGGCCAGAGTTCCGGTAAAAAGCCACGGCAGGTTTTCAATGCCGCCGGCAACGCCCATGTCGTCGCGCACCGGCCGGAGAATATAATAAGAGGAGAGCACCGAAAATATGTACAGCCATGACCACCCCAGGGCTCGAGTTTCAGCGGGCCGGACATCGAGAAACCGCCTGAGGAGCCGGTAAATCGGACCGCCAACATCTCGCGGTTTGGCAGCCGTCGAGGAATCACCCATCACCGCCTCCGCTGTGACGTATCAATTGGCTGGCTGTCGATTACACCGCATCGATAAAGTTTTCCATGCGGCGGCGCATCGCCGCATCGGGCAGACGACCACGCGCCGCGCCCAAGTTATCGCTGACATACTCGGGCTTAGCCATGCCGGGCACCGCGCAAGTCACGGCGGGATGTGAAACGATGTATTTGAGAAAAAATTGCGCCCATGAGCTGCAATCGATTTCCGCCGCCCATTCCGGCAATTTTTTGCCCTGCACCGCATTGAACAATCGGCCGCGCCCGAATGGCAGATTGATCATGACGGCCATGCCCCGCTCGCCGGCCAGCGGTATGATCCGTTCGCCGGCGTTGCGGTTGTCGAGAGCGTAGTCGACCTGAATAAAGTCGAGAGTCTCTTTTTTTATCGTCTGTTCGAACTCCGGATACTGGTTCTCGAAAGAAGTAGTGATCCCGACATAGCGAATTCGCCCGGCCTGTTTCAATTCCCGCATGGTACCTAGCTGGATTTGGGTATCGCGTAAATTATGCACCGCAAGCAAATCGATCTTGTCCGTGCGCAGGCGCTTGAAGGACTGTTCGATCTGTTTGAGTCCGGCCTCCCGCCCGCTGTCGCGCAAACTTACCTTGGTTGCCAAGAACAGGGATTGTCGCGCATTGAGCTCATCGACGAGCTCGCCCACGATGGCCTCCGCCGTACCATAGCTAGGCGAGCTATCGATCACCTTCCCGCCCGATTCCTGGAATCGCTGAATCGTGGCCCTGAGAGGCGCTTTTTCGGCGGCCGTCTGTATTTCCTCGTAGCGCCGGGCGGTGCCAATACCGATGATCGGAATACTCTCGCCGCTTGAGGGGATTTTCTTCTGCAACAGTGCGCTGGCTTGGGCGAATAGGCTGTTTGCCGGCAGCGCCAGCGCTGTTCCCGCAGCAATCCCGGCCTTGAAAAAGTCACGACGACTGATGCGCATCAGCAATCTCCTGATCCGTCTTTGGCAGGTTGCGGAAAAGACCCATATGCTTTTGGAAAGATGAATTATGAAAACTGAAAAGTGAATTCCGCTTTCAGATTTCCGCTTTCATCCTTGTATTTTCGCCCGCCTCGCCTTTGGATCTTTTTAACCAGCCTGCAATCAGAATTTTCAGCAGTCTGTTAGTTCACCCGCTGCCAGGCTGCGATCCGTTGCGGAGCACTTCGAAGCGAACTTTGAACTCTTTGCCAATCGATAGGCAACGCGACCCGGCGGAACCTTACTAATTAAGTAAAGCTTCGATTCTGATTCTAGACGCTTATCTAAAGGTCTGGCGCCGCCTGCGGGCGGTCGACTCGCCATCGACGCTCCAGATTCCCGCCCCCTGAGTCGCGATATACAAAAAAATAAAGCAGAAGAGCACGGCCGGCTCGCCTTGATTCTCCAACGGCCAAAAACTTTGCGGATAATGGCCGATGAAGTAAGCGACGGCCATTTCGCCGCTGGCAATAAATGCCGCATAGCTGGTCAGAAATCCTATGGTGATAAGCGAGCCGAGAATCAGCTCGATCAATCCTGCGATCCCAAACATGGACGCCAGCGGCGCTGGCTGTCCGCCCATACCGCCAAACCAGCCAAAAACCTTTTGCCCGCCATGACAAACAAACAATAATCCGAGGACAATCCGCATAAGGGAGTAGGCATACGGCGCAAATGACGCAAGAACTTTCTCCATGACCAGGACCTCCTCAGTGACGAACTGAATGCACTAACGGTGACGTGCCAAGAAGCTAAACC
>DASUVS010000379.1:0-4154 GCA_036378835.1 Binatia bacterium | reverse complement strand
TAACGGAATTCCGAGCCGTAATCGACCTCCGCCGGAATTCCCGCGATCTCTTCGAGCATAAATTTACCCACTAAGCAGGCGTGCCAGGCCGTGCCGCAGGCAACCAGATGAATTCTTTTGATCGCCTTGACCTGGCGCTGGGTTAATTGAATCCCCTCGAGAGAAACGTCACCGTTCTTCAATGAGATGCGCCCGCGAAATGTGTCTGCTAAAGCCCTGGGCTGATCGTGAATTTCCTTGAGCATGAAGTGAGCATAGCCGTCCTTGCGCGCCGCCACCGCATCCCAGGTGATCTCCTTGACCGGCCGCCGAATGGCTTTACCCGTACCGTTAAATAGACGGTACGAACCCACGGTTACTTCGCCTATCTCACCGTCTTCCAGGAATGTCACTTTGCGAGTGTAGTCGAGCAGCGCGGGGATGTCCGAGGCAATAAACGTTTCGCCATCGCCGCAACCGATCACAATCGGCGTGGAATTCTTGGCGACAATAAGCCGCTGCGGATCGCGACGGTTAAGAAACAGCAAGGCGTAGGAGCCGCGGATTTCGCGCAAGGTTCGGCGCACTGCATCCAGGAAGTCCATTCCTTTGTTAATTTTTTCACTGACAAGGTGGGCGACTATTTCGCTGTCGGTTTCCGAATTGAAGTGAGTTCCTCTCTTGCTTAGCTGCTCTTTCAGTTCCAGATAGTTTTCGATGATGCCGTTATGGACGACGACCACATCCCCGGCTCGATGCGGGTGAGCATTGGTCTCTGATGGACGGCCATGGGTTGCCCAGCGGGTATGACCGATGCCCACTGCCCCCGACATCGGTTGGCGGCCAAGCAGCGTTGCGAGGTTGCTCAGCTTGCCTTGACAGCGGCGAATCGCCATCTCGCCGTGGTTGAGAACCGCAATGCCCGCCGAATCGTAACCCCGATACTCGAGCTTTCGAAGGCTTTCCAAAATCAATGGCGCCGCGTCGCGACTGCCGATATATCCGACAATGCCGCACATTATTTTTTGATTCCTTTCATCTTTATGCGCTTTTGCTCGGTCCAGCCTTCGCGAAGCCGCTCTTGCCTGTCGTTGAAGACCAGAGCTCCGTCGGGAACGTCATGACGAACCGTAGTCGCAGTGGCGACATAGACGTCATCCCCCAAATTGATCGGCGCGACCAAGGTAGAATCACTGCCAATTTGAACGCGGTCACCGATTTTGCTTTTATACTTTTGAAATCCATCATAGTTGCAGGTGATCGTGCCAGCGCCGATATTGCTATCGCGGCCGATCGTCACATCACCAAGGTAGGTAAGATGATTGGCCTTGGTGCCATCGCCGACCCTGGCCTCTTTAGCCTCCACGAAATTGCCGATGTGAACATTCCGGCCCAATTCAGTGCCGGGACGCAAATGAGCGAACGGCCCAATGATGGCGCCCTTAGCGACTCGACAGCTGGTTAAGACGACGGAAAAACGCAAATGAACCTCGTCGCCCAAATGCGCGTCGGTCAGATAGGCGCTGCCGTCAATACGGCAGCGCTCACCGATTACGGTCGTGCCGCAGAGATGAGTGTTCGGACCGATCATCGTGTCTTTGCCAATGATCGCGCCTTCTTCGATGTAGATGGTCATGGGGTCTTTTAAAGTGACGCCTTTTGCCATCCATTTCCGGTTGATCTCTTCCTGTAAGCTCTTCTCCATGCGGGCGAGCTCCTCCCTGGTGTTGATCCCCATCATTTCACGAGGATCATCGACCTGTAGGTTTGCCACAGTCCTATTTTCGCGCAAGGCAATGGCGACGATATCCGGCAGATAGTACTCCCTTTGGCGATTCTGATCATTCACGCGCGCCAACCCTGAAAAAAGAAATGGCGCGGCAACCACATAGATGCCGGCGTTCACTTCACAAATCTGTTTTTGCAAATCTGAAGCGTCTTTCTCTTCAACAATACGGGTCATCTGTTGCTTATCGCCACGGACGATGCGGCCGTAACCCTGAGGATGGTCTAGCGTTGCGGTCAGTAACGTCACCGCGGCTTGTTGCCTGCGGTGATGATCGACGAGTCGCTCCAACGTGCTCTCGCGAATCAAGGGCACATCGCCGCTCAGGATCAGAATATCCCCTGTGAAGCGGTGAAATGTCGCTTCGGCGCAAAGCACCGCGTGGGCGGTACCGAGCTGTTTTTCCTGAATCACCCAGCATAGATCGTTGCCCGGATACGCCTGCTGGACGGCGGCTGCGCCATGCCCGACTATAACCGCAATCCGCGACGGTTGTAATTTTTGGGCAGCCCGTAAGGCGTGGAGAAATAACGGCGTGCCGCCCAGGCGATGGAGCACCTTAGGGATCTCCGATTTCATCCGGGTACCCTGTCCCGCGGCTAAAACAATGACACCGATATCGTTCATGATGGTTATGGATTATAGCGAAAGTAGCTTTTCAGTCAAAGTAAGCGATCTTAGCAGGACCGCGCTGTTAATCGGAATTTACCACTTTTAGACTGACTAGATTGCCTCTATTATTAGCCATCGGTGCTTTACCTGGTGCAATCAATGAGCGTGACAAACGAGCTAAAGCGCAATGTCTGACCCGGGTTGCTTGCATGCGCCGGTGATTTACTAAACGTGTTTTGGCACAATCTCGGTTTGAAAGCCAAGAACTATGACAGCATCAACAATCCTAATGCCGTTGATGCGTGGCTCCATCGCGCTGCTGCGCGCGACCATGCGGGTGGAAGTGCTTCACGGCGAATACTTTGCCGATCTGCAGAGCCGTCATATCCCAATTCTTTTTGCACTATGGCATGGACGGATGTTTCTCGTCATCGATGCGCACCGCGGGCAGGGAATAGTGACCATGGCTTCGAAGTCTGACGACGGCGATCTCATCACCGGTTGGCTTGAAAATAACGGTTATATGGTGGTTCGAGGCTCTACCACACGCGGCGGGAGTGAAGCTTTGCGCCGGATGGTGTACCACATGCGGGCCGGTCGCAACGGAGCCTTGACAGTTGATGGGCCCAAGGGACCGGTTCGGATTGTGCAGCCAGGAGTCGTGCGGCTCGCGCGATTAACCGGTGCTTGGATTCTACCTGTCAGTTTTTCAAGCTCATGGCCGATGTTTTTTAAATCGTGGGATCGCCATCTCGTTCCCAGACCTTTCTCACGCAACTTCGTGTCATACGGAGAGCCATTCCCAATCGGTTCGGACCTATCGGAAGAAGCGGCCCTGACAAAAATTGCTGCGGCAATCGATAAGACCACAGAAGAGGTCGATAAGGTCGCAGGGATTTGCGCGCCTGGTTAGAGGTTATAGTTCGGCAACTGCAATCAAGTCTTTTTTATTTGCGTTCAAATGAGTCCTGTGTGACAGTCGGTTCCCGCCCGGGCTTGGCGCGGCTGAGAAATCGCGCACGCTGAATTGTTGCAGCCATTGTGTGCAGTTGGGGAAACTTTTTCGAGATCTGCCGGCGCGTTATAAGAAATCAAACCCGATGAAGACAACCACCCAGCGAAAGAGACACTCGATCCGAGATTTTAGGAGCAGGGTGCTCGACCCCCTCTATCAGGCCGAACCCGGCGATCTCACTCGGCTTAGAGGACTGCTCAGCTCCTTCATCAAAATAGTTGTCCTAGTTGGACGAGATTTCATTGAGAATCTTGTCAAGCTCCAGGCCATGGCGTTGGCCTTTAAAACGCTGCTTTCGATTGCACCCCTGCTCGCCGTGATCTTTTCAATCCTCAAGGGCTTTGGGGTACATAACCGCATCGAGCCCGTTCTCGCCGAAGCACTTGCTCCGCTAGGTGACAAGGGCCAGGAGGTCACTAGCCATCTGATCGGTTTTGTTGACAGGATGAGCGCCGGAGCCCTCGGCAGCGTGGGTGTGGTGACTCTGTTGATCACCGTGCTCTCTCTCATGGGCACGATTGAACAGGCCTTCAATACCATCTGGCGGGTCAGATTTCCAAGAAAGCTCGCGCGGCGATTCAGCGATTACTTGAGTGTCATTCTAGTCGGCCCGGTGCTGGTGTTCGCGGCGTTGACGATTACGGCTACATTGCAGAGCAATGCTTTCGTCCGTAACTTGCTCGCCATCGAGCCCTTCGGAACAGTCATGCTGATGCTGCTCCGCCTTGTTCCCTATGTCATCCTATGGGGAGCTTTTACATT
>DASUVS010000378.1:0-3791 GCA_036378835.1 Binatia bacterium | reverse complement strand
GAAGAACTCAGCCTTGGTAATCGCTCGGGGAGAGATGTGAAGCGCAGCATGGCGCGCGAGATGATGGACTCGCCGGACAATAGCCCGCGCGAGCTTCTGGAAGATGATCTGCGCAATTTGCGAATCATCAATCGATATCTCGGCAACCACCGAGTCGTGCTTGGCGGTCTGGCGCGGCTAATTGAGGAGCAAAAGTTAAAGCGGTTTTCGTTGCTGGATGTCGGCACGGGAAGCGCCGATATCCCGACGGTAATCGCCTCATGGGCGCGGCGCCATCATCTCACCGCTCGGCTGATCGGTCTTGAGCCAGAACCGGTGACCCTGCGAGCAGCGGCCAGCCAGATTCGTGACTATTCGGAGATCACGCTGATACGAGGCGATGCCCGGGCGCTCCCGTTGGCGTCGGGTTCCGTGGATTTCGTGCTCTCATCGCAGATGCTTCATCACTTTTCCGAACATGACATCATCAATTTGCTCAGGGGCTGGTCCCGTGTGGCGCGCCGGGGGATTATCGTTTGCGATCTGGTGCGACATCCGGTGGCGTACCATGGCATTCGTCTGGTCACCAAAGTCTTGACCCGCAACGTTATGACCCGCACCGATGGGCCGCTCTCCGTGCAACGGGCATTTACCTTGGAAGAATGGCGCGACTTGTTCGAGCGTGCCGGAATCGGTCCGTTTCGACTGTTTCCGAAATTCCCTTTTCGGCAGATAACAATTTTTTCAATGCTGGAAATAAAGTCGGCAAGCCGCCTGCGCGAAGATCAAAATGATCATGAGAGTTTCGCCGGGTCACCGGCTCCTTGCGATCTTGGTCCGGCCAGAATGTAATCCGGACTCTCCCGCGACCAATCGTCGATACAGTTGAAATGGAAAAGTTCGATGCGGCTATAGTCGGCGCCGGGCCCGCTGGGGCTGCCGCTGCAATATCCCTGGCGGGCAAAGGTTACCGCGTGGCGTTAATCGATAAAGAAAAATTTCCACGCGACAAATTGTGCGGCGATTTCATCAATCCGATCAACTGGCCGATTCTGCGCGATCTCGGCGTCGAGAACGAGGTTCTTTCTTCTGAGCACGACAAGGTCACAGCCTTTCGGATCACCGCCTGTTCCGGCGAACATGCGCAGGCCCGTTTGCCGGCGCTGAACCGCGGGCCAGAATTCGGGCTGGGTCTGAGCCGTAGGAGATTCGATCTGACTTTATTGCGGCAAGCCGAGCACGAGGGCGCAGTTGTCCTGCAAGGCTGCAGAATTAAAACTTTAGAACGTGATCCGCAGGGATGGCAGCTGTTGCTGGATCAGGCGTCGGGCCGTGGCGAGATCCGCGCGCATGTTCTAGTCGGTGCTGACGGCAGAAATTCCTGGGTTGCGCACCGGCTGGGTCTGACGAGCGCGGCAGAAACGCAAGGGCGGTCGGTGGGCTTTCAAATTCATCTCGATGCTCCAAATGCCGTTAGAGGGAACATCGACATCCATATTTTCCCCGGCGGCTACGCCGGACTGGTCGGGCTTGGCGGCAACTCTTTCAACCTGTGCCTGGCGGTAGATAAACAGAGGCTACCGCGCGAACAGCAAGCAGAGTTCTTGTCGGAATCGCTCTTGCCGCGAAATCCCTATCTGCGGGAATTGCTCCTGGGCAGCCGCCGAGTGGGTGATATCCGGGCAACTTATCCCGTCTATTTCAAACCGCGGCGCTGCGTAGCCGACGGCCTTCTGTTTGTCGGCGATGCCGCGCGGGTCAATGAGCCGGTGAGCGGCGAAGGGATTTACTTTGCGATGAGAAGCGCTCTGCTGGCCGCCGAGACCATCGATGAGGCCTTTGGCGCGAGCGACTTTTCAGCCAGCCGCTTGCGTTCCTATGAGCGACGCTGCCGCTGGGAGTTCAAGCTTCGCCGCGGGCTCAACATGCTCCTGCGGCATTTAGCCTATCGGCCCGCGCTGCTCGCCCCGTTTGTGCGTTATTCTGCGAGACACGGACGGCTGCTTGATACGCTGGTTCACGCGATTTGCGCGTCGCAGCCGGCCCGTTGAAGTTCGTCTAATCGAAGAAAATGTTACCGCCGAGGCGCGGAGGACGCGGAGGAGAGCTTCGAATCTTAACATCTCTGCGCGCTCTGAGCCTCTGCGGTGAATTCCTCTTTATCCGCTTAGGTTTTTTGGTTTTGTCACGTTGGGTGCTTTGCCGCGAGCTAACGCTTTCTAGATGACAGCTTCCCGGCTTATGAGTATATTTGCGGAATGACTGCTGAATTTACCACTGAAGAACAGAAACGTTTGATCGGTTTCTTCACCAACCTCGAGCGGCCGATTTTTGGTTTGAAGCTTCCCCAAGAAGTGGCCGGGGCCCTGTTTTCGCGCTACAGCCGCTCGTCGAAGAGCTTGCGGCGTACTTTCCTGGATGAGTTTCTCGGCGATCCCGAGCTCGGATTGCAAGATCTTCTCGGCGGCCAGCCGATAGATGAGGACAGCGCGGCCTTGAAAAAAGCCCGGGCCTTTTATGATCGAGTGCTGGTCGGCTATGGCGATGATTCCGTCGCCCAATTGGGCGGCGCTCATCTAGCTTGCGAAAATATTTCCAATGTCGCCGCCAAGCTTCTCGAAGATGCGCGCATCGGCATTGCGCCGCTGGAGAAGTCGACTCGCTACGTGCGTTTCGATCACAAGGACGCCGGCGGAAATTATCTTTTCCACCGCGAGCCGGAGATCATGGCATCACGCCACGCTGGTTCTTATGTCGAAGTGATGAACCTGCTGTTCGACACCTACTCGCGGCAGATGGAGCCGATGCTGGCATCGATTGCCAAAATGCTGCCCATCGAGCAAGTGGAAGTGCGCGATCCGACCACAGGGAAAACTCTGCCATACGCCGATGCCAACAAAGACGACCGGCTGCGCCGCTGGGCGGAGACGGCTTACCGCGCCACCGTGCGCGCCCATGCTTGCGACGTTTTACGTAGCTATCTACCGGCGGCGACCTTGACCAACGTGGGCATGTTCGGCGCCGGCCAGGCCTTCGAATATCTCCTGAGTAAGCTCTATTCCAGCGAGCTGAGCGAAGCCAAAGCAATTGCGGCAGCAATGCACGGTGAGCTAAATCATTTGATACCCTCATTCATCAAGCGCGCTCAATCTAACGAGTATCTGGCACAGACGTCTGCATCGGCGAAAAACATCGCCGCTAAGATCACCAAAGATTCGCCGCGGGAAACCCGCCCGGTGGTTTTGCTGGATTATGACGCCGATGCCGAAGAAAAAGTCATCGCGGCGATTCTTTACGCCCATACCCGTCATCCGCTACAGCAGCTACGCCAAATCGTGGCCGGGATGGATCATTCCGAGCGGCGGCGAATACTACAAGAACAGTTTGCCAAGCGTCGCCACCGCCGTGACAAGCTCAGCCGCGCCTTCGAGAATGTCTATTACACCTTCGACATTCTCGGCAATCTCGGGCTGTACCGCGATTTGCACCGGCATAGAATTCTTACCCAGGAGCGCCAGGACTTCACCACCGTGCACGGCTACGACACGCCGCCGGAGATTGAGGAAGCGGGGTTTAAATCCGAATTCGACGAATGCATGAGACGCGCGGCGGGGCTGTACGAGCAAATCTTTGAAGATCTGCCAGGCGAAGCGCAGTACGTGGTCCCGTTCGCGTACAAGATTCGCTGGTACATGAAAATGAATCTGCGCGAAGCCTTGCACATGTGCGAGCTGCGCACCATGCCCCAGGGCCATCCGGATTACCGCTTCATCTGCCAGGAGATGTGGCGCAAGATCCAGGAAGTTCATCCG
>DASUVS010000377.1:0-5530 GCA_036378835.1 Binatia bacterium | reverse complement strand
GAACAAGCAGCGTCCCGATGGACTCTACGTGCCCGGTGGACCGGGAATGAATGACAACAGAAAACGGATCACCGATTTCGCGTTGAAGCACCGAATGCCGTCCATTTACAGCCGAAGCGAATTCGTCGATTTCGGCGGGCTCATGTCCTACGGAGCCGATCTCGCGTACAGCTATCGGCGCGTCGCTTACTACGTGGATAGAATCCTCAAGGGAGTCAGACCGGGGGAATTACCCGTCGAGCAGCCGAGTAAATTCGAACTGGTGATCAACGCGAAAACCGCTAAGCAGATCGGCCTGATCATTCCGCCGAACCTGTTGGCTAGAGCCGATCGAGTCATCCGATGATCTCCAATCCAAAATCGAAAATCTAAAATCACAGGCGTTCCGCACCCCACGTGCTGGCGCGCGCAAACCGGGTGATCAAATGAATTTAGGATTTGCGATTGCCGATTTTGATTGGAGACACCATGGCGAAGAAAACTTATTCAAACAACGTACGAAGCAAGTAGCATCAGCTTTTATTGAAATTGCGGGCACGCTGCCGAAGAACTGGAGTGCAGATGTAATCGGTACGCAATTGATCCGATCGGGCACTTCGATTGGTGATAACTATCCTGGCGACCTTCCGGTTGAGCAGCCCACGAAATTTGAATTGATCATCAATCTGAAGATCGCACAGCAGATCGGATTAACCATTCCATCCAATGTCTTGGCTAGAGCAGATCGGGTTATCCAAGGCTACGGCAACGATTCCAACGTTCGCCATCAACGCGCGCCAAGCAGGCAACCATTAGCATTCCGATCGTCATAATAGAGGATCGCGATCCTGTGGAATTAGTTTTCATCTAGAAATTTACTTCTCATGTGTGCCAGTGTTGGATAGAAAAAAGTTGACAACTCAATATCTCGATTATAAAAGCCGAAGCGTTACTACCCCGCTTTCTTTGACCAACAGATTTCGTTTTTAGTGTCTGCAACAACGGCTCAGTGGAGTGATCCGAGGAGGTCTCATGGGAAGTCTTGGAGCTGATGAAGCTGGCGAAGACATGACTGTCGGTCGGACGAACAAGAGCGAAGAACGCACTCTCCTGGTCGCTACCCGCGCTCCGAACGGCTACGCGGACGATTTTGTTCTGAGTGTCTCGATCGAAAATGATGCGGTGCTCACATCCACCCCCGGGCGCGGTGTCGATGCCATCCATGCCAAGGGCACGCTTCCTCTACCTACCGGTAGTACGACAATGGGAACGATTCCGCCCGGCAATGGCATCATCGCCCAGGGTAACAATGGCGTCGTCGGCTACATTCATGCGACTACGCGCAATCGGACTCTGGAGAACTCCGTCGTGGCAGGCGTGGTCGGTATTGCCGGTGGAGCGTCTGCCATCGGCGGCGTTGGACCGTCTCCCGGCGTATTCGGCATCGGTCGGAACGGAGTCGTCGGAATCGAACAGGCAACGACACGCGATCTCGCTTTCGAAGCAGCGCAAAAAGCCGGCGTACTGGGACGCGGCGAGACCGGCGTCAGTGGCGATGGCGCGAATGGTCCCGGCGTGTTCGGCCGCGGCTTGCCCGGTGTGCAAGGACAATCGAGCGGCGGTCCCGGCGTGCTGGCCGAAGGCCAAACGGGTGTCCATGCAACGGGAAACAAAGGCGCGGGGGTGCACGCAACCTCGACAGAGGAGCAGGCGGCCATTCTGCAATCGACGAGGATGGCGCAGCTCTGGCTCATTCCGCTGCGTATCAAGGATCCGACGGCACTAGCGAAATCGACGGCTGGGGAACTATTGTCCACTGTCTGGCCCGATGAAAGAGGCACGGAGATCACCAGTCTCTGGTTCTGTACCAGAGGCGGCACCCCGACGGAGGCGAGCTGGAAAAAATTGGCTCCTTAACAACGCCGATGATCGCTATCGGCTAAAGCTCCCGCGGCTCTTGGTCGCGTCAAACAGCGGCAGGCAGCTTGCCTGTGAGTTGGCGACACGCTTTTCTTAACCAGCAAAATCATTCGTAATCGGTGGTTGCTATGAGTGCAACTTTCGAACTGATTTGCCATCACGTCTATGCAGGATGGGACGGACTGCCAGTGGATTTGTCCGATCACGATAACCATGGACAGGCAATTGATACGCAGTTTTTGAAAGACGGCGTCGCGCCCGATTCAGGCGCGCTTCGTTTCTGGAAGAGCGGCAGCCGGGTATCCGTACCTGCGAGCAATAGCTGGCGCTCTCTTGGCGGGATTAAAGTAGAAGTGATTGCGCGCCGCCGTATCACTCCTATCCTGCTAGATGACCATCAAACTCTCGTCGCCGGTCACAATTCTTTCAGCTTTTTTATCAGTAACCATTCTTTGTTCGCTTCGTTTCGCGGCACGTCGACTTACCCGTTACAGAACAGCGATGGACTGAACTCCATCGGTTCGCCCGGCTTTCAGGAGTATCTAGTTCCCTACGGCAAATGGGTCACCTTAGGCTTTACGCATAACGGCTTCGACACGATGGAGCTTTATGCTGAGGGGCAGCTCATAGCGCGGCGCACTAACCTGCTGGGAACGGTGCCGTCAGTGGGGCCGCTAGGCGTCTGCATCGGCAACGAGCCGGAGGGGAATGATACTCACTGGGACGGAGACATTGATGAGGTAAAAGTCTGGCGGGTTAATCCGCGCGTTATGGATGAAGAATTCTTTTCCCGGCCGGTAACCGATGACGTTGCCAGGTGCTGGGCGCGATTCTTCCGCAGCCTGGCAATGGCCTTAGAGCAGAACCCCGAGTGTGCACGACAGATCCAAGGCGCGATCAGGAGCGCGGTTGACCGGGTTCGGCACACAATCATCGGAAAAGGCCCGGAAACTCGCGCGCGCTACTTTAGAACTTGCTACGAATATTTGCAGCTCTGGAGGGCGGGAAAACTCGATAGTCCCGAGATGGCAAAGCTCTGCGCTGACTGGTGTGCCTGGTTACGGTTGGTCGGGGTCTCCTTGCACGACGATCCGACACTCAAGGCTTTGCTGGAGTCGGATTGCCTCAAAAAAATAGTTGCGGACTGCGAGCCACTCAACTGCGATCCCGACTTTTACGCGCTCGTCCGGCTTGTGGTCGAAAACTGCGGGCAATGGTTCGCGCCGGAAAGAAAAAGCGATGCCCCCTGATGCAGATTTGATCAAATTGGTTCGCCGGTTCGAGCCAATTCTCTACTTTCATCCGAGGGAACGCTTCTTTCCATCCGATGCCAAACGGTACATTGAGCACAGCGCGCTCTGGAAATCCACACTTGCAAATGATGGCAAGCTTGTTCCTGCCGACCCCGTGATCAAGAAAAAAAAGATTGCGGCTTTCGAGAATGAAAAGGAAGCCGATCAACGCTTTCTTGGTGAGACGCTATCTGGCACCACCTTTTTTCTCGCGCCAGACTGTTTTTTTGAACTCACCGGCTGGAAAACAATCGAGCGCCGATATTCCAATTTAGAGGAGCTAGCAAACCTCTACGATCCTGACGCTAACGGCGAGGAGACGCTTGTTAAAAGCCGGTTTTGGTATCACGCAGAGTTCTTTGGCGCTGTTCGCCTGCGAGATCTTATGAACATGCTGGTCAGTGAAGGTTTGGACCTGAGCAAGGTATTCAACAAACTCATAGAGAAACATCCGAATCCGGCTCTCCTCTGCTATTATTTCTTCTTTCCGGGTCATATCGAATCCTTAGCGGCACCCTGTGAGGAGACGGAAACGGGCAAGCAGTTTGCCAGTTTTGCCGGTGAGTGGGCGTGCTTGGCGCTTCTGCTGAACCGACAAAGTGACAATCAAGCTTACGAGCCGCAGTGGATTGGTTATACCGGTCGGCGCAATCTAGACTCAACGCAGGGCCTTGATAACGAGAGACGTGTCGGGATGACAGTTGAAGAATGGAAAGAACGCATAGGCAAACTAAACAAGCCGCTCCCGGCGACAATCGACGATCATCCCGCGCTCTTTGTGTCTTTGGGGACGCACAGCCTCTATCTCGAACCGGGCGAGCATAAAGTGGATCCCTACCCTTCTGAGTCCTTTCCCCAGTGGTGCGGACAGTTCGATGGACCTGGTGCGCTCAACCAATATCTTACATCCCAACCACCTCCTGCCGAGGAGGGAAGCCCTGTTGCCGCTTGGGGCAAAATTCTCGGAGCGGGATTTCTCCTCGGGATTGGGCCGCCTGGTCTTATCGCCGGCGCGGTGTTGACGGCTTTGGAAGGCCTGCCTCTTTTTCCTGGATCGGAGACCCCCGAGGATGAAGTTCTTGCGCCTTTAGAAGCACCACAGCCGGATATTGGGCCCGAGCCGGGCAGCAACAACAAAGTCCTCGTTCCCAAAAATGTCGCTATTGATGATCTTAATAATGAGCCAATAGAATGGATCGCGGATGAAGACGTGCCAATCGACGGCCGTCATTATAACTTTATCGTTGACCGGCAAGCGCAAGTCTGGTGGCCGAGCGATGACACTACTTCCGGTTACCGTGGTCGGTGGGGTCCGCCGGTTGCGCTCGATCCCTTTAATCGGCGTGCCGGAATGAGGTTTCCGGAGTTCTGGAGAATGTTTTTCGTTGCCCTGGCGAAGGTCGCGCCTCAAGAATTTCAAGATTAACTTACGCTCCCTGCTGAACTAAGCGCCGGTCCTAGTCGAGAGACATGAGGAGCCATCTTGTAGATGCCGGTGGGTTCATGTTCTAGCCGACCTCGCAGACAGTTACCGGCGCTTAGCCACATTAATCGAGAGAATCGTTAAGAGTGCCAACCTGGCGACATGCGGGCGGAGCAGCCGACGAAGTTCGAGCTGGTGATCAACGCGAAAACCGCAAGCAGATCGGCCTGATCATTCCGCCAAACATTTTGGCCCGAGCGGATCGCGTAATCCGATGACAAGAAATCCAATCCAAAATCGCCAAATCCAAAATCGCGCGGCGATCCGCCGAATGTGCGCGCGGGCAGATCCGGTGATCAAATGACAGCAAACACTGTGGAGATAAGCAGAAAGCAACTGCGGGGTCTCCTTATATTTTTGCTCTTGCTCCCCGGTTGTAGCCAGGCTGCCGGCCCCGCGACATTGTTCCCTTACCGCGCTCGCGGTTGGGACAAAATACCATCCATTGTTGTCTTAGGGCAGGAGGGAGACTCGAGAAATCAGTTGGTGGCTGACGCAGTCGATTTCTGGAGTCAACAGCTCACCGAGATTGGCAGTGGATTTAGATTGGGACCGGTGAAGTTTGTAAGTGAGATCCTGGCAGCCACCGAACTTGCGGCGTTGAGTCAGGCTATGCTCGATGGGCAAAGGGCACTTGTGGGGCCGCCATCAGGTTTTATGCAGATGAAGGAAGATTTGATCATAGCGTTGTCTGACGGGGCTTTTGTTTCCTTCGCAATGTCTTTCCAAAACACCGACAAACGTCTCATCGCTATCCCTAGCTTTCATGCGGTGCCGTTTCGGTTCACCAATGTCGGTCGTAACCTGATGGCCCACGAGCTGGGCCATGCGATAGGACTCGGGCACAACGACGACC
>DASUVS010000376.1:0-8340 GCA_036378835.1 Binatia bacterium | reverse complement strand
GTCGATCAAGCAGTTCGGTCGATGACCACGCTCAACGCCACGGCGTCTAACGTGATGCGCAAATTTGCGGTGCACGCCTGCTCGGATATCACCGGCTTTGGTATTCTTGGCCATGGTTTGGGGATGGCCTGCGGCAGCGGTGTGACTTTGGTGATTGAATCGGCCAAGCTGCCGCTGTTGCAAGATGCCACCCAGTTAGCCGAAAAGGGCTACATCACCGGCGGCTGCAAGCGTAACCGGGAATTTTTGCAGGATAAAATTTCCATCGAAAAGATCCGCGAGGGACTCATCGAAGTAGCGTTAGACCCGCAGACTTCGGGCGGACTACTGATAGCCGTGGCCAAGCGGCACGCATCGCAGCTTCTTGAAGAGCTTAAAAGTTCCGGCATCGATGCGGCAACCCAGGTCGGTTATGCCACGTCACAGCAAAAGGCCTGGGTGCGGCTCGTCTGAACCACCCACTAGCGGACTGCTGAAAAGGCCCATAGGCTTCGTTGCTCTCGACCGATTGCGCGTCAACGTGCAGGAGCACGCCTCCGGTTATCGATCTTCGCGCGCCTCGGTTACGGATCTTTTTGAGCAGCCCACCACCGAGTCAGCAACTGCTGGACTTCTACACTTCCCCAAAATTCCCTGGTTCGCTGAGCACCAAAATCAGATGTCATTTGCCGCTCACCAGCACCGACTTAATAAAGCCGCTCTGATCCAACTCGCGCACTAACCGGCCATCGGCAAAATCCTCCGGTTTCGCTCCCCTGGCTTTGGGAAACTGTTTCTCGAGCTCTTGTAACAAGCTGGCGATCCCGGCCGGATAGGGAGGGACACTGAAACCATTTTTAATGCTCATCTCATAGGTCTCTTCGAGCACTTCACGGTCATCGCTGCGAAAATATTTTCCCATGGTTTTCATAGCAAAAGCCTTGTCCTTCTGCCCGCGAACCGCGCCTTCGATATAAGCTCTTAGAAAACGCCGCACGACATCCTCGTTGGTTTTGAGATATCTGCGGGTAGTAACCAACCCGTTGACGTGATACTCGACATCGAGTTTTGACAGGTCCATCAAATCCTTGAGTTTGACCCTTTTCGCTTGCAAGGTCGCCGGCGGGGAGATGGCAGCCGCATGAACTTTGCCGGTCATCATGGCAGTCACCGTTTCCGCGGGACCTCCCGTTTGCACCATGGTGACGTCGCGTTCCGGATCTAACCCATGGAGGCGAAGTGCGATCCGTGAGGCTAGATCCGACTGAGTACCGAAACGGGTCGTGCCAAATACTTTCCCTCTTAAATCTTCCATACGGCCGATGTTGGGCTGGCTGAAGATCCACCAGTTAAATTTCTTGGCGATAGTCGCGATAATCACCGTATCCGTGCCCGAGAGAGCGACCTGGATTGGACCCGCACCGCCAGCCTGGATGATCGGCAGCTCTCCCGATAACATCGCCTGCAGCGCCAGCGAGCTTCCGGGAATACTGATGAGTTCGACATTGAGCCCGTTTTTTTCGTAATAGTTTGCTTCTTTGGCAAACCAGATAGACATCTGCGCCGCCGATGCCGAGCCGCCACCACTTCGCAAGGGCTCGAGCTTTTTTTCCTGGGCAAGTAAATCCGAAGACCCATAGCTGCCAATCAAGACCATGCAGCCGATTACCAATCGATAAATCGTCATACTATCTCCCTCTCGTAACCATGAATACTGATCCTATTTAACACAGCTTTAGCGTTTTTTGTCGAGAAAGCGGCGGCATCGAGTCGCTTTCTCGGTGGCTATTTTCTTCAGGGCGCACGCAGATGTGATGAACGTGTTCGATATCGGCAGCGCGCCGGGTAGTCCAGCAGGTCTTCAGGTTAGAGCGGCGCCATGCGCCTCGATGATATCAAAATAGAGGAATCTTTCGGCATATGCTTTTTCCCTTGCGTGAATCCGATATAATAGCTTCTGTAGGGAATCGAGACTTAGCAGAGACAACGAGGAGGTACCGTGAAGAGATCGACCGCGCTTTGGGTGATTATCCTTGCATTCTTTCTCACCGCTGCTTGTGATCAAATTTTTGATCGGGACAGTGGAATTTTTAACTGGCCGGGATCGGCTCGGGATCTGGAGGGTGGCTGGTACGTTAACGGTGACCCGAAACTACGCGCCGAAATCGTTTCAACCCCGTCCGGGCTCGAAGCACGCAATGAGCGCGGCCAGAGCACCCGGCTGGATCTCACCAGCGGTGGCAGTGTCCGTGCTCTGGACTGGGAAGGTGGACTGCGAGGCACTGTCCGGCGCGATCAGATCGATTGGCAGAATGGCACCAGCTGGACCAGGCAGGCGCGCAACAGATAGGTTCGGTCATGCCAGCTTGTCGCTACGATAGAATTATGAAAGCTGGAAACGGAGTTCGCTTTCAGATTTTCCGCTTTCATCTTTGTAATTCGCACGCCTCGCGTCAAATCCATGTTCGTCTTCGTTGGGAATCTCGATCACGTTTTCACGGCCACGAGCACGAGGGATGCTTATGAGGTCGTGAGCAGCCGTAATCAGAATTTTCAGCACATGCTAGGAGATGATCGCGGGCCACTCGCGCATGAGCCGGCCATAGCCGCTGATCGGATAGGAAAGCCCGAGCTTCGAAAGCACGTGCCATAACATGGCCGGATTGCTGGCAATCACCATCATGCCAAGCTCGCGCTCGATTTTCTCCAGAACTTTGATCGGATCGAGCACCGCGCCTTGAAAATAGATTGCGTCGACGGGATCGGTCGCACTGAGATTTTTCTTGGTCAGTTCGAAGACTTCGTCGGGATCCATGCGTCTGGGTACGCCGAGATTCTCAAAAGGATGCGGCGCCACCGCATCCACTCGTAGCTGCTCCAAATGCCCGCATATCAGCTGATTCAAACGCTGATCAAAGGGAGTCAGCAAAAGGACGCGTTTGGCACCGTAAACCCTAAGCGCTGTAACACAAGCATGCAAAGCCGTCGTGAAAGGAACCGCAAGCGCCGCTTTGAGCGCATCGAAGAGTCCCGGATTGAGCACTTGCGTAGGCGCGGCGCTGAGAATAACCCCGTTCCAGTGTCGCTGGGCGATCAGTTCTTGAAGCCGCTCCACAATGATCTGTTTTTTATCGGCGATCTGATACAGCGATTCGTTGTAGAGCTGCAAACCGACAAAGTCGAATTTCACTGATTCGGGAATCATCGGGAGAAAGCTACTGTAGTGCGGCATGGAGCCAGTCCCGCCGCTGACAAAGCCGATTGTAGCTTTGACTATTTCAGCCATTTGCCAACTTCCTTAATCGTGTGAAGGTTCACCTTTTGGAACGTTGATCAATGTAGCCCTTGCCTCCTAGTCTGCCCCGTCTCTTTTTGCTATTTCTTCGCCTTGTGGTTCTCGATAGCCTGTTTAAGGTCATCGTACTCTTCGCATTTGCCGAGCAACGGGCAGGCCTTTTTCAGCGCAACAAGTTGTTTTTCGGCATTGGCCATTTGATTCATATCAAGGTAAAGCTCGCCCAGGTATTCATGGGCGCTGCGATGGTTGGCATCGATCTTCAGCGCGCGCTGATAGTGCTCCATCGATTTATCGAAGTTACCCGTTTTTCTATAGCTATAGCCGAGCATGTTATGGGCGTCGGCATCATTGGGCAGCTCCTGCACCGCCTTGGTCAGATGCCCTACCGCTGCCTTGTAATCCTTCGCATCGATGGCCTTCCGTCCGGCTTCCATATTCGGATTCTGTGGGCCGGCCTTGGGCTCCGGCAAGTCGGCGAAAGCCCGCGTCTGCGTAAGGACCAGCATAATCAACGTAATGGCGGCTAATAGCGATTTCATACAGACCTCCTTTGATGCATGGCGAACTTATCAATGGCGATAGCTGAAAGGCAAGACCTCTCATTTTGGTTTTTCGATTTTGGATTTTGGCATCAGAATTTCGGCGTCTTCAGCTGATTGCTTTCTGTCTCCCGCTCCCTGTCTCTATTGTCTGCACTACCTCTTGCGGAGTTCCGCCCTTGCCTCGCGGAGCATCGAAAGATCGACGAGACGGTCCACGGGAATTTCGGCGGCAATGCCGGATTCCTGTCTGATTTTATCGAGGATCGACTTCAAAACCGGCTCTTCGATATCACCGTCGGCATTCAACACTTGCTTGATCTGCCGGTAACTGTCAGCCGCGACGTTCTGCTCCAAACCGAATTCCTTCTGTATAAATGGAATCACCTCGCCATCGTTCTTGAGAATCATGTCGTTGCTACGCAATACGGCGCGCAATACAGCCTTGATCTGCTCGCGATGATTCTGGATGTGGCTCATTCTTCCCACCAGGCCTCCTTGCACATCGCGCACATCGAAGGTATCGCCGAGATCGACGTAGCCGGCCAAGGTCGCCATCGAGGTATAGGGCGCCGTGAGAATCACCGCATCCGCCGCTTTGCCGGTCAGAGCCGCATAGCTATTTGCCGTTGTATTCGTGGCTATGTAATTGATCTTGTCACCAGGCCCATCGCGGCCAAGTCGTTTCAACACGGTCTGCGCGCCATAGTGCGCCAGCGAGCCGATGCCGCTGACCGCAACGTTTTTGATTTTTGCCGGCGTCATTCCCGGCTGGCCGATCAGACTGAAGCTCAATCGGGTTTGGATGAATATCAATGCCTTCACCGGCAATCCTTTCATCGCCGCGCGTAGTGACACTCCGGTTGAGCCGGTGTAATCAACTTCACCCGCAGCTAAGGCAGTCACGCCGATGGGCGGCCTCATGATAATGGTTTCCAGATCGAGCCCTTCTTTTTCAAAGAGCCCTTTTGACTTGCCGAAATAATAGGGAAGGTAGGTCAAGGCCTTGGCGGCCACTGTGAGCCGGACTTTTTCCAAAGGCTTCTTGGTTTGTTGCTGGGCGCGCGCTGAATCCGGAATTGCAAGATTAACGGCAAGCACTAGGATGCTCACCACGGTCATGGTTGGTTTCATGGAAACTTCTCCGAGAATAAAAAGTTTTTCATTTGTTACCCGCCAAACTGGCGCCGAACTTCTCGAGCATCTTCTTCTTCAGTTCCGGACTGGCGCCCGACACTTTCGGGAACTCATGGATCCACTCATACGGACGACAGGCATCGATAATGCCGCGGGATTGAAAGCCGCGCTCCTCCGGCGGAATGATCGGATCGATCGGATTGCTCCAGCAACGGCGCAGGATATCGATATCTTTGATCGGATCGGTTCTGGTGCATAGCGCCCAAAGCAGTTCGTTGCTGTCCCAAATATCGATGTCATCATCGACCACGACAACATAACGGGTGAGCAGCGCCGCCGCCCGGCATTGCGCCGCGATCAGCGCCGCTTGTTTGGCATGTCCCGGATAGCGCTGCTTGATGGCAACCACAACCAGCATGCGGGTTTGATAGTAGGCCACTCCGCGAACATCCGGCACTCCCGCTCGGTCCAGGTAGTTCAAGATATAGGCCGCGCGGATCAGATTGCTCTCAGCTCCGGGCGCAGGACGAAACGGCGGCGCTCCGGTAATAATCGGATCGTCGCGATACATCAATCGCTTCACCTTGAGCATCGGCTCGGAACGGAGGCCGCCGGCATAGTAGCCAGTGAATTCGCCAAACGGTCCCTCGGGTATCTGGGTGCCCGGGATGACTTCGCCTTCAATGGCAACTTCCGAATACGCCGGGATCGGCAGCTGTGTGTTCTTGCCGAGAATCACTTCGAATGCCTCGCCACGAACACCGCCGGCATAATCGTATTCCGATTCTCCCGGCGGAACGTCCATTTGACCGAAGAACCAGAGCAACGGATCCGGTCCGAAACTAATCGCCACCGGAAATGACTGGCCGCGGCCGAAGAATTTTTGCCGATGAATGTTGCCGTGGTGCCCCGGCGATATGTAAAGCGCCAGCGTATCCTTGTCGTGCACCATGACACGGTAGCAACCCAGATTGATCCAGCCTTCGTCGAGATCACGGCTGATAGTGATGTCCAAAGTTCCAAGATACCGGCCGCCGTCGCCTTCATGCCAGAAAGGCGCCGGCAATGAGAACAGATCTATATCGCCGCCTTCGAAAACATTTTCCATCAGCGGTCCCGAATCAACCACCCGCGGCGGAATCAAAGTCGGGTGGTCGAGCCGTTCTTTCCAGGCAGCAATAAATTGATCGCGGGTGTAATCGAGCGGCAGGTGATTGGTCAGGCACTGGCGCTTCAATGTCGGATTGTGAATCCCCGTCAGCACGCGCCGGCCCGCCGGATAGCCGATAATTTTATCGAAGAGAACCGCTGGCGGCGTCTCGGAACGAGCCGCCAGTTCGGCGATTGCGCCGATTTCCTGATTCCAATCGGCTCCTTCCACGACTCTGAGCTCGCCGAAAGATTCCACACCCTCTAACCAGCCGCGCAAATCGCGATAATGCATTGAGTCCCCCCTGTGAGTTGGCGATCTTAGAACGGACAAGACGCCGCTACAACCGAGAAGCGAGTTTCTATCTACGGATGCACTCCAACGCCGGACTAAGGGAAGATGATTGCCCCTTCACAGCAAATCACGGATTGTCTATGTTCTAATTCAGTACCGATTGCAGGCAATTTTTCTGTCCTACACTGGAGGAGAATCCGATGTCGCTTAAACAACCATTTATTACAAGCCTCGCGTTGATCTCGATGTTGCTCCTTTCATGTTCCAGCGAAACTCGTTCTCAGTTATCCAGCAGTCAATACGCGCCCGGCACGGGACCGGCAGATAAGCTGCAATTGCCCGCGCCGTTCGCAACAGCGTCCGTACGCAACACTTCGAAAGTGATCGGCTGGCCGCTCGGCAAGATGCCGACCGCCGCGCCTGGTTTTGCTGTCCACCTATTTGCCGAGCAGCTCAATAACCCGCGGCAGGCCTATGTGCTGCCGAACAATGACGTTCTGGTCGTCGAGGCGATCCGCGTATTCCCCGATCGTCCGGCTAAGTCGTCAAACCGAATCACCTTGTTCCGCGACACTAATAATGACGGCAAACCGGAAGTTCGTGAAGTTTTCTTGACCGGCTTGAACATGCCGCACGGCATGCTGCTGCTAGGAAACTGGTTTTACGTCGGTAACACCGATGGAGTAGTGCGCTTTCCGTACCGTGCCGGCCAAACCAAGATTGACGGTGGAGGCGAGAAAATCCTCGATCTGCCCGCGGGTGGACACTACACCCGCAACTTGGTCGCCGATCCCGCCGGTAAAAAGATCTATGTCGCGGTAGGCTCCAGCTCTAACTTCGATGAAGATGGCAGAGATGCCAAGGATCCACGGCGAGCGGCGATCTTGGAGATCAATCCCGATGGAAGCGGCATGCGCGTTTTTGCCAGCGGCCTGCGCAATCCCGTGGGAATGGATTGGGAGCCGAAAACCAAAATACTGTGGACCGTGGTTAACGAGCGCGATCTCCTAGGGGACGATTTAGTTCCCGACTATCTCACCAGCGTCAAGCCCGGCGCATTCTACGGCTGGCCCTACTCCTACTTTGGTCAAAACGAAGAACCCCGCAAGAAAGGCCAACGGCCCGATCTGGTTGCCAAAGCGGTGAAACCGGACTACGCCGTGGGCGCGCACACCGCCGCGCTCGGATTGGCTTTTTATGACGGCAAATCTTTCCCAGCGCGCTATCACGGCGGCGCCTTCATCGGCATGCATGGCTCATGGAATCGTTCGAAGATGGTCGGCTTTAAAGTAGCCTTTGTCCCTTTCGACAACGGCAGACCCGCCGGCCCGATGGAAGATATTCTCACCGGATTTATTGCGGATGAAAGCAAGTTCGAAGCATACGGCCGCCCGGTCGGCGTTACGGTGGCGCCCGACGGCTCACTGCTGGTTGCCGACGATGCCGGCGGAAAAGTCTGGCGGGTGAGCGCGAAGTGAACCGGAACTGCAAAACGGAAAATGATCCGCAACAGCGTTAGTTTGTCAAAGCATCTGGAACGCTGCTATGACTGCTCCAGTATGGAACTATGAAAAAGCTCCCGACTGGAACAGACTGCACCGAAAATGACCGACGGCTGTAGACGTTGGGACGAGTCTATACTAGCGGGCCCGTAGAAGAGTTAAGGAAAGTAGTCGGGTACTGCGCTATTCACGCAATCGAAAGCGACAGCTCGTGATTGGGTTAGCAGGTGGATGGACAACGCCGATTGCAGGCTGCTCAAAAAGAGTTAGAGCCGAGGCGCGCAAGACATCGGCGAGCGAAGACTTTCTATGAGCCCTGTCAAGCCTCGATCGGTTTTTTTCACGCCGCCTGGCGCAATTTCTGTCGTGCAATATTCACCAAGTGATGGGTTTCGTCATAAGGTTTATGATCTCTCCACATCACAAAAATAATCTTCAACC
>DASUVS010000375.1:0-9901 GCA_036378835.1 Binatia bacterium | reverse complement strand
TGGATGACTTGGCAGCGGAAATCCAGACGGAATACCCAGACTACGAAAACAGGAGTACACGCACAGCATTAGCGACACCGTTGCTGCGCGAAGGAATTCCAATCGGCCTCATCTTCATACGTCGTACCGAGGTGCGACCGTTCACTGACGCACAAATTTCTCTCCTCAAAACCTTCGCCGACCAGGCGGTGATCGCCATCGAGAACGTTCGCTTGTTCAAAGAACTCGAAGTACGCAACCATCAGCTAACTGAGGCTTTGGAGCAGCAAACCGCAACCAGCGAAGTGCTGCGCGTCATCGCAAGCTCGCCGACCGAGCTCCAGCCTGTACTTGATACGGTGATCGCAAATGCCGTGACACTTTCAGGTGCGAAGCATGGTCATATCCGTCAAATCGATGGTGAGATTCTCCGCTTGGTCGCTCATTATAATGAGAGCCCGGACTACATAGCACACTTACAAGCCAACCCTGTACGCGTTGCTGAGAGTCTGGCAGGCCGTGCCTTTTTAGAGGGGAGACCAATCCAGCACCTTACCACCACGGAGCAGCCCGGTCCCCCTAGCTTCACATGGTCGGAGTCAGGAGATCGGGCCATGTTGGCCGTACCACTGCTGAAAAAGGGAGCGCCAATCGGAAACATCCTGATTTGGTGTGATGTTGTAGAGCCATTTACTGAACGGCAGATTGAGCTGGTTAAGACCTTCGCGGACCAGGCGGTCATCGCGATCGAGAACGTCCGGTTGTTTAAGGAATTGCAGGATCGCAATGCTCAACTGAGCGAGTCATTAGAGCAGCAAACGGCAACCAGCGAGATTCTAGGCGTCATCGCTAGCTCACCGACCAATATTCAGCCCGTGTTGGATACGGTTATTGCGAATGCCGTCAAACTCGCTGGTGCAAAGCAAGGCCATGTCCGCCAGTATGATGGTGAGTTGTTAAATCTTGTAGCTTACTACAATGAAACTCCCGAAGTCGTAGCTGCTCTTAAACCTAGCCGACCAGTTCCAGAGAGTCTGAATGGTCGCGCGTTTCTGGAGCGAAGACCTGTTCAACGCTTTGACGCTCAAGCAGAGTACATAGAATCTGAATCTGGTTATCAGAGTCCTGGTCGCGGAGCCGGCGCGCGTAGCGCCTTAGCAGTGCCGCTGATGAGGGAAGGAGCAGCAACCGGGACCATTTTAATATGGCGCGACTTTGTTCAGCCGTTTACGGATCGTCAAATTGACCTTGTTAAAACCTTTGCTGACCAAGCGGTGATTGCGATCGAAAACGTCCGGCTCTTCAATGAGCTCGATACTCGCAACCGGCAGCTCACGGAAGCGTTGGAGCAGCAGACGGCGACGAGCGAGATTCTGCGGGTCATCGCCAGCTCACCGACCGACATCCAGCCGGTCTTAGATGTCGTGGCCGAGAATGCGGCACGGCTTTGTGACGCTACTGATGCTGCGATCATTCGTGTCAATGGCGCCTCCTTGAAGACCATGGCTCATTACGGGCCGATTTCGGCCAGTTCTGACCCTCCATTTGATGACCGAAGCTCCATACCTGCCCGAGCCATCATTGACCGGCAAACCATTCACATTCATGACCTCGAGGCCGTTCCAAAAGACGAGCTGAGAGCGCGCTTTGCTAGAAGTCTGGGGGTGCGGACGGTGCTTGCAACACCGCTGCTCCGCGAAGGTGTTGCCATCGGCGCTATTCTGATTCGGCGCACCGAGGTCCGCCCGTTTACTGATAAGCAGGTTGCGCTGCTGAAAACTTTCGCCGACCAGGCCGTGATCGCCATCGAGAACGTGCGGCTGTTCCAAGAATTGGAGGCGCGGACGCGCGAGCTGGTGGAATCAGTCGAAGAATTGAAAGCGCTGGGGGAGGTCGGCCAGGCCGTGAGCTCGAGTCTTAATCTCGAGACCGTGCTCGAAACGATCGTCGCCCGTGCCGTCGATCTATCGGGGACCGACTGTGGAGTGATCTACGAATATGATGAAGACGCGCAAGAATTTAATTTGCGGGCTAGCCACCGCATGGAACAGGAAGCAGTCGAAGCTCTTAGAGCCGCGCGGATCAAAGCGGGCGAAGGCGCTGCCGGACGAGCAGCGAGCACTCGGGCCCCGGTGCAGATTGCGGATACTTTTGATCAGCGTGAGCGTTCGACATCGAGGATTAGACCGTTACTGAACCGCCTAGGTTATCGCTCGCTTCTAACGGTGCCGCTGTTGCGCGAGCAGAAAATTCTCGGAGGCCTGACAGTCTGGCGGCGGCAAGCGGGCGAGTTCGATCCCGAAGTGGTGAACTTGCTGCAAACGTTTGCGACACAGTCCGCTCTAGCCATTCACAATGCGCAACTGTTTCGCGAGATTCAGGCCAAGGGCCGCGAACTGGAAGCCGCCAATCGCCACAAATCGGAGTTTCTCGCCAATGTCTCGCATGAGTTACGCACGCCACTGAATGCGATCATCGGTTTCTCGGAGGTGCTGTTGGAAAAACTGTTCGGGGCGCTCAATGACAAACAAAACGAGTACGTCGACGATATTCTTTCCTCTGGCAGGCATCTGCTCTCGCTGATCAACGACATTCTCGATCTTTCCAAAATCGAAGCGGGGCATATGGAGTTGGAGTTGACGACGTTCGATTTGCCCAACGCGCTGGATAACGCGTTGGTTCTCATAAGGGAGCGCGCTTCCCGGCACGGCGTTAGAATCGAACGCGTGGTTGATGAACAACTCGGTGAGTTCCGAGGCGATGAGCGCAAAATCAAACAGGTGCTGGTCAACTTACTTTCCAATGCAGTGAAGTTCACACCGGAGGGAGGAAAGATCCAGGTACGCGCAAGCTTGGATAACAGCGCGGTGCAAATCTCCGTAAGCGACACCGGCATTGGCATCGCGCCGGAGCATCATGACGCGATCTTCGAGGAATTCCGGCAAGTAGGGTCCGATTATGCACGAAAGCGGGAAGGGACAGGCTTGGGCCTGACATTGACGAAGAAGTTTATCGAGATGCACGGCGGCAGAATCTGGGTAGAAAGCGAGCCCGGGAAAGGCTCGACGTTTACCTTCACGCTGCCGATGAATTGATATTTTTCGGGTATGAATTGAGTTCGATTCTATCGTCATTCCCGTGAAAACGGGAATCCACGTTGGATGGCTAAACAGCCGGCGGTTTATATTCTAGCCAGTAAGCGCAATGGCACGCTTTATATCGGTGTCACGAGCGACCTTCAGAAGCGAGTATGGCAACATAAGAACAATGCACTCGAAGGGTTTACCAAAAGATACGGGGTTCACAATCTGGTGTATTATGAACTATATGGCGATATGCTGACTGCCGTGAGTAGGGAGAAGCAGATGAAGAAGTGGAATCGGGCTTGGAAGCTGGAATTGATCGAAAAGCATAATCCAAATTGGAACGATTTGTGGAATGACATCATTTGAAAGAGGGGGAACTGGATTCCCGCGTGCGCGGGAATGACGATTGCCGAACCATGAGTGATTGAACTTGTCGGATCATATCCACGAACAGAGTGAAGGATAAGATGGCTGGCGAACTGATACTGATCATTGAGGACAACGAGAAAAACCGGAAGCTCGCTCGCGATGTGCTGCAGGTCAAGGGCTACCAGACCATAGAGTCCGAGACCGCCGAAGAAGGGCTCGAGCTAGCTCGGGAAAAATCTCCGGCGCTCATTTTGATGGACATCCAGCTACCGGGCATCGATGGGATTACGGCGCTGAAGCAGCTCCGTTTAGATCCGAAAACCAAACCCATTCCAGTGATCGCAATCACCGCATCGGCGATGACACACAACCGGCAGACGATGTTGGCGGAAGGATTCGATGGCTATCAGACCAAACCGATCAGCTTGAAAGATTTCCTCGGCGAAGTAGAAAAGGTACTCGCGACGGGACCGAGTAAAAAGATATAAGTTTCGTGTCCTTCGTGGTCTTCGTGGTGAAAACAACTGCCCGCAAATCCCGAGGTTTCGAACCATAAGACAACAGTCATGAGCATGCCTGCCAAAATCCTCGTCGTCGATGACACGCCGAAAAACGTCAAGCTGCTTGCCGACATATTGACGGCAAGGGGTTACAACGTCGTGACTGCTGCCTCTGGCGTCGAGGCTTTATCTCAAGTGGAAGCCGAGCGGCCTGACCTGGTGCTTCTGGACGTAGTCATGCCCGAGATGAGCGGATATGAGGTTTGCCGTAAGCTCCGCAGCAATCCCGCCACGCAACTTCTCCCGATCGTGATGGTCACCGCTCTGGACCCCGGCGAAGAACGGATCAAAGGGATTGAGGCGGGCGCGGACGATTTTCTGACGAAGCCGATCAATCAAGCGGAGCTGCTTGCGCGGGCAAGATCGCTGATCCGCATTAAAGAGCTTTACGAGCTAGTGCAAAATCAAGCCGCCGAGCTTGCCGATTGGAATCAAAGTCTAGAACGGCGTGTCCGAGAACAGCTGGAACAATTGGAACGTTTGGAACGACTGAAACGTTTCTTCTCTCCTCAGCTTGCCGAGTTGATCTTGTCTGGAGGCGCCGAGGACCCGCTTAAAACTCATCGGCGCGAGATCACCGTGGTGTTCCTGGATCTGCGCGGCTTTACCGCTTTTGCCGAGACCGCAGAGCCTGAGGACGTAATGGCAGTTCTACACGAGTATCACGCCGAAATGGGTAAGCTGGTTCTTCAGCATGAAGCGACTCTGGAACGTTTTACCGGCGATGGCTTGATGATTTTCTTCAACGATCCAGTTCCGGTGCCCAATCCGGCGGGAGAGGCAGTCAAGATGGCTGCTGCAATGCGCCAACGAGTGGCAGAACTGATGGTGAAATGGCGCAAGTTGGACTACGAACTGGATTTCGGAGTTGGCATCGCGCAGGGTTACGCCACCATTGGCGCCATCGGATTCGAGGGACGTTTGGACTACGGCGCGATCGGCACCGTCACGAATCTCGCGTCGCGATTGTGCGGTGAAGCCAAGCCCGGGCAGATCTTGATTCCCCAGCGTCTGCTCGGAACCGTGGAGGATCTGGTCGACGCTGAATCAGTTGGCGAGCTCCACCTCAAAGGCTTTCATCGTCCGGTTACGGCTTACAACATTCTCGGCTTAAAAATTTAAACAAACCTGAATATCGAAATCCGAAATCCGAAACAAATTCAAATGAGCGAAAGAAACAAACAATGTTCAAAACCGTTCCTCGTAAAGTTTGGGATGTTTTGAATTTCGGGTCCATTTGATTGAAGTTTGGTCGGATTTCGATATTCGAATTTCGAATTTTGACTTCGTAGGAAGTTATTATGCGAGACGCGGCTACTATTCTCGAGGCGGGTGAGGGGACGCTGCTTTCAGCGCGCGGCAGCGCCATGTTTTTCAAGGCGACGCGGGCGAGTACGGCCGGCGCCTTCTCATTGATGGAACGCACTTTGCCACCCGGCGGCAGAAAACCGCCGGCTCACGTTCACACCAACTGCGAGGAAGCTTTCTACGTCCTCGACGGCGAAATAGAATTCTCTCTCGGCGAAACTATCACCGTTGGACGCCGTGACACATTCGTGCTCGTGCCCGGCGGGGTGGCTCACACGTTTGGCAATGCAGGCACGACGCCGGCCCGCTTGTTGGTTGTTCATGCGCCGGCGATGGACGCTTACTTTGAAGAATTGCAAGCGCTCTGGTCCGGAGACATTCCTCCCACGCAGGATGCCGAGATGGAGTTGATGCGTCGGCACGGCATGGAGCCTGCGGCGAAATGACCTTGCGTCAAGGACCTCGTTAGAACCTTACTCGTCAGCATGACAATGCGGAGCGAATTCTTCGGCCCTCCCTCAATCGGTCTTCACTGGATATCGATGATATCCAATTTCAGGACGATTTCGTGATGAGGGAGAGAGATGACTGATTGCGTTTGAAAGACTGATTTGCTCCGCGCAGCGGATTTTGAGATCAATTGATGGTTCAACCCCGCAATGCCTCCACGGTCGTTCTCCTGAGACCCGGCGATCAAGGCGATTTTGAAATTCTTTTGACTCGGCGGCCGCCGCAGATGAAATTTCTCGGCGGCTATTACGTCTTTCCCGGGGGTGCGGTTCATCGAGAAGATTATTCATCCAGGGTCCTAGAAAGATGTCGCGGGCTGTCGGCCAACGATGCCCGACAGATTCTTGGTACGGATGACAATGCCAAGCAAGCGCTAGGTCATTGGATCGCGGTGGTCCGAGAACTCTTCGAAGAGGTCGGCGTGCTTCTTTGTGTGACGGAATCTGGAGATAAACTCGACTTGCGCGACTCAGGAGCCAAAGATCGAATCGAGCTCAAGCGGCAAGCAATTGTGAGAAGCGAATTGGATTTCGCCTCATTCCTGGAGTCGGAAAATCTCATTTGCGATCTCTCCCGGGCGGTTTACTTCGATCATTGGGTGACTCCTGAGATCTATTCGATGCGCTTCGATACCCGCTTTTACATTGCCAAGCTGCCACCCTGCCAGGTCCCGCTATCCACTTCGGAAGAAGTCAGCGCTAGTTTGTGGCTTGCGCCACAGGATGCTTTGTCGCGAATCAATCGGCATGATTTCCCAATTCTGCCGCCGACCACGACGGTGCTGGCCGAGCTTGGACAGATCGGCAGCTGGCGAGGCTTGCACGATCGTTTTCACCTCGTTTGATGCAGATCAACGCTATCTGATTCAGCTGCTTTCGCTCGCTCTAATATTGAAAAGACTTGGCATTTAGATATAGTGAGAGCATCGCTAACGATAACTAAAAAGGAGGAATCATCATGATCGAAGTCGGCAAACAAGCTCCTGACTTCGAACTGGCGAGTCACTTGGGCGGAACCAAGTTTACGCTCGGCCAGTTCAAGGGGCAAAAAAATGTCATGTTGGTGTTCTATCCGTTGGATTGGACCCCCACTTGAACCAAGGAAATACCGGGCTTGGAAGCTCTCAAAGAAGAGTTCAAGGCCGCGGACACCCAAGTTATGGGTGTAAGCATCGACAGCAGATTCTCTCACGACAACTGGGCAAAGTCGTGCGGCGGTGTGTCATTCCCGCTATTACAGGACTTTCATCCCAAGGGGGAGATGGCGAAGAAGTACGGCGTTTTTCTCGAGGACAAGGGAATCACCGACCGCGCCACCGTCATCATCGATAAGCAAGGCGTGGTTCGCTACGCAAAATCCGTTACTCCTGCCGGTGAAAGGAACCCGAAGGAGCTTTTGGCGGAAGCGCAAAAAGTTAACAGCGAAAAGCGTTAGTCAAGTATGCAGTTAGAACTGTATTTCTACAATGAGTGCGGCTTTTCCCAGAGCGTGCTGAATTGCATGACCAACTTGGGCTGCGAAGATAAGATCACGAAGAAAAATATTCGGGAGAATCCCGACTACGAGAAGGAGTTAATCGCGCTCTGTGGTGCAAAAACGGTTCCCGTTCTCGTGATCGACGGTAAGCCGCTGCGCGGTTCGGAGGAAATCAGCCAGTACCTTGTAGGAAAGTTTCTCTAAACAAGAGTAAAGAATGTAACAAAAGGGAGCGGAAGAAATTCCGCTCCCTTTTTTGCGAGAGTACGGATTTTTTCTTTAGATCTGAGATCTGAGATTCTGCGCGAAGCGCAGACTACTCCCACCGTTTCATCTTGGTAAAATCGTAATTCACCGACGAATCGCTTTCGAAACGCCATAGCGCCCGTTCCCTGCCAAACTTTCCAGCAAAGGCGGCTTCCATAAACGTAGTGATCTGTTTCCAAGCGACTTGAGCCGGTCCCGGACGAAAACGGCCGGGCATGGTATCGTTGAGAAAGCCGTGCGGCGCATCGGCATACACGCGAACGTCAAAACTTTTCTTTGCCTTGGCTAACACCTCGATCATGCGAATGATGTTATTCAACGGGATCAGATTGTCCAGTTCACCGAAGATTCCCACCATCGGACATTTCATCTGCTCGACTAGCTTGTCGATGGGTTCAGGCCGGCGCGGATCGGATTTCCAATCGGCGTCGTAAACAGCCCCATAAAGTACCGCGGCGGCGCAGATGTAGTCGCGCTTTGCCGCCATTAGAATCGGCTGCCGGCCGGTCTGGCACACGCCGGAGATCGCGATTCTCGTCGTGTCGGCCTCAGGCACTGTGCGTAAATAGGCGACCACCGCATCGATGTCTCCCAGAACTTGTTCGTCGTCCAGGTCACATCGCTCGTTTCCCGCTGCCAGCGCGCCGCGGTCGCCAGTGAACCGGGAGAAAAGATCCGGCGCGATCGTCACATATCCGGCCTCGACGAATTTTTCTGCCAGATCCGTTGTGTGTTGCACGATGCCGTAACGCTCGTGCAGGTGAATGACCGCCGGACGTTTGCCGGCGCCGGCCGGCTTACCGAGAAAGCCGTCCATTCGATTGTCGATTTTAACGCGTGTAAGCATAGATTGTCTCCCCTACTATGGTGCGGCGCTAAGATGCCCCACCGACATTTGTGATTTTTCTAACCGGGCCGGAATGAAAGCTCGATCGACTTGCTCAGAATGGCTCATTCCGCCAAGATCTTCTTCAGTCGTGCGATCGTGTCCGGCGACTGATTTACCGCTTTCTTGGCCGTTGCTTCCAGGTCTTCGCCAGTGATGTATTCCACATCCCACTCGCGTTTTTTGGCATCGGCGAGAAACTCCGGATCGGCAATCATCTTAGCATAGCCATCGCGCAGAACTCTGAGTCTATCCGCCGGCATATTTGGCGGCGTCATCAGCGGCCGGCCGATGGCGCCCGGTGAGAGCAGCACCGATGCAAAACGTTTCAGCTCCTCGGGAGTTTTGTGTTTGTCCATGAGCTCATAAATCGTCGGTGTATCCGGAAATAGAGGATCGCGTTTTTGTCCGCCTTGCACCAGCGCGCGGACAAATCCTTTCTTCAACCATGAACGGCCCGGATCACGGAGGAATGCCTCCTTGGTGATCGCGTAGCAGTGAACCTCGCCGCGTTCAATGGCCACTTCAACGTCCCGGTTCCCCGGATAGCCCAATACGATTTGAATGTTCGCGCCCAGCGACTCGTCGACAAACTTTGGAAAATAATGACCCGTGGCTCCGGTGCCAGTGGTGCCGCAACGCGGCGGCTGCGATGCTTTCTGAATATCCTCGATGCTTCGATACGGCGTGTCGGCGCGCATCGTCAGTACTTCGAAATTGCGCACTGGAGAACCGATCCAGCCGAACCTGCCCCAATCGAATTGAACTTCCTTACGCCCCATCAATTGATCGAAGTAGAGTCCCGTGGAAACCATCGCCAGCGTCAGCCCGTCCGGTTTGGCGATATTATAAAGCTGGTTCGCCGCGATCATCGAGCCGCCGCCGGGCACGTTTTGCACGATGATGTCGGGATTGCCGGCAATGTATTTGCCCATATATTGGGTGAACAATCGCGCCCATAGATCGACGATGCCACCGGCGGTAAAGCCAACGATGATCTTGATTTGCTTGCCTTTGAAGAACAGGTCGGACTGGGCATGGCCATTGGTCGACATGAAGGCTACTAAGAATAAACTGCATAACAACGTGCGATATATTTTCATCTACGGGTCCCTCACCAAACAGCGAATGATCTGACATATGCGGCTGCCTACTCGCAATAAAGTGAACGTGTTCAGTCACGGTTGCGACGAGAGCCGTGATCACATCGGCATGCTCCCTGGCCTTAGTCACGATGTGAGCTCAGACGAAGTTCTCAAATACGCCATCCAACTATGAGCGCGCGCGGTGAGCGTGCAAGCGAAAGAATAGGCTGGTGACTGTGCTTCGAAACATGATTGCCATCCCTAGCGCTCGTCGGCCCGCCCCGCCTCATTGAAAGCGCCGCGAACAGTATCGATAACAGCAGCAGGATTCTCCGGCTCCGTGTCAGAACGCCAGCCGACGTGCTGATCCGGGCG